>JBDSYB010000199.1:0-22457 GCA_039925885.1 Verrucomicrobiota bacterium
GTCTGAAAATATGGTCCGCAAACCGCCTAAAGGCGGAACTCCAAACGCGGCAGATGTTCGGGTGTCTCTTTTCATTTAACCCTGCCCTAATTTTTTCGATTTTTCCGTCGCGGCCCGCACCGCATTGATGAGTGCGCCGCGCACTTTTCCTTTTTCCAATTCGTGCAGACCTTCGATGGTCGTTCCGCCGGGACTTGTCACTGCATCTTTCAAAACTCCGGGATGCTGTCCCGTTTCCAAAACCATTTGTGCGCTGCCGAAAACGGTTTGCGCCGCGAGCTTCGTAGCGACATCACGCGGCAAACCCGCCGCCACGCCGCCATCGCTCAACGCTTCGATCATCAAATAAACGTAGGCCGGACCGCTGCCGCTCAAACCCGTCACCGCGTCGAGCAAAGATTCTTTCAACTGGAACGCAATTCCGACTGCGGAGAAAAGTTTTTCTGCGAGCTTTCCATCTTCCGCGTTTGCAGATTTTCCCAGCGCGAACGCCGTCGCCGATGAACCAACGAGTGCTGGCGTGTTCGGCATGACACGAATAACTCGCGCCGAATTGCTCAATCCACTTTCCAGTTTCGCAATGGGAACGCCTGCCGCGATGGAAATGAGCAAATGTTTTCCGGTGACAGTTTCACCAATTTCTTGAAGTAACTCGCTGACATTTCCCGGCTTCACCGCGAGCACGAGAATATTCGCGAACCGAACGACTTCCAGATTTGAGTTGGTCACTTTCGCGCCGGTTTCTTTCGCAAAATATTTTCGCGCCGCGTCAATCGGATCGCTGGCGATGACTTGTTTAGGCGTCGTCAGTCCGGCTTCAATAAAACCTTGGGCGAGAGCGGTCGCCATTTTGCCCGCGCCTAGAAAACCGATGGAAAGTTTTGCTGCCATGCGCGGTTTGTAACAGTTGGCACTAAGTGGTGAAAGCGATTTTATCCGTTACGCCGAGAACAGCACGAGTTTGTAAATGACTAATTTGAAAAGACGAGTTGCCGAATAAATAAACACCCCGAAGGGGAAGCTTAGGGGTTGGAGAAAAGGAATACGTAGCCTCACTGGAAAATGACACCGACAAACTGGAGAGATGAAAATGAAAAAATAGACGGTGAGAGAAGCGCCGCTAGACCCCTTCGCAATACTTTACGAGCCGGTCATTGACGAAAACCCGGTTTTTTTGCCCAAAAAGAAGTTTGCGTTCTTTCTCAATTTTGACGGCAAATTTTTCGCGCTCTCCGAGGGTAAATACGTGCAATTCGCGAAGTGGTTCGTCAAAAAGCCGAAGGCATCGTTTAATGGGTTTGTCATTCACCGTGATGGTCAACCGCCCAAACAGTTGGTTAAATGTGTATTTAATATTGTGTTTTTCGGTTTCGCCGATTTCGAGGGAGAACTTCATAGATTTCGTTTGCCGAAAGATCCCCGCAAAAACCATGCCATCCCGCGCAACATTTGAAATACGACCTCCGTCCTCCCATAAATTCTGCTCAATTCTTGCCGCTATAATTCGCAGAAGTTTTTTGTCCTGATTTTAAGCAGCACCCTCAAGTAAGGATGCGTTTTTTAAATCCGGTGAACGGGGAATGGGGTGGCCAACGGGATTCGAACCCGCAACAACAAGCTCCACAAGCTTGGACTCTACCATTGAGCTATGGCCACCGACCCGGCGTTAAATTAGTTTTTTACAAAGGCAGCGTCAAGGCCACATCCCTTCGCCTTGAAAGTTTGTTCAATGGAAAGCGCATTCCCGTGCAATCAATTGAAAACTTTTAAACCTTCTCTGGAACCACGAAGGGCTTTCGATATTCACGGGTCAACAAATGGTTTGCTTCCTCGTTGTCCACAAAACGTTCCGTTTTCGGATTGATATTCAGAACCACTCCCAGTTTTGCGGGCGTTTGTTGAAAATCCACAAGGTTCGCCGCAAGGTGTTGTTCCACTCGCGCCAAGGTTTCGCCCACTTTTTTCTGATTTTTGACCGCATCAGTAATTTCGTCGCGGGAACTTGTCTTCCCAAGACGATACGAAATATTGCCCGTGTGACAAAGCGCGCTGGACAAATGACCTTCCAAAATATCAGCCGTCAAATCGCTTGTTTTCCGGCTGCGCATGGCTTTGATGAAACTAATTTTGTGATTCTCGCTTCCCTCAAATTGTTTTAGTTCCTTGCCATCCTTGTCGAAGGCGGTGGCCTTGGAATAACTCGAAACGACCACGTAGCCGCCTTCGCATTCCACCACCACTCCGATTTTGGTTCCTTTATATTTGTCCATATCTTTGGCTCCCGCTTTTTCGGGCAAACCGCGCAATTCAAAAAGAAGCGGCGCCTCAGCATAGTCGTGATAAATCACCATCGTGTTTGGCGTCTCCCCATCGTCGATGTAGCCAAATCTTCCGCCTACGGCAAAAGTTCTGGGTGGCAATTCCATCTCACCTAAAAACCAGCGCGCCACATCCATTTCGTGAACGCCCTGATTGCCAAGATCACCGTTGCCGGTATTCCAGATCCAATGCCAATCGTAATGCAATTTGCTGCGCATAATCGGCACTTTCGCTGCCGGGCCGCACCAAAGATCGTAATCAATGGTGGCTGGAATCTGAAGGGGCATGGTTACTTTGCCGATGCTGACGCGGGGTTTGTAACAAATGCCTCGCGAGACAATAATTTTTCCAATATTGCCGGCTCGCACCCATTCCACTGCCTCACGCAGTCCTGAACTGGAGCGGCTTTGTGTTCCGGCTTGAACGATTTTTTTATACTTGCGAGCGGCTTCCACCATGCGCCGTCCCTCGCTGACATTATGCGAAACCGGCTTTTGCACGTAAACATCTTTGCCCGCCTGCATTGCCCAAATAGAAATAAGCGCGTGCCAGTGATTCGGCGTCGCTGTGGAAATCGCGTCAATATTTTTGTTCTCCAATAATTTGCGAACATCGGTGTAAGTCTCAATGGGTTCGTTGCGGTCTTTGAATTTTTTTGCCTCGCGTTCGAGGACCTCTTTATCGACATCGCACAGCGCCACCACGCGCACACCGGGAACCTTGCGAAATTCTTCCAGATCTCCTTTTCCCTGGCCGTTGAATCCGACGATTGCCACCCGAATGTCATCGCTGGAACCCTTGACCTGCGCCCAGGAATGAACAGGCAAACTCAGCGCAGCGCTGGTCAGAAAAGAATTTTTTAGAAAATGTCGTCGGTTGATTTGATTTATAGTGTTCATAATTTTGAATTTAAAAATTAATCGGTGTTTAAATTATACGCGGGTCATTCGCTTGAATATTTCTTGAAAAGATGCTCAATCCCAGCCTGTTTTTCGTCGCCTTCGTGAAACACAAAGCGGTAACGATAAGTCACGCTTTTTCCTGCGGTAATAACAAAATCGCCCGCGCCTTTAGGTTTCTTTTCAAAATCGTGCAGACCGTAGGGATTGGCGGCAAACAACCCGTAATCACGCACATGCCACCACGTCGGATACCGCGGATTTTTTGGATGATCAAACATCGCCACGCCAACTGTTTTGCCATCCACCGGCCCGAAATAATCGCACCACTTGGCTCGTTTGCCCCAAGTCTCTCCGTCTCGCACGCCTTCGCTGTTGACGATGTGTCCGTCGCCTTTTTTGTCTTTGCTGTGAGAAAGCCGCATCGTTTCCGCAACGCGAATCGCCATCGTTCCTTCTTTCGTGTCACCCATTTTTAGATCGCCGTTGGAAGCATGAAGCGTAATTGCGTAATCAATAATCTTTTGTGTAGCGTTGCCGGAAAACCCAATCGTCCGTTCATCCGTCGCGACAACGGTTCCATTTTTTGCGACCCATTTATTTTGCGAACGGATGACGCCGGCTTCTTTTCCCGATTTAATTTCAAGAAATTTTTCATGAACTGTTTTTCCCGACTCACTTTTCTCACTCCAAAAATCCTCGCCGTTCATGTCCCCATGCGCGAACCAAAGTGAGCGATGGTGCGGATGGTCGTGCTCCTCGGAATCCATTTCCTGCATCGGGTAATTCCGGGTCATCCTCGCGTCGCCAGGCCCGATAATCGGATATAAATATGGCTTTGGAACATCCTTAAAAAAATATTCGGTGAAAAGTTTGCCATCAATTTCCACGCGTAGCCGATTGGTCAGTTCCGTGATGTGGACTCCCTCGGCGGCAGTTGCTGAATTGTTCCCCGCAAGATGAAATCCGGAAAATATCGTCAGGAAAACAGAGACGGTGCCAACCTTGCAAACGTGCAGATAACGAAACTTTTTTAATCGCTGGTTTAAAGTTACAGCAAATTGTTTACCTCGATTCATCTTCATAAAATTTTGCAAAGCTTCCTCAGGGCATTCTGAAAAAAGAAAGGTGAAATTGTTTATGCGATATAATCTAATCTTCCGCAACTCGTTTTGCGTTGGCTAGAAATTTCCGCGATTTTACTTGGATATGCGGGCCAGGCCGGTATTGATCGCTCCAAGCTGGCGCGAATCAACTTGCCCTGCACTCTGACCCGAATAAAGTATGTGCCAGATGGGCGAGACTGTTTAAATTTGAAAACCGGTTTTTCCCAACCAAGTGATGATTTCATTGGGCAGTATCAGATAGGGCGCAATTAAATTTCCGGCTCTTCGTTTTTACCTCGTAAAGCCTCCGTAGCTCAAATGGATAGAGCAGCGGTTTCCTAAACCGTTGATCCCGGTTCAATTCCGGGCGGGGGTACCAAAACTTTTCCCGCGACCCTCGTCGCGCTTGTGTCACCGCACAACGCTGTTAAAGTTGAGGGCATGGAAATTTTTCGCCGCATTTTAACCACTGCCGTAGAGGGTGGTGCTTCTGACGTTCACGTCAAAATTGACAACCCCATTGTCTTTCGCATCAATCGCAAACTCGTCGCCATTGAGGCCCCGACGCCGACAGAACAATGGATGAATACCATCGTGCAAAACATGGTTCCCAAACATTTGATCAAACGCCTCGAAGAAGATCACGAAATTGATTTCTCCTATTTTTTACCGGGCGTGGGCCGTTTCCGGACCAACCTTTTTCAACAGCGCGGCCAATATTGTTTGGCGATGCGTTTTGTCAAAACACAGGTGCCCACCTTTGAAGAGCTGGGTCTGCACCCGATCTTAAAAAAAATTGCCGCCTTTCCCCGCGGAATTGTTTTGCTGGCTGGCTCAACGGGCTCCGGCAAATCAACGACTCTCGCGGCCATGATTGAATACATCAACGCCAACAGCCGCAAACACATCATCACGATGGAAGATCCCATTGAATACGTTTTTGAAGACAACCAATCCATCATCGAACAACGCGAAGTCGGCTTGGACACGATGTCCTTTGAACACGGACTCAAACATGTGTTGCGGCAGGATCCCGATATCATTATGGTCGGCGAAATGCGCGACGCCACCAGTTTCGCTGCCGCCATGAGCGCGGCGGACACGGGCCACTTGGTTCTTTCCACGTTGCACACCACGAACGCCGCCCAATCCGTCAGCCGCATTCTTGATTTTTTTAAGGCCGAGGAGCGTGAACAGGTTCGACGCCAGCTTTCCGGCACTTTGCAGGCGGTGATTTGTCAGCGAATGGTCCCCACTTTGGCCGGAAGCATGACGCCCGCGCAGGAAGTGCTGCTCAACACCGGCACCGTGCGAAAATTGATCGAAGAAAATCGGCTGGACAAACTAGCAGCCGCGATTGAAACGGGCGGTGAGGATGGCATGCAAAATTTTAATCAAGCACTTTTTCAAATGGTGCAGGAAGGAAGAATTTCGCGCGAAGAAGCACTGGCTAAAGCGTCGAATGCGCAGGCTTTGGAAATGAACTTCCAAGGAATTTTCTTGAGCGAAGGCAAGCGGATTTTGGGTTAAGACTCGATGTCAGGACAGCCTAAATCAGGAGTCTGTCTCGGATTTAGAAAATGGGACATGCATTTCTTTGAGGCAAACCCCTACTTTATAGGACACAGTTTTCCTGATTTACACCTTATAATTTTGCGCCATTCTTGCACCTTAACAACTCAACAAAACGGGTCCTTTACGCGGAGAAAAAAACCAGCGGGAGATCCAGAAAGATAAAAAAATGAAAAGTAAAATCAGCAAATTAGCCGTCCTATTCACCAGTCTTTGCAGTCGGTGCCAGTGTAGCCTACGCGGCCAGTGTCCACTTTAAGAGCAGTCCGAAATTCACGGATAATGGAACAACTTTAACCACCTGTTTTTCCCTCGCCGGTTTGGGTAATGAAGATGTCACGATTTCCATTGCCACCACGGGGACTGCCAAAACAACCTGCACCAACCCTGCTGGCAATTCTGCTCCTGGGATTGATAAAAAAGACCTCGGCGGAAGCACTACTCAAACCTTCAAGGCTACTGAGATTAAAAATGGTACGCTCAGTGCATGCGTGACTACCGCAGCGCCAACCATCTCTGCCAAAGAAGCGGGTTGCCCGAACAATAATTTCACGGCCACTATCTCGGACGTGGATTTTACCTCCGCGACCATTACCGTGACACAAGGTGGGCAGATCGTTTTGCAACAGACCTACTAACCTGTAATTGATTCGAAAACCACTCTGGAAACAGAGTGGTTTTTTTTTATACCTGCGTCAAAATTTTCAGCCGATCAATTCTTCAATCTTCGCTGAAATGTCGCCGCCTTTAAGTAAAGATTCACCGACCAAAATCGCTCTGGCTCCGCAACGCTCCAGCCGCTCCAGGTCCGCGCGGGAATGAATCCCGCTTTCGGCCACCAAAAATCTGTTCTCCAAATCCATTTTGGCGGCAAGCGTTTCGGTAGTTGCCAAATCGACTTGGAAAGTTTTCAAATTGCGGTTGTTGACACCGATGAGCTGCGCGCCGATTTTTTGCGCTCGCTGCCATTCCTCATCGTCATGCACTTCAACCAACGCCGCCAAACCAGCGTCAGTGGCGAGCGTATGAAATCGTTCCAATTGCTCATCCGATAAAATCGCAACGATTAACAAAATGGCGTCGGCACCCCAATCAATTGCCTCGAGAATTTGCCGTTCGTCGATGATGAAATCTTTTCGCAACAAAGGGATTTTAACAGCGGTGCGAATTTGTTTCAGGTAATCGAGTGAGCCTTGGAAAAACTTCTCGTCCGTTAAAACAGAAAGACAACTCGCGCCTGCGGCTTCATATTCTTCGGCGATGCGAACGGGATCAAAATTCTCGCAAATGATTCCAGCGGACGGCGAGGCTTTTTTTACTTCCGCAATCAACGCCATCGCGCCGCGTTTTGGATTTTTCAGAGCAGCCAAAAAATTTCGTGATTCATTTCGTTCCAGCATCGCATCGTGCAAATCTCCCGCCGCCAGCAAACGCGTCGGAAGTTTAGCCACTTCGAGTTTTTTTTGCGCTACGATGGTGTCGAGAATGTTCACAGATGAATTGTTCGCAAAAGTTGCGGCGCGCGCAAAGCAGAAAGCTTTTAGTGGCGTGACACTTCGCTCGGCTGCAATTTAACAATGATTAGAACGAAGCAAGCGGTTAAAATTCCATGAAAGAAAATCCTATGAAAAAAAGAAAAGCCGGATGGTTGTTCACTGGTGGAGCGTTGTCAGGATTGGCGATTGCGCTGAGTCTGGGCGCGGTGGAAAAATCCAAAGAGGTGCCCAAAAAAAATTGGTCACAGTTGAAGATCGTGGCGTATCCCAATGGAGGAACGGGTGTTTTCGATCCCGACACGGCGACCATGTATGTTTATGATTCCGATCTGCGCACGTGCTATCTCATCCGGCAAATCACGACCTTGGGTCAGCCGATGGTCAGACCCTGATCATACCACATCGCGATGGTAGGGCGCGTCACTCCGAGCGCGCCGGATCCGGCGAGTAACAAAGAGGCGCGCACGGAGTGACGCGCCCTACCGTAATTATTATTCGTCGTCAGGGATGTTCGCCATGCGTTTGCTGGGGCAACCAGCACGCAACCACGCGTTCACGAACGCGTCGAGGTCGCCGTCCATGACCGCTTGCACGTTGCTGGTTTCGACGCCGGTGCGCAAATCTTTGACCATGCGATACGGCTGAAAAACGTAACTGCGAATTTGATTTCCCCACGAGACGCTCCCTTTCTCCCCGTAAAACTTTTCCATGTCGGCCTTCGCGGCATCGACGCGTTGCGCGTAAATCCGCGAGAGCAAAAGCGTCATGGCGGTGGCGCGATTCTGATGTTGCGAACGTTGCGCTTGCGATGCCACAACGAGTCCGGTCGGGATGTGGGTGATGCGAACGGCCGTCTCAACCTTGTTCACGTTCTGTCCGCCTTTGCCACCAGACCGAAATGTGTCCACGCGAAATTCAACGGGGGGGATAACAATTTCCGAAGATGTCTCCTCGATTTCCGCAATCGCATCCACGCTGGCGAAACTCGTGTGCCGCCGCTTGTTGGAATCAAATGGTGAAATGCGCACGAGCCGATGCACGCCGCGTTCCGCCTTGCAAAAACCATAGGCGTTCTCGCCCTTGATCAGCAGCGTCACGCTTTTAATGCCCGCCGTTTCGCCTTCGAGCGCGTCGGTCACTTCCACTTCCCAGCCGCGCGCTTCGCACCAGCGCTGATACATGCGCAACAACATGCTCGCCCAATCACACGATTCAGTCCCGCCCGCGCCGGCGTTGATGCTCAGGATGCAATTATTTTTGTCGTGCGGGCCGTTGAGAAAAACTTTCAGTTCGGCGGCTTCGAGGTCGCGGAAGAAGATTTTTAAATCGCGTTCCAGTTCCTGCTCGATTTTTTTTTGGGACGATTCCGCTTCGCCTTCGCCCAACTCGACCATGACTTTGAAATCGTCGAGTTGTTTTTCGGCTTTGAGGAGCGGCTCGATTCTTTTGCGCAACCCGTTGGTCTCGTCGATGGTTTTTTGCGCCTGCTCGCGATTGTTCCAGAAACCTTCCTGCGCCATCACGTCATCCAGCTCCATCAACCTTTTCTGCACGTTGGCGACGTCAAAGAAACCTCCGCAAATGCACAAGCTTCTCGGCGGCGTTGATTAACTGCATGGAAATTGTTTCGAACATGGCGCGACTATACAAGAGGCGCGCAAGTAATCCAGAGCGAACCTTTCTTCCGGGAACGTTGTTACCCTTCAATCGTCAGCAGTTGCACGCGGGGAAATTTCTTGCCGTTCGGACTTTCGTAAAAACCTTCGCTCGCCGCGTCGCCGATCATTCCTTTGGTCGGCGGTTCCAGCGAAATGAAAAGGGCGATCTCCGCGTTCTCGCGTTTGCGCACGGCCATGAGCGAACGAATGTCATCGGCTTTCAACCCGCCGCCTTTTTATGGCTCAACGCCGATGATTACCAGCGGCACCGACGGAACTCCGCGCCCATTGCGGATCACGTTGTAAAGTTCTCCTTCGTAATAACCGGGGCCGGAGGACATGTGCCGTTGCATACTTTTCATCGCGAGAATTTCAATTCCGACATCAATCTCGTCTCGCACGTAGAAGGCAAGGTGCTTCACGAACAAGTCATAGGCGACGAACGAATATTTACCGAACTGAACTTCAAGTGCCACGCGATCTTTAACAAAATCCGTCTGATTGTAGCTGAGAATCGCTTCCTCACCTTGAGCCAGAATCTCCGCTTTTTGTTCCTGAGCAGATTTTGTTAGTGTCGCACGGATGAGTTTCTCAGATTTGGTTACGAAATAAGTCACCCGGCTTTCCTCCCATTGTTTATCTGGCAAGCGATCAGCAATCGACAGCTAGTTGCGCGACTTCAGTCTTTTGAAGATCGACGCAAAAAATACCAAGCGAGTCATAATCTGGGTTTAACTTCTTGGCCTCGCGCCGTTCAAGTTTGGACGCTTGAGCTTCGTCTTTACAAACCCTCAGGGTTGTAGGGAACCCGCGCTCTACTTTCACAACAATCCAAGTTTTATTTTTCATTTGCATATGCGTTTGTGCCAACTGAACACATTTGGGTACTCCAGAAAGTTGCACATTTCAGTAAGTCCGCTCGCTTTAAATGTCGGTCTATTCAATTGTTTTACGAAGACATCGCGTCGCGCATTGTTCGCCACGATGCTAAATCGCGGCGAGAGATTCGGTGAAACAAGGTGAATGTCATTGAACCGAAGTAAGCCACTGTAAATTGGAGTTGAATGCTCAACTTCAAACAACGCTGTAAGTTGATTGCTTCCTTTTTGCACCCAGACGATGTCGATCTCCTGCAAAACGTGGTGGATGTTTTCAAAACCAAATGGAAGTTGATCGCAGCACGCAAATTGTTTCGCGATTAACCAATCCAGTTTATTGCGATCAACTGCCGGAATCCAAATATCAAAACCTTTTGCGATCCCAATTGCACCAATAAGCGTCTGAACCTGAGAGTGGGATAAATCGGGAATTTTTTCCTGGCCTGACTGTTCTACAAAATCTTCTAGGATCGACCAACCAAAGTATCCTTCGACGTTGAATCGCCCGGCCTTCGCGATGTATAACTCGGTGCCTTGTTCTTCTGGATAAACCTGAGCCTTGAATTGTCCGTCACGCGCCGGTCGAAGAGTTTGAAAGACGGATTCATAATCTACAAAGGGAACAATCAGCGGAGCAGTTTGGTTGTCCCAAAGAAACACGATGACAGAAGCATATCCCTCCAATTGTTTTAGATCATCGGCTCGCAGGCCATAAAATGTTTGGCCGCGCGGATGGACTTTTGAATACCGCAAATAGACACGCACTCGACTCTTGCCAATTTGAAATAGAGATTTACTTCCACCTAGCTTCTCGATTGCCCCAAACCTTTCAACAAGCTCCGCCAAAAATTGTTTTCCAATATCGTTTGGCATATTCAACCGCAGCTCAAATGCTTCCAGTTTCTTTCAACACTTTGGCGCATTCGGTAATGACAGCCTTTTGTTGTTTTACATAACTGTCGAGGTCGAGGCGTTTTTCGTATTCCTTGCCGACATTGTAAGGCGGTGAGGTCACAACTAATTGCACGCTTTTGGGAGGAATCGTTTTGAGTAAATCAAGGCAGTTGCCGTGAAACACGACAACTTTTTCTTGCAGGGAAAATGTATCGGAGATTTGAACAGCGTCTGACATCGACATAGTTTTACGAGCCGCGAACAGTTTGAGCAACGCCGAATCGAAAATCGAACTCGCGTTCGGCTTTTTCGCCCCAATGCCACGAATCTTCAAAGGCGGTAATCTGCGCGTCGCTTTCCTGACCCTTGGGCGATTTGAAAAGGAGATTGTAATCGCGCTTGGAATTAAACGGCGGGTCGAGATAAACAAGGTCAACGCTGGCGTCAGGAAATATTTTCGCATCAAGCAACCAACCGAGATTGTCACCGAAGAGAAGGCGGTTCATGGAGATTTAAATCAGCGCCAATTTCTCTAAAGCGTTTCGTCGAAATTCTAAATCCGGAATCGTTGCTTCCCAACGTTTCGGAAATTCATCATACGTTCGACCGTCCAGTGTTCTCCCGGTTTCCGATTTGTGAACGCCGCCCCATTGTTTGAAAAAGAAGGCGACTTTCGCGCTGCGACATTGTGCGCGAACAGTGCGAATCCATTCGATCTCGATTGGTCGTGCGCCCGGTCCGCTTTCGCCACCGACGATGACCCAATTGATTCCTTTCAAATTCATCGCGCCGAGATCTTCCAAGAGCGGTTCGACGGAAAGAAATCGAACTTTTGCAGGTGTATCGCGCAACAGATCAATTCGCGGCAAACCATGCTTGCGATTCTCCACGCTCACGCCCCACCAAATATGTTGTTGCTCGGCGGCGAAACGCAGTTTGCCGTTCAACAGTTTTTGCAAACGGTAAGCACGTTTGGTGAGGACTTGATAGGTGTGCCAGTTCGCAGCGGCCATTACGCGCGCCACGGAAACGATGTAATCATCGGGAACGTCAGGATGAAAAAGGTCGCTCATGGAATTAACGAAAATCATTCGTGAAACTCCCCAACGAAAAGGTTCGCCAAGTTTTTCCGGCACAAGCCGCAAATCAAAACCTTGTTCAAATGGATGGTTCGGCACGCCGCGAAAACGTTCTGCGAAAGTCTCGGCGTAACAATGCAAACAGCCGGGACTGATTTTCGTGCAACCGCGAACCGGATTCCACGTTGCATCGGTCCATTCAATTTTAGATTTATCGCTCACAGTTTTACTCCCAAGCTATCATTCTAACACGGACAATAGTTGTCTAACTCACAATAAAGTTTGTTCGATCAAAATTCTCCTTATTTTTTCTTCGGGAAATGAACCCTTTCTGCGGTCTTTATCGCAATCCAGCTTCAGCAGGTTTTTATTTTCGAGGTAACGCAGCATCGCTTTTGCATTTGTAAATGGCGTCTCGTTTAATGCGAAATCCCGCAACTCAGCATACGTTTTCCAAATCCCCGCGAATTCCTTTCGCATCCTTTCCGCCCAAAGGACGGGCGCATCGAAATCAAACTGCAATAATTCTTGTCCAACTGTGTCATCCGAAAACGAGTAGGTTCCATTCTGGTCAACCGCTTTCATCGCTTCTTTCATTTTTTCCAGTCCTTTGAAGTGCTGACTTGCGAAGACCAGATGATAATTAAGTTGTCCTTCGCGGGAATTCATAGCGAAAGCAAAAGCATAGGGAACGATTGCGCGGAGTCGCTTTTTGTAAGCCGTCAAAACCTGCGCTGATAATGCAGACATTGGAAGATTCGAATTAAGCTCCGATCGCCATGTTGCATCTCCAAAAAGAATGTCTAAATTCGCCTGATTTTTCTGAAGCATTTGAGCAGAGACCAAGCGGCTGATTCCGTCCGAATCCAAATTCAACAACACTTCACAAGTAGGATGCCGAAGAATTTCTGAAATAATTTTGAAAGGAAGTCCCGTCGCTCCAAACGGGTCAATGAAAGCGAAAGTCGGCGCAAGAGTCGCCCCTTCTGTCCGTATTTTTTCCAAAATACCTCCGACCTTTTCTTCAAAAGAACCACGTTCAACTGCCCAGTCGAATTGTTTAGGCCATGTGGACGCAGAAATAGTCTCCTGTAAGCTCTCCGCAAATTTTGGCTCTTTCTCGACAAACAAAAAATTAAACTCGGTGTTCTGAAGGCCCGCGCCCGGTCGATCTAACGCGTCCTTTGCGGCTTGAAGCGCAACAAGTGGAGAACTCTTGTTAGTATTTTTGTAGCGTCCTGGTCCCGCAAAACCGTCGATATAAACCAAACGGCCTTTTGTCTTGCCAACTATTGTGAACCACAAATAAAGGTAACGTCCGATGATTTCCAACTTCGCCAAAGTATGTGGCGGCGCTTCCCACGGTTCAGTCGGTTTAAATGAAGGCATTCTAAAATTTATGTATTTCTTGGCGGGCAACTCCCGCACGAATGACCACGAAACATCCGCGACTTGCCCATTGTCTACGTCAATTTGAAATGGCTGTCGAGACCGTCGTCGGCTTCCAAATTCACGGGGACGGCTTTGGGGCGATTCGGTTGAGGGGTTGCAATTTGGTTTGCGGGAAAAAAATGTTGAATCTCTCCCCGACCTGACGCAAAAAAAGCCATGCCGAATCCACTTCCTGATTTCCGTTTTGTTTCGCTCGCGGAGGCCGAGGTCGAACAACTGCCCGGCAAAACTCATTTCTGGCTCTGCAAACCGGGCATGGTCGCGGACACCAATTTGATGTTCGTGCGTGCGCAGTTGCCGCCGGGGGAAGCGCACCAATTTCATTTTCATCCGAAGATGGAGGAAATTTTATACATCCTTTCCGGCACTGCCGAACAATGGGTGGAGCGCGAAAAGAAAACGATGCACGCCGGGGATTCGCTTTATCTGCCTGCCGGAAAAATTCATGGAACTTACAACGCGGGTTCCGACACGCTGGATTTCCTGGCCATTCTTTCTCCCGCCAAAAGTGAAGGGCCGGTGACCATCGAAGTCAGCGAGCAGGAGCCGTGGAAAAGTTTGCGGAAATAATTTCCCTCCGATCGATGCGCCGCTATTTGGTGGTGAACCGCTCGGGATGTTTTGCGCGGGCGACAGCGGTGTCATAGGTAATCTGGCAACGGCAATAAAGATCGTAGAGCGTGGTGTCCATCAGTTGCATTCCATCTTTGGCTCCAGTTTGAATGGAATTTTCCACCTGATGAAAATGATTTTCGCGAATCAAATTTCGGATGGCGGGAGTCGCCACCAATAATTCGTAGGCGAGAACGCGCTTGGAACGATCGGCCGCCGGGAGCAAATCCTGCGCGATGACTGCTTGCAGAGCGTTGGCCAGTTGCAAAATAATCTGGCGCTGCGCATTGCCTTCATAGACGCCGATGATGCGTTCCAGGGCGTGAGAGACGTTGGGCGAATGCAGCGTCGCCAAAACGAGATGACCGGTTTCAGCGGCGGTGATGGCGGTGGAAATCGCTTCGTGATCGCGTATTTCTCCGACCACAATTACGTCCGGGTCCTGCCGCAAAACGTGCATCAACGCGCGATTGAACGAATGGGTGTCGGTAAGAACTTCCTGCTGCACGATGATGGCGCGCTTGTTGTGATGAACGAATTCAATGGGGTCTTCGATGGTCACGATTTTGCAGCGGCGCTCTTCATTGATCAGGTTGACGAGATAATTGAGCGTGGTGGTTTTGCCCGCACCGGTCGGGCCGGTGATGAGAACGAGGCCATTGGGTCGGCGAACCAGTTCGTCCAACTTTGGCGGCAGACCGAGTTCCTCGCGCGAACGAATTTTTTCTCCGCAAAAACGGATGCTCAATTCCGGTGAACTGTTGCGTTGATAAAAAGTGACGCGCATACGCCCTGCGACTTCGTGAAAAATGGAAACGCACAATTCCCATTCACGCTTAAATTTTTCGGCCTGTTCGTCATTCATCAGGCTCGAAGTCATGTAGCGCAATTCGTCAGCGCTCAGAGCGTCCTCATCCGCCAGAAGAATTTCTCCGTTGACGCGCAGAGCGGGTGGAACTTGCGCGATCAAATGCAAATCGGACGCGCCCAGGTTGTGAGCCTTGACCAAAAGACAATTAAGTTTCGGACTCATAAAATATGGAAGAGCTGTCGCAGCCGGCTGAAAAATCTTCCGAAATCGCCCGTGCCCGCGATTTTATTGAGCGCCAAAGTTGCGGCAGAACAGCGAGGATCGAGTTGCTGCGCTTGCGTGAAAGAATTTTCCGCGAGAACAATTAAACCGAGGGCGACCTGACAATTCCCCGCCTGCAACCACGCCGCCGCGTTGCCGGAATTGAGATTCAACGCTTCCTGCGCAAACTTCAACGCGATGGAAAATTTTTTGTAAGCAAAGTGAATGCGCGACGCAAGCCAGCGCACGAACCAATCGCCGGAGGCCAACGCGATCGCCTTTTGAAAACAATATTCGGCGCGTTTTTCGGCGCGGGCTAGAAGAACATCGCCGCGCGCCAGCCAGATGTAAGGCGTGTCGCCGCGTTCCTCGATGGATGCGTCGGAAAAAGCGAGCGCCGCTTTCACATCACCCATCCGCGCCAGCGCGACTGCTTTGGCGGCGAGAAGTTCCGGATCGTCCGCGAACTTTTCCAATGCTTTGTCCGCCCACAACTTTGCTTCTTGGAATTCACCGAGTTCGATGAGCATTCGCACTTGTCCGGTCCACGCCGCGACATTCTTCGGATTGAACTCCAGGACTTTAGCAAAGGCGCGAAGGCCTTTTTCGAATTGAGCGGATTCAAAAGCCGTTTTTGCTTCAGCGAGATAAAAACTTTCGTCCTTGAGTTCCGCTTGATATTCAGACGGTTCCTCAAAGTTTCCACCCAACTCCAGGCTGTTAAAACGGCTCATGGTAAAATTTGTTTGCGCCCAAACCAGCGCACGAATGGTTTTCCGATCATTTGTTTATCTGAAATCACGGCGTAGCCTTGCAAAAAATTTGCGATCCGGGTCTCCGGAATACCGCCACCATGGACGGAAAATTTTGGCCAGACGAGCCATAGATTTGAGGCGAGCGTAAACTCGCCGGACGACGGCATGAAAGGTTTACCCGCAAAAGTTTGCTCGTTGACCCGATAAGTATTTTTGTCGAAACGAACGGCGTCACGCGGACCCGCCATTACTCGCTCTAAACCAAAGCCCTGCTCTGCGACAATACTCCCGTGATAATTGCCGCCCGTGATGTGAATCGAATGCGGATCAATGCGATAAGCGATCCAGTCGCCTCGTTTCAGGTTTTTGACATTTTGCGCATGGACGATCACGACATTCTTTCCAATGCGCAAAGGCATAAAGGATTGTTCGACATGACGCTGGAGAAATCCGTAAACGTAAACATCGAGTACAAAGAGAATAAGAAAGGTGGATAAAATTCTAAATACCAAAGTGAGGTTGGGCGCGAAACGTTTCATGAGGAAGGCAATGGACGTGACATGCAACGAAAGAATCGACGCATAGGCGACGGTGGCTACCGGATAGCCCAGCCATGCAAAAAAGATCAGCCAGGCGATCACCAGCCAGCTCATGGCGATCTTTCCAACGAGAGGATAGCCAAAGGACGGGAAGACGTAGCCTGGGATCAGTAAAGAGAGAAAGGTATCACGACTGATTGATTTTATTCCGCTCTCAGAGGTAAGAATGCCAAATGTAGAGAGACCGCGACCAAGTTTGAAGCACAGAGTTTTCACCGGGCTGTTCCAGCGGGCTCGGGGAGGATAATATGGGCCTGCGCTATTCATTTGGTGGCTTTGGAAAGATGCACTGACAGAAACGTTTCAAATTCAGGAAAATCATTCTTGCGCCCAGTAAAAACAATTTGTTTTCTGTGTGGGCTGACCCCAATTCGCATTGCGAAAACCGGGCCGAGCGTTTTGAGTGCTTCGAAGACATCAGGAACTTTGTACCATCGCCTTTGAAAAAAGCCGCTGCTCACGAGCTTCATTTGAGATCGCAAAGCGATATTGTGACACGATTCTTGCGTTCGCCCGCTTGGAAAGAAGACAAAAGCTCGGAACGCCTTTCTCGAGCGAATTTGAAGGCCCCTCCTTTGCATTATGTTGAAGACAATCAGGTGGTAGAGGATTGCAAACGGATTCCTTAGAGTTTTTTTGACTTTTGGCCTGGCCGGTCTAGGCGGCGTTTCCATTGGAATGGTTATTGTTTTACTACAAGTGGGGCATGAAATCTGGTGGCCCGCGTCGGCACGATCTACCGTGAGTTCTTGCTGGCAAAACAGGCATTCAAAGATAATTTCCATATCGCCAAACTGCTTAATGTCGTTGCTCCGCGTTGTAGCGGACTTCTTCTTCCGGTTCGTAAAACTCGCTCGTAGCGCGTTGTGATTTCAGTTCGCCGACGATTTCCTCAAACATCTTCATCGCTTCCAAACAACGTTTGCCTTTGTAACCTTGCACATGCAGTTCCACGCTGCCGTCCGGCCCGATGGTGATGTCAAATTCGCGTTGTGGCATAAATTTTAATGGTAGCGGCGTGTCTGTTACCGCCGCTCAAATTATCGTGGTTTGCGGCGGTCACAGACGCGCCGCGACAAATTCAATTTTCCCAGCGCCGCACTTTCATACGAATGGAATTGTCCGCCGTCACTTCCTCTTCCACGAGGCAGAATTGGCGCTTCTGCATCTCGTCCATGAGCCGTTGATGAACATATTGTTGCACGACGCGCCCGCTCAATTCCTCCCCGGCAGCGCGCAAAGCCGTGTCGCTATAACCCTCGCCTTCCACGCACAAAGAAGCTTTTCCCCGGGCATCTCGGGAAAACGTGACGATGATTCCATCCCTCGTGACCGTAATTTTTTTGTCGCGGCCCAGTTGCCCCGTGACCAGTTCGCTTTGCTCTATTTCCAGGTTAATTCGTTTGGGTTTTTCGAGGACCGCTTCGTATTCTCTTTCTTGCATGACCTCTTCCACCGCCACGTAGCCGAGCGAGGTCGCCGCAGCTACGACCGCCGCACTGAAAGCGGGCCAGGCCGCAATCACCACCGGTGTTAAGATACAGACGCAACTCATAATTAATTCTCCGCCAATAAGAATTCGACAAGGCCACCTATAAAAGCTCACGGCGAATTTTTGCGGCTATTTATGGAAGGAATAAATGAAGGCGGTTGCTGCGAAAGCGAGAGGTAACGCGACGTAAACTATTTTATGCAAATTCGAGAGGCACAGGTAAAACTTGAGCGCGCCCAGCGAATAGAGAATTGCGAGGAAACTCGCGACCGGCAGAACCAACGTGAAAATATCGAGATCGAGAAAGGTGTTCGTCACAGTCGCCACGCCCAGCAAGGAGAGCGAAATCAGCGAAAAAAACAGGAAAACTCCGAAGAGTTTATAGTCCATTTGCCAAATTGATTTCGCCAGCCAGACGAGCAGCCAGAAAAACAGGATGAACAGGGCCAGGCCCACTGCCGCCTGCCAAAAAATGAGAGTCAGAATAATCGCTACAAAAAATCCGATCAGTGACGCGACGAAGAGGCCGCCGGTTTTTCCGTTGTCCTTGAGCGCAAAGAAAAAACTTTCAAAATCCATACTTAAAACTCCATGCGGCGATGCTCTGTTTCGCTCGCGGATTTGCGGGCCACGCTGGCATTGCGCGCGCGTCCATCCGCCCAACTGCGCAGCCGATTGATTTGTTCATCCATCGTTTTGGAAAGTGGAACCGTTTCCCGTAAGGCGTGCAAAACGTGGTCGGTGGAGAGTTCCGTTCCGCTGGAGAATGCGTCGTAAAGCGCGCTGATGATGGATTCCTCAATTTCCGCGCCACTATATTCCTTGCTACACGCGGCGAGAGTTTTGAGATCAAAATTTTGCGGGTCACGTTTGCGCTTTGTGAGATGAATTTGGAAAATGGATTCGCGTTCCTCCTCGCTGGGCAAATCGACAAAAAAGATTTCGTCGAGACGGCCTTTGCGCATTAACTCGGGCGGAAGTTGCGAAATGTCGTTCGCGGTGGCGACCACAAAAACGGGTGCTGTTTTATCGGAGAGCCAGGTCAAAAAAGTTCCGAAGACCCGCGCAGTCGTTCCGCCGTCGGTTGCGCCGGAGCCTTGCGAACCGGCGAATGCTTTATCAATTTCGTCCACCCACAGAATGGCGGGCGCGACCGATTCCGCGACGGCAATGGCGCGGCGCACATTTTCTTCAGAGGAACCGACGAGGCTGTTGAACATGCGGCCCATGTCAAAACGGAGCAGCGGCAATTGCCACAAACTTGAAACGGCTTTGGCGCACAAACTTTTTCCGCAGCCCTGCACGCCAAGCATCAAAATCCCTTTCGGAGCGGGCAAACCAAATTCGCGGGCTTGCGAGGTGAAAGCAATGGCGCGTTTGTCCAACCAATCTTTGAGCACAGAAAGGCCGCCGACATTGGAAAAACTTTCATCGGTCGCGAAATAATCGAGCAATCCGCTTTTGCGAATAATCTGTTGTTTCTCGGCGAAAACTTCATAGACATCTTCGCCGCTCAGGCGCTCATCTTTGACAATGATTTTTGCGAAAACATTTTCCGCTTCGCCCAGCGTGAGACCGAGCGCTGCCTGCAACAGACGTTCCCGGCCCGCTTCGTCCAAATCGATTTTCACCTGTCGAAACTGTTTTACGTCCTCAATGATTTTATCGAGGAGTGCACCCATATCTTCGCGAGTGGGAAGGGGAAAATTCAGCAACGTGATTTCCTTTTCCAGTTCCATCGGAATTTCCATCGTCGGCGAAACGAGGATAATAGTTTTGAAACTGTTTTTCAGATGAAGCGCGATTTCCTTGAGCTTGCGAATAATGGCGAAATTGTTTCGCGTGAGAAACGGGTGAAAATCCTTGAAAATAAAAATGGCTGGCTCGACCTGTTCAATGACTTGATCAAGCGCGGTCAACGGATCTTTGGTAGCCGCATTGCGATTTTTTTGGGATTGAATTGAGGTGCCAGCCGGAACAAGCCCTGTGGTAAAACTCCACTCGAAAACTTTCTTTTGCCGCTGCTGGGCGATCTCGATAACCATGCTTTGCACGCGGGATTCCTCGCTCGAAACAATATAGAGAATCGGGTAGCGAGCGCGGATGAGTGTTTCAATTTCCTTTTGCAGTTTCATGGATTTGGTTCTGAAGGGTTGGCACTCCGCGTTGCTTCATCAATTCATTTTTTGGGTCAAGAGAACTTAAAAGCGCGGCCATTTTCGGCGTGATGTTGTGCGCGAGAATTTTTCCATCTGGCAGCACGAGTAATTCGGCTTCCTCATAGAATGTTGATTTTGTTTTCATTCAATCAGATTTAACCGATGTTCGCGAGCGATGACGCGGGCGATTTGTGATTCGGAACGGCTGGTTGTCGCACACAATTCGCTATGTTTATGAGCTTTCCACGCAGGCCAAAAGCCGGTGCGCAAATTCACTTTTACTTCCGGTAGATTTCCCGCGAGCCACTGGGCGACTGGTTTCCAGCAGCACTCGACGTGTCCGGGCATGACCAAGTGCCGCACGATCAGTTCGCTGTGTTCGTTTGCCCAAAGAAGATTTTTGCGAACGATTTCGTTGTAGTTTGGAACGAGCGCCAATCGTTGCGCGCAAGTGTCGTTGCCAAATTTGTAATCGGCGAGCCAGACATCGAATATGCCGTCGATAAATTCGCGAGCTTGCGCTGAAGCATGCGCGTTGGTTTTCCAAATTAGTTTGGCGTCTTCGGGAAGCATCGAAACGAGCTGAAGAACATCGGGTAAATGAATAGTGGGTTCGCCGCCTAAAATCATGATGGTGCGAGCATGACCTTCATTGACGGCGGCCATGGCTCGACCGGCTATTGCTATTTTATCCAAAGGTTTTCCCGCGAGTGGATTCCAACTTTCCCGGCCCGTAATGCAAAAGGCGCAACGAAGGTCGCAACCACTGAAGGCAATGGCAAAGGTGGGAATAAGTTCCAATTCGTCTGAGACTTCAATTTGCGCGGAAAAAATTTGAGCGGTATCGCGAGCCTGACAAACGCCTCGTTCGCCCGTCAGACGATTGACTCCGCAATGGCGTTCGCAGAGGTGACAATCGGAGAGGGTGGCGTGGGCCAGCGCAGCGCGTTGCCGTGCAAGTGAACGACGGGAAAACGCCTGATTTGGAAGTTTTATTTCAGCTTCAGCGGCGATCATAATTCGAGTCGGGCGATTCGTTCGGAATTTTTCACCTCAGAAGATGGCCCGATTTTTGGCCGACTTTGGAAAGCGAGATAGCTCCACACCGCCACCCCGCTGACTAGAGGAAGAAATGAATCAACCGAGAGCTGGCGAAGTTGCACGAAGCTGGAAATGATGAAAAAGGAAATGCCGATCATCACCATGATGCGAACGTTCACGCTCCGAACGCCGAAGAGTGACACTTGCTCATGGCCAAAAAATTGCAGCCAGGCGGCAAGGAGGCCGAAAATAATTCCGGTTAAACCGGCAAAAGGAAGTGAGCTGTGGGGTGTGAAACAAATCTTGGAAAGTCCGGCGCTCAGAATGGAAATTAAACAGATTTCCCAAAAACGTCGGGTGGACGATGTTTGCTCCACGCGCGAACCGAGCATGATGAGAAAAATTGCGCCGCTGAGAAGTTCGGCGCCGCTCTGGATGGCAAAGGGGTGCGTGAGGATTTGCCAAAAAGCACCCTTCCAAAAGTCGGCTGGAATCAGAGCGAGGTGGCGGGGCAAATCGAACGCACCCGACATTTCTCCCAATTTCTTTGCCAGGAATCCGCATGCGGCCAATGCGAGCAGAATGCGAACGCCCCAAGTAATGGAAAGTGAAAAATTGCGGAGCATAACGCTATTCCCTGGAGAAAAAACGACTCCACCAACTGCTGGACTTGGGCTGGGGTATTGCAGAGATGGATTTATTTAATTTCACGGCGATGGCGGGAGGCACTTCGGTTTGCGCGAGGTCGTGGCGAAGTAATTCTTCAGCGGAAGAAAATTCTTTCGCTTCGGTTTTAGCTTGTTGCTCGTGTTCGGAAGTTGCTTCCGATTTTTGAGTGTGGCGCAGTCTGGAAGAATCGTTGTTCATATTTATTCGGTTTTTTGAAAGTGAATTTGAAAGGCTTTTCGGGCGCGATGCAGTTTGCCGCGCACGGCATCGGCGCTTTGGGTGGTGAGCGCGCCGATTTCCTCGTAACTCAGTTTTTCGTCGGCAACAAGGAGCAGCATGAGGCGATATTCCTCGGGCAAAGCGTCGAGCGCGGTTTGGATGCGTTGCCCAAGCTCCTTGGTTTCAAGAACACGCAAGGGACTGGCGTCGCTGGTGCCGCGCTCTAAAAAGTTTTCATCATCGCTGGATTGGATGTGCCGATGCGCCCAGGTTTTGAGGAGGTTGTGGCAATGGTTGATAGCGATGCGGTAGAGCCAGGTGCGGATGTTGGATTCTTTGCGAAAGGTTTCCATTTTTTGAAATGCCTTGAGAAAAACATCGTGGGTGGCGTCTTCAGCGGCGCTGGGTTCGCGCAACATCCGCAAGGCGAGATAAAAAATGGGTTTGGAATGTGCTTCGTAAATCGCGCCAAATTCCGGCGGATTC
>JBDSYB010000200.1:0-4544 GCA_039925885.1 Verrucomicrobiota bacterium
AATCGCGTGTGGCTCTGGCCGGAAAGAACGAGGCGTTGAATTTCAGCAGGCGAAAAACGTTCTCCGCTGTGCGAGGCGAACGAAACATTCAAATCAAACCATTGCACGCCAGACGACGTCACCTGGAATTGCGGCTCGACCCACTCCAAATTCTTTGTGGTGCTGTGCTGCAATCGTTCTTCGAGCGTAACTTTCCATTCCTTTTGCAAACGCGGAAATTCCCGCGCAAAAAAATTCAGCACGGCGTTCTGCCCTAGTAATTGATATCGGCCCTGCGCATCGGGGCCGGAAAAGCCAGAGCGCAACAATCGCCCCAGCGCATTTTGTTCCGCAGCCAGATCCCGAGTCGAATACCGCGTCGGATTTTTTGGGTCGGGAATCCAAAGCGCTTCGTCGCTCGACGTCACCCCCATTGTCATAATGCGACTTCCGTAACCGCATTGGAGTTGGGCGTGAAGTTGAGCGAGTCCGCCAGCGAGATGCAAAAGAAATTCGGGCGGTTGCGGCGCGAGAGAAAAATCTTCCAGCGCAAAATTGGCTTCTACTTCACAACTGTTTTGCAGCGCGGTCCAATCCTGACTTAAAAATTGCGGCACACGATTACGCGGCAAATTAACGCTTCCTCCTGCCGACAAAATCTCCGCAGCAGATTTGGACAATGGCTGAAAAATGCCTTGCTGATAAATCCACACTGAAGCACCCGAAATTATTTTCCCGCTAACATTTTCCTTGTTCAGCGCCAACGAAATTTCACCGGAGCTTTCCAATTTCGCCCGCAATTTTAAGCGGAGCGGTTCATGGAGAACGCGCAGCGCCTCAGATTTGCCAATGGTGAGGCGCGGATGATTCGAGAGCGCAGGGAGCAACTCGGCGAGTTGTTCACTTGTGAATAAAGACATTGCGGGAATTTCCGCCGGAGAAATTGTTTCGAGCCGCACGAGCAACATTTCATCAGCGGGAGAAAATTTAAACGCGGTGGAAAGTGGCAGTGCGTTCAACAGTGTTCTCCCCCGGTTCCATTTCACCTCGAAGCAGACCATGATTTTTCCTCTGTCGAGCGCTTGCGAAAGATTTGGCGGGAAAATCACGAACAGTTCCGCAGGCTCGCCGCCTTCCTCGCGCTGGATGCGCCGCGACGGTTTTGCCGGAAAAGATTTTGGCGAAGAATTATCGTTCTGCTTTTGCTGTGGAGAATTGACTTCCGCTGGCGGCTTCAAAAAATGCAAACCGACTGCAATCGAATGGGCGCACATCGTTCCTGACTCCCGTGACTGGCGGCAGTGACAAACGTTTTCGATGTCCACGGAACTTTTTATGACGAGGCCAGCGCGATAGGAGATTTCGCCTTGTTGCGCGACCCCGCGCAAAAGCGGCGGCGTCCAATTCGAACTCAGCACGGCACCGCTTTGCACGAGCGCGCGCGCCTGCTTCATCGCTTCCCACCCAGCGATTTGCGCAAGAAATTTTTCGGTCAGTTCCACTGAGTTATTATTTCATTCACGAGGCCAATTGGTTCTGTTCGTAATCTTAATCGTAATCCGACCCTTAAGCTTCGACCTCGTTTGAAAGAGTATGATTACGATTAAGACAGAGGCGCGCGAAACTAAATCTTATCACCAGTTGCCCAACGCAAAGTGGTTGTATATGTTTTGCCCTCATTTCTTAGGAACCATGAAGAACGAAACTGGAAAACAAATTAATAGCGATCTGGCGGAAAATTCCTCGGCGCGGCAAGAGGGTTCGCCGACTGAGGAAGAGCAATTGACGCCTGAACAAATTGGGGAATTAAAAGAACGCGCCGCCAAGGCAGATGATCATTGGGACCGTTTGTTGCGCCAGACCGCCGATTACGACAATTACAAAAAACGCGCGGCTCGCGAAAAACAGGATGCCACCAAATACGCCAATGAATCGCTGCTGCAAAAGCTGATTCCCGTGGTGGACAATTTCGAAGCGGCCCTCGCGGCGGGCAGCGCCAACAACGCTTCGGCCGATTCGTTGCAAACGGGTGTGAACATGATTTATACCCAGCTTAAATCTGCATTGGCGGACGCGGGTCTGGAAGAAATCGACGCGACCAACCAGCCCTTTGACCCGAATTTTCACGAAGCAGTCTCTCAACAGGAAACCAAGGAAGTAGCTGAAGGAAATGTCCTTCAGCAATTGCGCAAAGGGTACAAATTGCGCGACCGACTGATTCGGCCTGCCACCGTCATTGTCGCAAAAAAGCCCGGAAAATAAAATGGCGAAACGCGATTATTACGAAGTGCTCATCGTGGAGCGGAGCGCGGACGCGGATGAAATCAAGCGTGCCTACCGAAAATTGGCACTTAAATTTCATCCGGATAAAAATCCGGGTGATAAAGTGGCCGAGGATAATTTCAAGGAACTCGGCGAAGCCTATGAAGCGTTGAGCGATCCGCAAACCCGCGCGGCTTATGATCAATATGGCCATGCGGCTTTTGATCCCCGGCGAAGGGGCTTTGGGCACGGCGGCGGATTTCATGATCCAGCGGATATTTTCCGCGAAGTTTTCGGCGGAGGTGGAGGAGGCGGGAGTATTTTTGAAAATTTATTTGGCGGTGAACGGCGCGATCCCAACGGCCCGCAGCGCGGCGCTGATTTGCGCTACGACATGGAAATTAGTTTTGTAGAAGCGGCGCTCGGCTGCGAAAAGGAAATCTCGGTGACAAAACCTGATGAGTGCGGGGCCTGCGACAGCACGGGCGCGGAAAAAGGTTCGACCACAAAGACTTGCGCGACCTGCGGCGGTCGGGGGCAAGTCGTCAGTTCGCGCGGGATTTTCAGCATCGCGCAGACTTGTCCGCGATGCGATGGGCGCGGCAAAATTGTTGATAAACCGTGCAAGATTTGTCACGGCAGCGGGCGTTGCGAACGCATGTCGAAAATCAAATTAAAAATTCCGGCAGGCGTGGATAGCGGTTCGCGTTTGCGATCCTCCGGGAACGGTGAGGCGGGTTTGCGCGGCGGGACTGCGGGAGATTTGTATGTCATTCTCCACGTCAAGGAACATGAAATTTTTGAGCGGGAAGGCGACGATTTGATTTGCGAATTGCCCGTCAGTTTCGTGGAAGCGACGTTGGGCGCGGAAGTGGATGTGCCTACGCTCGACGGGCAAACCCAATTGAAAATTCCAGCGGGAACCCAACCCGGAACGCTTTTTCGAGTGAAAGGAAAAGGGATTAAAAATGTTCAGGGGTATGGAATGGGAGATTTGCATGTGCGCGTGACGGTAGAGGTTCCCACGCGATTGAATCATGCGCAGCGAACCAAAATTGAGGAGTTCGCTCAACTCTGCGACGCGAGCGTGAATCCGATCAGCAAAGGTTTTTTCGAAAAGGCAAAAAATTTGTTTCGCTAGAGTCGGCGCATCGAGGGAGCGATTGGATTTATGCATCGGTTTTTTTTGCCAGCGAACGAGTGCGGTGGAGCGACACTGACGTTGACCGGACGAGAAGCGCATCATGCCGCGCAAGTTTTGCGATTACGTTCCGGCGAGCCAGTAGCGGTGCTGGATGGCGCGGGAAATATTTTTTCCTGTAAGGCGCAACAAGTTTCGCGCAAAGCGATTTCACTCGCGGTTCGCGAGAAAAAATGGACTCCCCCACCCGCCGCGCAAATCACGCTCGTGCAAGCGATACCGAAAGGGAAAATTTTTGAGTCCATCTTGCAAAAGGCGACCGAGTTGGGCGTGACGCGAATGGTGCCACTTCTTTCGGAGCGTGTGACCACCCAGATCGACGCGGAGTCCAGTGAAACGAAAGTTGAAAAGTGGCGGATGACGGCCATCGAAGCCATCAAGCAGTGCGGCCAACCGTGGTTGCCGAAAGTTGAGGAACCGATTTCGCTACAGGATTTTTTAAACCGCGAAGAAAAATTTGAAATGCCGTTGGTGGCCAGTTTGCACGAGGGCAGCCGTCATCCACGCGACTATTTGAAAAAATTTTTGGAGGATCAAAAAAGGAAGCCGCGCTCTGCGTGCATTTGGGTGGGGCCGGAAGGGGATTTCACACCGCAGGAAATGCAACAAATCATTGATCGAGGAATTTTTCCGATCACGCTCGGAGGCTTGGTCTTGAGATGCGAAACGGCGGCAATTTATTGCTTGTCGGTTTTAAATTATGAATTGAGTTGAAGCGCGACTTCTCGCGCCGGTTGAGTCGGCGGCGCGGCGGCGTGATCGGCAGCTTCCTCTTAAATTTGGGTGCAGGCGGGAGAGATTGTCTCAAAACTTTGTTTTCTTCCTCTCCCCATGAGGAACGAATGGGGAGAGGATCGAGGAGAGGGGATGATGTTACTTCGATTTTGTGGAGAGGGCTTTTGGGGTGTAGAAAGAACAAGTATGGAAACGAAAAGTAAATCGTCGCGTCGTTACGATGCGGAGTTTAAACAAAACGCCGTGGCGCTGGTCCAGTCCGGGCGCACCATCCGATCCGTCAGCACGGATCTGGGCTGTTCGACCTGGTCGCTGCGGCTATGGGTCGCCGAGATCAAAAATGGCGGCGCTCTCTCCCAACCTGAAA
>JBDSYB010000201.1:0-12724 GCA_039925885.1 Verrucomicrobiota bacterium
TGACCTTTGAAGGAAAGCTGGACGGCGAAATCCAAACGGATGGGACTTTGCTACTCGGCGACAGCGCCATCGTGAACGGCAATATCAATGCGGAATCAGTCGTCGTGCGCGGCAAAGTCAATGGCAACATCAACGCCAAAGAAAAAATCGAAATCAAAACCAAGGCGGAACTGTTCGGCGATATTCGCGCCTCCAAACTTACGGTTGAAGAAGGAGTGACATTCGTGGGGAAAACGGAAGTGAATCCAAACAAAGTTTCTCCGACTGCGCCGCCCGCTCGCCCGGAAGCGCCAAAAATTTCTGAACCGGCTAAACCGCCCGGACGGTGAACAGTTCACGTTCGGAACGGATTAGCTGATGCCGCCGACCCAACAGGTCAGGGTTCTGGTCTCTTGCCCGGGTTGCGGGCACGAACAACCGGAACCACCCAAAGCGTTTTCCACGACCTGCAAAAAGTGCGGAAAACACTTTGATGTCCAGGTGGCGCTTCATCCTGCGCCCAAAGCGACGAAGACTGCGCTCAAGCAAAAACGGGTTGTTTGTTTCGATTGCGGGACGGAACTGGACGCGGCGGCGACTGCGGAATCAACGATGTGCAAGCGGTGCAGCGGTTACATCGATCTGAAAAATTATCGCATCGCCAATGCGGTTTCCAAAAATTTTAAGACCAGAGGAACGTTTGTCGTCGAAGCGAAAGGGAATGTATTCAACACGGAAGCTATCGTTGGCGATGCTGTTATCAAAGGCCGTTTTCTAGGAAAGCTCACTGCCGAACGATTGACGATTCATTCCAGCGCGGAAATCAAAGGCAGTTTTACCGCCGGGCTTTTGATCATTCCGGCAGAAAATTATTTTCATTGGAAAGGACAAATAAAAGTTGGCTCTGCGGAAATTGCGGGAGAACTTGCCGCGAGTCTCTCGGCCACCGATACAATTATTTTGAAATCGACCGCGCGATTATTCGGCGATTTGGAAATGAAAAATTTCGTGGTGGAAGAGGGAGCGGTTGTGGTCGGGAAGTTGCGGGTGGGATGAAATTTTCACGTCTTGAGCGACTGCAGGCTCGCCCGTTTTCTTTTTCTTTTCCTTGATTTCCATCCGTTTCGCCTCTCAACTTTGCGCTCACTATTTGAATTATTTTTATGGCTTACAAAGACCTCACTCCACCCGCTGGCGGCAAGATCACAATTGCCGGCGGAAAACTCAACGTTCCGGAAAATCCCGTCATTCCATTTATTCGCGGTGACGGGACGGGGCCGGACATTTGGGCGGCGAGCGAACGGGTTTTCAACGCAGCCGTCCTCAAGGCGTACGGAGGCAATCGAAAAATTTTATGGTTTGAAGTGTTCGCCGGTGAAACGTCAAAAAACAAATTTGATAATTGGTTGCCGGATGACACGGTTGACGCCTTCAAAGAATTTCTTGTTGGCATCAAGGGACCGCTGACCACGCCGATTGGCGGCGGGATTCGTTCATTGAACGTGGCGTTGCGGCAGATGTTGGATCTCTACGTTTGTTTGCGACCGGTTCAATATTTTACCGGTGTTCCTTCGCCCGTGAAACATCCTGAAAAAGTGGACATGACGATTTTCCGCGAGAACACCGAGGACATTTACGCGGGCATCGAATACGTTGGTGGCTCGCCCGAAGCGCAAAAAGTTTTGGATTTTATCGCGAAAGAATTTCCCAAAGATTTTGCGAAAATTCGTTTTGGCACGAAGGAAAAAATTGCGGACTACATGAAGCTTGCTTCGCCGGATCACGATGCTTCGCATATTCCAGTGCAAGTGGGTATCGGCATCAAACCTGTCTCCAATGTTGGAACTATTCGCCTCGTAAAATCGGCGATCGAGTACGCGATTAAGTTCAAGCGCAAAAGCGTTACGATCGTTCACAAGGGAAACATCATGAAATACACCGAAGGCGCGTTTCGTGATTGGGCTTATTCGGCGGCGGAAAGAATTTTCGGCGACAAAGTTTACACCTGGGCAAAATGGGAAAAGACAAAAAAAGAAAAGGGCGAAGTGGCGGCCAACGACGAACAAAAAGTCGCTCTGAAAAATGGCGCGGTTCTCATCAAAGACGCTATTGCAGACATTGTTTTGCAACAAGTTCTGACGCGTCCCGAAGAATTTGATGTCATCGCCACTTTGAATTTGAATGGTGATTACTTGAGCGATGCGCTCGCTGCGCAGGTGGGCGGCATCGGCATTGCGCCCGGCGGAAATATCAATTACGTGACCGGTCACGCGATTTTTGAGGCGACGCACGGCACTGCCCCAAAATATGCCGGCAAAGATGTGGTGAATCCCGGCTCCGTTGTTCTCTCCGGCGAAATGATGTTGCGCTACATGGGGTGGACCGAAGCGGCCGATTTGATTATTAAAGGCTTGAATGGCGCGATCGCTTCCAAACGAGTTACCTATGATTTCGCCCGCCAAATGGAGGGCGGCACGGAAATCAAATGTTCCGAGTTTGGCGACAATATTATCGCTAATATGTAGCGTGGAATTTGAAGGATAAGTTGAAATTTCTTTTGTTTGATTTGACAGTTCTGTTCCAAAAGGTGAAAGAACTGACATGAAAAGATTTATTTTTAATTCGCTTCCCGCCGCGCTGATTTTGCTAATTTTAGCAGCGTGTTCTGATCCGGCGGACAAGGTTCACAAGAGCGACGCCACCGCGCCAACAAAGGTCGAAACCGAGATCGCGAAGACCGACAAACCGGTTGCGACGCCCGTCGCCAGTAAAGAATATGTGGTTCGATCTGACTCAAAGATTTCCTTCATCGGCTCCAAAGTGACGGGGCAGCATGATGGTGGTTTTAAAAATTTCGCGGGAGCAATCAGCATCGCGGACGGAAAAATCGTTGGGTCGCCCGTGATCAAGATCAACATGAAAACGATTTGGTCTGACAACGAAAAGCTGACCGGCCATTTAAAAAGCGCCGATTTTTTTGACGTAGAAAAATTTCCCATTTCAACTTTTACAGTAACGAGTATTGAACCAGCGGACGGAGCGCAAAAAATTACTGGGAATCTCGATCTCCATGGCGTGACGAAAAGCATTTCTTTTCCCGCAAAAATCGACGCGGGCGACGAAGCGGTGACTGTGCACGCTGATTTTGCCATCAATCGAAAGGATTTTAATATCAATTATCCCGGCAAACAGGACGACCTTATCCGCGATAATGTGGTTTTGAAGCTCGCTCTCAAAGCGACTCCGGGCGTGGTCCGGGCTGAAGATCAGATTTCCAATTGAGCTGAAAAGAAAAAGCGTTGCGACCCGCGAGAAATCTCCTTTAGTTTTCTCGAATCTTGAAAGCCATATTTTTCACACTTCCTAGGGTCGCGACGTTTTGTTTTTTCTTCACGATACAAGTTTTCGCCGAACAACCCTTGCAGATTTTTGACGGCGACCGCGTCGTGTTGCTGGGCGACACTTTGATCGAGCGCGAGCAGGAATTTGGCTGGCTGGAAACGAGGCTCTACACCCGCTTTGCCGATAAAAAATTCATTGTTCGGAATCTGGGATGGAGCGCGGATACGCCGGTTGGCGCGTCGCGGGGGAGGTTCGATTTTGCGCAGCCGGAAAAGGGCTTCGAACAAATTAAAGCCCAAATCATTGCGATCAAGCCGACGGTTGTGTTCATCGGTTACGGGATGGCGAGTTCGTTTGACGGCGAGAAAGGCGTGCCGAAATTCAAAACCGAATTGGTGCGCCTGATCGAAATGATCCAACAAACCGCCGGGGAAAAACGTGTGCGCTTTGTGCTGTTGAGTCCTATTCGCCACGAAAAACTTCCCGTGCCCTTGCCCGATCCAGCGCCCCACAATGACCAACTCGCTCTCTATTCCACAGCGATTGCTGAAGTCGCCAAGGAACACGAACTGCGGTTTGTTTCTTTGTTCGACAGGGTGACCGCTGGAAAAAAACCAATCACCGACAACGGCATTCATTTAAATGATCTTGGCTACCGTCTACTGGCCGAATCTATTGAAAAAAATTTGGGATGGAAACCGCTGCGCCTCGACGAAAAAAATAGCGAAGCATTGCGCCAGGCTATCGTCGAAAAAAACAAATTATTTTTCAATCGCTGGCGTCCGCAGAACGAAACTTATCTCTTTGGCTTTCGCAAACATGAACAAGGTCAGAACGCGCGGGAGATCCCCATGTTTGATCCCCTGGTGCAGGAACAGGAGGAAAAGATTTTTAAGCTCCGCGTCGCGCAAAAACAGAGCCAGCCTCTCGTCAAGAAACCCGTCGTTGCGCTGAAACCTTTCGTCTCCAGTCCCTTGCCGCAGTTTGAAGTCGCACCCGGATTTGAAGTCAATCTTTTCGCGGAAAGTCCTTTGTTGGCCAAACCGATTCAAATGAATTTCGATCCGCAAGGGCGATTGTGGATTGCCAGCTCCGCAATTTATCCGCAAATCCAACCCGGCGAAAAAGCGGACGACAAAATTTTAGTAATCGAAGATACGAATGGCGATGGGAAGGCGGATAAATCTACAGTTTTTGCAGATGGTTTGATGATTCCCAGCGGAGTGATCCCCGGGGACGGCGGCGCGTATGTCGCGCAAGGGACGGAGCTGCTCCATTTCAAAGACACCAAGGGCAAAGGCAAAGCGGACCAGCGGCGCGTCGTGCTTTCTGGTTTTGGCACCGAGGACACGCATCATATTTTGCACACGCTGCGCTGGGGAATGGATGGACAACTTTATTTTGATCAATCCATTTACATTCACAGCCACCTCGAAACTCCCAACGGAGTGGTGCGATTAAACAGCGGCGGAATTTTTCATCTTCGTCCGCCCACTATGGAACTCGAAGTTTTCCTGCGCGGCTTTTGCAATCCGTGGGGGCATGCCTTCGATGCCTTTGGCCAATCTTTTGTCACGGATGGCGCGGGCAGTTACGGGATCAATTACGGAATTCGCGGCGCAACTTATTTTACTTACGCGGAAATGCGGCGTGAATTAAAAAGCGTCAGCCCCGGTAATTATCCAAAATTTTGCGGGCTTGAAATTGTCGCGAGCCAACAATTCCCTGACGATTGGCAGGGAAATTTAATCACGGCAGATTTTCGCGCGCATCGGGTTGTGCGATTCGCGATGGAAGAGCAGGGTGGGGGATTCGTGACCAAAGAAATGCCCGACGTGCTGCGAACGACAAATGTTACGTTTCGTCCGATCGACGCAAAATTTGGTCCGGACGGCGCGCTCTACATTGCTGACTGGTCGAACCCAATTATTCAACACGGTGAAGTTGACTTTCGCGATCCACGCCGCGACCACGAGCATGGCCGCATCTGGCGCGTGGTTGCGAAAAACCGTTCGCTCGTGAAAAAGCCAAAACTTGTCGATGCCAAAAACGGCGAATTGCTGGATCAACTTCTTTCGCCCAACGCATTTAATCGGGAACAAGCCAAACGTGTCCTAACCGAGCGCGGTGAAAAAATCGAAAAAGACCTGGCGAAATGGACGGCGGCGCAGAAGAGCGAAAAAGGCGGACTCGAAGCGTTATGGATGTATCAGGCGATTGATGGCGTAGAGCCGCAACTGCTTGAACGAGTTCTTTCCTCAAATGACGGACGCATTCGCGCCGCTGCTGTCCGTGTGCTCAGCGGGTGGGAAAACCGCCTGCCAAGTGCTCCCAAAGTTTTGGCGCGGTTGGTCAACGATCCGCATCCGCGCGTTAGAATAGAAGCGGTTCGCGCCTTGGCCAAGATTCCAACCGCAAATTCTGCCGAACTGGTCTTGAGCGCGTTGAACAAACCGATGGACCCGTTTTTGGATTATGCAATCTGGCTGAGCATCAATGATCTTGCAGATCCGTGGCTTAATGCGATTCAAACTGGCGACTGGAAAATGGAAGGCCGCGAAAAGCAACTCGAATTCGGCCTGGCCGCAATTGAACCGGAAAAAGCCAGCGCGGTTTTGGGCAGACTTTTGAAAACCAAACCGCTGGCCCGCGACGGCACGGGTGCATGGATCGAATTGATCGGCCGCTCGGGCGGCCCGCAGGAATTGCAAATGCTTTTTGATCAAGTCGTGCAAAATGGTTTTAGTGAACCCGCCGCCGTCCGCGCCCTGGCCGCGCTGACTGATGCGTCACGCCTGCGGAACACAAAACCTTCTGCGTCTCTGGAAAACGTCGGCAAGTTATTTGAAAATCCGGCGGAAAAAATTCAAGTTGGAGCGGTTCGGCTCGCGGGAGCCTGGAAAGATTTGAAGCAGACCGTTCCTAAATTGCTGGAGATCGCCAAGGCGGAAAAAACTTCGGTCACATTGCGCGAAGCTGCTTTTAATTCCCTGCGCGAAATCGGTGGCACGGAAGTCATTGAAGGACTGGTTCCACTGGTGGACAACGCGGGTCCGACGGAAACCCGCCGCATGGCGGTGAAATCGCTGGCGGCGCTTGATTTGAAAAAGGCCGCGCCGCTCGCTCTCGCTGTTTTGGCAGATGTGACGAAGGAAGAAGAGGCGCTCGAATTCTGGCGCTCGTTATTGAACAACAAAGGAGCGGCGGAAGAATTCACGCGCGTCATTCCATCGAGCGGTCTGGCGGCGACCGTTGCGAAATCCGGCGTGCGTGTCGCGCGGGAATCGGGCCGCAGCGAACCGGCCTTGGTGCTTGCTCTCAGTCGCGCGGCCAATCTCGAAGATGCCGACAAAGTTCTCACGCCTGAAGAAATTAAAAATCTGGTCGCTTCGGTTGCCACTTCCGGCGATCCCGCGCGGGGCGAAAAAGTTTTCCGCCAGGCGAACCTTGCGTGCGTGAGTTGTCATTCCATTGGTGGCGCGGGCGGAAAAGTGGGGCCGGATTTAACTTCTATTGGTGCCAGCGCCCCGATTGATTACTTGATTGAATCGACTCTCTATCCCAACAAACAGGTCAAAGAAGGATTTCACGCCATCATGTTGGAGACGAAAGACGACCAGGAACTTTCTGGAATTTTAGTTCGCGAAAATAATGACGAACTCGTCCTGCGCGATGTGGCAAACAAGGAAGTTTCTATTGCGAAAAACATTGTGAAAAATCGACGGATGGGCGGCTCTCTCATGCCGTCCGGCTTGATTGATAGCCTGAGCAGCGCCGAGCAAATCGATTTGTTTCGCTTTCTTTCTGAACTCGGTAAACCGGGGATTTACGACGCCTCGAAAGGCAATGTGGCCCGCTTTTGGAAGCTGCTGCCGGGCGTTCATGAACTCGAACAATTTGGCGAGCAAAAAACTTTGGAGGCGGGAATTTCCAGCAAAGACTGGTTGCCCGTTTTGAGTTTGGTGGACGGGCGCTTGCCTGCCGAGGAGATGCGCGCGGTTTTGAACGTTGGCAAATATGTCGGGCTGGTGGGGCTGTTCGCGGGCACGCGCTTTCAAGTCCCGAAACCTGGACCGGTGCACTGGAAAATTTCTGAAGCGCCGGGAGCAGTCGCTTGGATTGATGGGAAACCGGTAAATCTCAAACAGGGGACCGCCTCTGATTTGTCGGCCGGTGTTCACACTTTAATTCTGAAATTGGATCACAAAAATCTTCCGGATTATCTGCGTGTCGAATCGCCGGATGCAACTTTTCTAGCGAATTAAACTAAAATCTTTCTGTAGAAAATTGGCCGCAGCACCGCGCGCAGCTTCAACTTTAATATTTCGGCACGTCATGATCGATTTCATCTGACCACGCGCTGATGCCGCCTTTGACGCTCTTCACATATTTGAATCCCTGCTCGCGCAAAAATTTCAGCGCCTTCATCGAACGCATTCCACTTTTGCAGTGCAAATAAATTTGCTGGTTGGGGTCAAGTTCCGTGAAGCGCTGGGGCAACGAGCCAAGCGGAATCTGCGGTACGCATTTGATGTGCGCGATTTCAAATTCGTCGGGATCGCGCACGTCGATGACGCGGATGTTTAATTTCGGATCGTCCAAAGCGTTTTTCATTTCCTGCACGGAAACTTCGTCAGGATTAGCAGCAGGATTGACTGGCTCGCTGGGGATGCCGCAGAAAACTTCGTAATCAATCAGTTGGGTTATGCTGGGATTTTCTCCGCACAACGGACATTTCGGATCGCGTCGCAATTTCAATTCGCGAAACTTCATGTCAAGGGCGTTGAACAAAAGCAAACGTCCAATTAGCGAGCTGCCTTTGCCCAAAGCGAGTTTCAAAATCTCCGTTGCTTGAATACAGCCGACGATTCCCGGCAACACGCCAAGCACTCCGCCCTCGGCACAACTCGGAACCATTCCGGGTGGCGGCGGCTCTGGATAAAGACAACGATAGCACGGCCCGCCAAGATGCGGCGCGAACACGCTGGCTTGTCCTTCAAAGCGAAAAATCGAGCCGTAAACGTTTGGCTTTTTCAGCAGCACACAAGCGTCGTTTGTGAGATAGCGCGTCGGAAAATTATCCGTCCCATCGACGACGATGTCGTATGGCGAAATAATTTCCAACGCATTCTCAGAGGAAATGCGTGTGTTGTGAATCACCACTTCAACATTTGGGTTGATGCCCTTGATCGTGTCGCGGGCGGAATCCGTTTTTGGGCGACCAACGTCATCCGTGCCGTGAATAATTTGCCGTTGGAGATTCGAAAAATCGACCGTGTCAAAATCCAGCAAACCAATTTTGCCGATGCCAGCGGCAGCGAGATACATGGCGATGGGCGAACCCAAGCCGCCCGCCCCGATGCAGAGGACGCTGGTGGAACAAATTTTTTTCTGACCGGCCAGACCAACTTCGGGAAGAATTAAATGACGCGAGTAGCGGCGGATTTCGTCGTTGTTCAATTGCATAATCAAAAAATGTTGAGCGAGGGTAAATTAGGTTTGAGATAAATCAAGCGGCCAACTTATGATCTCGCGGTGAGTTTCAATGCAAAAACAACGGCGGCTTTTCTAAAAAAACAAACTGCGTTGCGTCCAAGACTGGCGATGGTTTTGGGCAGTGGTTTTCAACATGCGCTGACGCATTGCGAGGTGGTGAAAGAAATTCCTTACGGCCAGTTGCCCGGCTTCGTTTCCGTGGGAGTGAGCGGTCACGCCGGTAAACTGATCCTGGGAAATTTTGGCAAACTTCCGGTGATTATTTTGAAAGGAAGAACGCATTTCTATGAAGGGCATGAGATGGAGCGTGTGACGTTTCCCATTCGTGTGCTCGCGGAGTTTGGCATTCGTTCGCTGCTATTGACCAACGCCGCAGGCGGGATTAATCGCAAGTTTAAAGCGGGCGATTTTATGGCGTTGCAAGACCATATCAATTTCATGGGGACGAATCCTCTTCGCGGCGCGGCGGTGCCGGGGTTGCCGCGATTTGTGGATATGACGAGTGTTTATGATGTGAAGCTCAACGAATTTATCAAAAAGGCTGCGCGACAAACTCGCTTGCGTCTTCATGCTGGAGTTTATCTTGCCACGCTTGGCCCCAGTTACGAGACGCCTGCTGAAATTCGCGCGTTTGGAAGATTGGGCGCGGACGCCGTGGGGATGAGCACCGTGCCCGAGGCGATCGTGGCGCGGCAATGCGGGATGGCAGTCGCGGCGATTTCCTGCATCACCAATCTGGCTGCGGGCCGTTCGGGCAGCGAGTTGTCGCATCAGGAAGTCCTCGCCATTGCAGAACAAAAAAAAGGGATGGTGGCGCAATTTTTAAAAATATTTTGCGAGCTTTATGCAAAAAAATAGTCGGAAAAAACTAATGGCAGCAGCGGTCAAAGCGCGGGAAAAAGCGTGCGCGCCTTATTCCAAATTTAAAGTGGGCGCCGCGTTATTGACTGCGAAAGGAAAAATTATTTCTGGCGCAAACGTGGAAAGCGCCAGCTATGGATTGACCTGCTGCGCGGAACGAATTGCCTTGTTCAAGGCCTTGACCAGCGGGGAAAAAAACTTTATTGCCATTGCCGTCGCCGCTCGCATGGATGGCGGGGGAATGCCTTGCGGGGCGTGTCGCCAACTTCTTGCGGAATACGCACCATGCGCGAAGGTCTGGGTGAGCGACAGCGCAAAACCCGGCGAGATCAAGGAGTTTTCTGTGGAGGAATTATTACCCGGCGCATTTGTCGCATTTCGTCCGGCAATTTAGTTTTATTGCTCTCTCGCTTTTGCGGGATACTTTAACAAGCCTTTAAATTTCTATGAAATCTGATTTTTTCGTATTGCTAGAAAACGCGGCCTGGCCGGTTTTGCTGGTCGAAGAAGGGGGTACAATTCGCCGATACAATCAGGCGGCGCATACTTTGTTCGGCCCAATTCTCGACGGAGAAACTTCATTGCTCTCGGCTATCTGGGGGGAAAGCAATTCTTCTGCGGAACAATTTTTGGGAAAGGCAAACCTGGCGGGCGGCGCGCCCATTCCTCTCAAACTTAAAGTGAAAGGCGGAACAATCACACCGTTTAGCGCTTATGTTTCATCAGTCCAACGCGACGAGCAAAAAAACGTGGTCTTACAACTTTTGAAAGACGGCGGGGGTTCATCGGAAGCCAGCGCGGCGCACAAACAAAAGCTGGATTGCGCGCTCCAACTGGCGCGTTCCGTCTCGCTGGATTTTAATAATGCGTTGACCAGCGTTCTAGGTCACAGCTCGCTTATTCTAGGAAAAATGGAGGCGAACCATCCGTGGCGCAGTTCGTTGGTGGAGATCGAAAAATCCGCTTCCAAAGCGGGAGAAATCGCGCATGACCTGGCCGCGTTCAGCCGTAATGAAAAAGACGCTCGCGTGCAAATGGCCGGGAATTTGAACAGTCTTTTGCAGCGAACGGTTGATGCTTTTTGCACGCCGGCAAAACCGCAATTAATGTGGTCCATTCAATTAGAGCGGAAGCTTTTTTCCGCCATTTTTGATGAAGCGAAAATTCAACAGGCTTTTGTTAAAATTCTGGAAAACGCCGTTGAAGCCACTAGCGGCGAGGGGCGGATCACAGTGCAAACGCGCAACCTGGAATTGTCAGAGGCGACGCAAGATCGGACGGCGCGATTGGCGGCTGGAACCTATGTTTGCGCAGAAATATCCGATTCCGGGACAGGAATTGATCCAGAAATTTTGCCCCGAATCTTCGAACCGTTTTTCACAACGAAAGGAGGGGCGCACCGCGGATTGGGCCTTGCCTGGGTGTATGGAATTCTCACCAATCACGGAGGAGGCGTGGCGGTTTCCAGCCAACCGGGAAATGGAACCTCGGTGCGAGTGTATTTGCCCGCCAATAAAACGGTGGTGCGGGACAATACGTCGGACACGGGCGACTTGAAAGGGGAGCAAACTATCCTGTTCGTTGATGACGAAGATCTGCTGTTGACGATGGGCCAAATGATTTTGTCGTCTTACGGATATGCGGTCTTGACGGCCAATACGGGCCAGAAGGCTTTGGATATTGTCAGCAAAACTCAAAAGCCGATTGATTTGCTGATCACAGATCTTGTCATGCCGAATATGAGCGGTCGCGAATTGGTGGAAAAAGTGCGGGGAATTTCGCCCAACACAAGAGTTATCAGCGCGAGTGGTTTTGTTCGCTCGAACAATGTGGAAGAGGATGGAAATTATCTGCAAAAACCGTTCACCAGCCAGGATCTGTTGCGCAAAGTGAAACAGGTTTTGTCGGGTGATTCGTGAGGCGGGCAATGCTCGCCGCGAATTTGTATGCAAATAGAAACGTTGAAAGTTTTTTGTGACTTGACCGAGACAGAAAGTTTCACCAAAGCCGCGCAGATCAACCAAGTCACACAATCGGCGGTCAGTCAGCAGATCAGTTCGCTTGAAAAGCAATTCAAGTCGCTCCTCATCGAGCGGAGCAAAAAAAAATTCCGCCTCACGCGCGAAGGTCAGGTGCTTTACGATTACAGCAAGCAAATCATCCAGTCCTACGAATCACTGCACAACCGGTTGCAGGAAATAAAAGATATTATTTCCGGGACAATTCGCGTGGCAACGATTTACAGCATCGGTTTGCATGATCTTCCGCCTTATTTGAAAAAATTTCTGCGGAGTTTTCCGACGGTCAATGTTCACATCGAGTATCGGCGCGCCAACCAGGTTTATGACGACGTGCTGGGAAATGTGGTTGACCTGGGCCTGATTGCCTACCCGGTCAAAGACGCCAGGCTCGAACTGGTTCCTTTGCGCAAAGATGCGTTGGTCATGATTTGTCATCCCGCTCATCCGCTGGCCAGGAACAAAACGATTAAACTTTCTCAACTCAACGGCCAAAAATTCATTGGCTTCGAACCCGATATTCCAACACGGAAAGCCATCGATCAAATTCTGAAGGATAACAATGTGGAAGTGCAAACGGTCATGGAGTTTGACAACATCGAAACCGTCAAACGCGCCGTGGAAATTGAAGCGGGAATCTCCATCGTGCCACAGGGAACAATTACGCAGGAAGTGTCCAAACAAACTCTCGCTGAACTTAAAATCGAAGGACTGGATTTATTTCGTCCGCTGGCCGCCATCTACAAAAAAAACAAGGTGCTCTCTCCTGCGATGAAACAGTTTTTGACGATTTTGAAGGGCCAGTCTGCGAATAAATAAATTGGAAACCGTCAGCACTGTGATCTGAATTTTATTCTCCATCGAAAGATAAATTGAATTTTACCGCCCCCAGAATAGTTGAAAAAAAAGGAAAGACTTTACAGCCACTTGGCTTGAACCTAAACTTTTCTCGCATTAAAGATGAACAGAACTATGGAATCTAAAGTAAAAACGATCGACGGTTTTCGATTGCATGAACGCGACACCGG
>JBDSYB010000202.1:0-7146 GCA_039925885.1 Verrucomicrobiota bacterium
TTGATGTCGAAAAGCGTGCAGAGTTCCCAGGCATTGTCGCGAATGATGCGGCCTTCCTGTTTCAACCGTTGATAAAGTGGCGTGCCGGGAAACGCAGTGAGGAAGGTGATTTGCACTTCATACAAACCGGAGTCCTGGACGAACTGATGAACCTCCTCAAAGACCTGGGGCGTGTCGCCGTCCAAACCTAGAATAAAACAGCCGTTCACGGTGATGCCGTAGGATTGGATTTTCGCAATCGCCGCTTTGTATTTGTCCTGCTGACGCGCTTTCCAATTTCCATTTAACTCCACGCCGTCGAGACTGATTTTGCGCGGGCTTTCCAATCCAATCAAAACTTGCTGGCAGCCGGAATCGCGCATCAGGCCGAGCAATTCGTCGTCGTTTGCCACGTTCAGATCCGCCTCGGTGAACCAGCGCAATTTCTCCTTTTTCAATTCGCGCAGCAGTTCTTTGTAATGACGCGCGTTTACGAAACTGTTGTCGTCGGCGAACTCGATGAACGGTCGCGGCCAGATTTTTTTAATTTCGTGAATTTCGGCGATGACTTTTTCGACCGGCTTCAACTTGTAGCGCGGCGTTAGAAGAATTGAACTCGCGCAAAAGTCGCATTTATGCGGACATCCGCGGCTGGTCTGGACGGTGATGCGATTGTATTTATTTGGATCGAGCAAATCGAAGCGCGGCATCGGCGCATCGCGGAGATCAAACGAGCCATGCTGTGACTGACGGTAAAACGGTTTCAGATTTCCGTTTTCAAAATCGCGCAGAACTTGCGGCCAAAGCGGTTCGCCTTCGCCGATGACAACACTGGTGCAATATTGTTTGGCTTCATCGGCAAGGGAACTCACGGGAATACCACCCATCACGACGGGAATTTTTCTACTCTGATAAAAAGCGGCGACTTGATACGCCTCTTTCAATTGCGCGGTGAATGTGCTGATGGCGACGAGATTAAAATCTTCGGGCAACGAATCCATTTGTTTGAGGTCGGCGATCTCGCAGTATTCGACTTCAAATTTGCCTGGAGTTAATCCAGCGAGCGTGAGCAATCCAAGACTTGGCATCGACGCGATGATTTTGTTTCGCTCGACGAATCCGGGCAGCGTCAGGCCGAGTTCGGTGAGTTCCTGGTTGTGAGCGCGAACGCCGCTCATGGCGATGAATCCGATTTTCATAATTTTATAATTTCCAAAAGGGTGAAGGTTGCGGCGGTGATTAGGCTGAGAACTGGAACCAAAAACACGGCGCGCCATTTCGGTTTGTGCGCCATTAACAAACAACAAACCGGCATTGAAATTGCGCCGATTGCAAAACCGAGCGACGCGATTGCCGCTCCTGACGACGCGCGAGAGAAATTTTTTGCCGTGAAATAAAATGCGAGATTCATCAACGCCAACCCGAAGAACGAAATGTGGCCAAGCCGATAGAGACGTCGTTTCCAACTGGTATAGCTGCCCAGCCATTTCTCTTTGTCAAAGCCGAGGCCGAGTAAAAAACCGGAGCCGAACCCCAACAGAATCCCCAACCAGGCGAGAATGAGGTTGAACTGGATAAACGGCGCGTTGCCAACGATTTCGTTCTTCATGTATCCTATTTAACCCTCGCCCACGGAGGCGCGTTAATTGATAAAACTGCGCTTGCCATTGATTGTGTCGATGTGATGAAGTTTTTTTGCGCGCTGATTATGGAATTGGAAAGGCCATGAACGTCCACCACCTTGAACTGTTTTATTACGTCGCCAAACACGGCGGCATTAGCGAAGCGGTGCGCAAAATCCCCTACGGCATTCAGCAACCGGCGGTCAGCGGGCAGATCATCCAGTTGGAGGAGTTTTTGGGGGTGGCCCTTTTTCAGCGAAGACCCTTTGAACTCACAGCAGCCGGAAAAGACCTTTTCCAATTCATCGAACCCTTTTTCGGCAATTTGCAGAATGTGACCGAGCGACTTCAGGGAGGCACCACGCATCGCATTCGCATTGGCGCGTCAGAAATTATTTTGCGTGATCATTTGCCGGCGTTAATCGAAAAAGTCCGGCAAAAATTTCCCCGACTGAAACTTACTTTGCGCGAGGCGTATCAACCACAATTGGAAAGCTGGCTTGAACGCAACGAAATCGATCTGGCAGTGACGTTGCTGCATGACAAAGCGCCTGCCGGAACCCATAGTATTGCGTTGTTAAAACTCCCGTTGGTTTTGTTGGTGAATAAAAACAGCAAGCTCACCTCAGCGGGAGAATTATGGAAACGGGACCGCATCGACGAGCCGCTGATTTGTCTGCCGGAAAATGAAGTGATTTCCAAAAATTTTCAAAGCGCCCTCGCCCGGCTGAAAGTGGACTGGTTTCCCAGCTTCGACGTAAATTCCTTGAATCTGATCGAGAGTTATGTTGCCAATGGGTATGGCATCGGCGTCTCCATAAAAAATCCCGCGGCCAAGTTTCCTGAGGGAATTTGTGCATTGCCTTTGGATGGTTTTGAGCCGGTAACGTTCGGGGTGATGTGGCGTGGAAAACCCTCTCCATTGACTCTCGCATTTTTGGAGGAGTTGAAAGCCCGAGCGCAAAAATTCGCCAAATGAATTGCGCGACGGCAAAAACTTTTTGGAGATTTTTCTGAATTTGTCGCTATTGAAGTTCTAAATCAACTTCGGAGAGGCCGACAATTTTTTCCTCGCGCGTGCCGAGGTTTTTTGATTTTACGCGCAAGTCGCCGGTTTCGTTCCGTTCAATTTTGATGGTGTAGGTGGAGTTCAACTCCGTGGCGCGTCTGAATTGTTTGTCGGATTTCGCGGGCGTGAGCGGATACTCAATGACGAAACCGGCCTCGCGCAAATCGTGAATCATTCCCAAGGAGGCCTCGCGCAGCTCTTCGTCTTCGATCAAACAAAAAGCGTCAATGCCGGCATTGAATTTCGGCAAAAGTCCGCGTGCTTTCAGAAGTTCCAGCAATACGACATCACCCATTCCGAAACCGAGCGCAGGCAGATTTACTTTCCCGCCGCTGATGAGTTTGATGAGGTTGTCGTAACGTCCGCCGCCTGCGATGGCGCGAAATTCTCCCTTTTTGTCAAACGCTTCAAAGACCACTCCCGTGTAATAAGCGAGGCCGCGAATAACGTGATAATCAATTTTTACAAATTCAGCCAATCCGCGCGCCGCGAGATTTTTCAGAATGGAATCGAGTTCAGCGGTCGGTTTTCCAGACGCAATGAAGTTATTCGCTTCGTCGAACGAAATACCGAGAGCCGCTAGTCTATTTTTGCTTTCTTCCGATTTCTCACGCTCCAGTTTGTCGATGATTTGGTAGAATTGATACGCCTTCGATTCGTCTTGGCATCGTTGGCTGAAAAATTCCTGCCACGCATTTCGGCTGCTCAAACGAATGACAAAATCTTCGGCGCTCAAACCAAACGAACGCAATGTATCGATGAGCAGCGCAATCAACTCCGCTTCCGCAGCAACATCACTCTCGCCAAAAATGTCGCAGTTAAATTGAAAATGTTCGCGTAACCGGCCTTTTTGCTGGCGCTCGTAACGGAATAATTGCGGAACCGCGAACCACTTGATCGGTTTTTTGTAATTGCGTTCGCTGCTGGAAATCATTCGCGCCAAAGTCGGCGTCATTTCGGGACGCAGCGCGATTTCACGATCTCCTTTGTCGCGAAAATTATAAAGTTGCCCGACAATTTCCTCGCCGCTCTTGAGGGTAAATAATTCGAGCGGTTCCAGTGGCGGCCCGTCGTATTCTCGAAAGGCATAACGCCGGGCTGTCTCGCGCCATTTGCCAAAAATATATTGGCGCGCGTCGGCGCTCCACGCCTCCGGGTTGGGAAGTGGTTCGGGATAAAAATCGCGGAAGCCGGGCAAACGTTCCATAAGTCAGCGGCGAAAATGCACAAAAGGCGGGAAAGGAAAAAGCTATTTCTCAGCGGGCGCGGGCTGAATCTATTTTGGCGACAACTTTAAAACCGTTTCGCGCATTTCTTTGCCCGGTTTGAATTTTACGACAGCGCGTTGCGGAATGGGAACATCCGTCCCGGGAACCTGTGGATTACGACCGATGCGAGCCTTGCGAATCTTCACTTCAAACACGCCAAAATTTCGCAACTCGACGGTCTTTCCTTCGGCGACGGCGGCGGCGATGGCATCGAGGGTTTTTTGAACGACCTCGTGAACTTTGTTTTGGATCAAACCGGTTTCGTTGCTGATTTGGATCACTAAATCGCGCTTTGTCATAATGCATGATTACGAGAACGAGTCGGGTATAACGAGCGCGGCCAAGCGGGTCAAGCGGCGAATCGCCTCTAGCTCTCGATTACGTTGATTTCGACTGGCTCGACTTTTATTCCAAGTTTCTCCAGCCACTTGATTGCCGCCTTGATCTCCTCGCGTTTACCCTCCAATTCCAGCGAAACAATTCCGATTTCATCCGTGACGCTTACTTGCCGCACGTTGGTCACGACTGGAAATTTTTTCCCAATTTCCCAAATGATTGGGCGGGTGATCATCTTCGCCGGATACATCAACCAAAGCCGCGTTTGCTGCGGTCGATTGCCAGAGGACGAGTTGTTTTTTGTTTTTTGCGCCATGAAATTTAACCTCCGGCAATCGCAGGAATAATGCTGATCTCGTCGCCGTCCTTGAGCGCAGTCTCCTGGTTTTGCAGGAAACGAATGTCCTCTTCGTTCACATAAACATTTACGAACCGGCGAACCGCGCCCGTTTCATCGACGAGCCGCTCCTGAATTCCAGGAAAACGACTTTGCAATTGCGCGATGGCGTCGCTGATAGTTTTCGCATCGACTTGAACAAGTTCCTCCTCGTTGGTCAATTTGCGGAGCGGAGTTGGGATTCTGATATTTATTGGCATAGTTCTAAAAGTATTTCTGTATTCAGTTTTCAGTAATCAGACAGTTCAGATTTGGAGATTAAATACTGATTACTGAACACTGGTTACTTTCTGGATCATCCCCCAGCAATCGCCGGAATAATTCTAATTTCATCGCCATCTTGCAAAGCAGTCTGCTGATTTTGCAAGAAGCGAATGTCTTCTTCATTCACGTAAATATTCACGGAACGACGCACCGAGCCGTCGTGTTCCAACATTCGTTCGACGAATTGCGGATAACGCAAACGCAACATTTTAAACGCTTCAAAAACAGTCGTGCCGCCGACTTCCACTTCAGATTCGTGATCCAAAAATTTTCGCAACGGTTCTTGGGTGCAGACGGTGATCGGCATAAAATTATTTGGCGGCATTGGGTTTGTTTGGCCGCGCGGCGTCCGGCAACAGCTTCAGCACAAAATCGTAAACACTCTGAGCGTGTTGCAACGCTTCATCAAATTCTTCGCGCGACGGTTCGAGGAAAGCGGATTCATCAGGATAGCGATAAACAACCGCATAAGGAGTCAAACATTCAGCGACTGATTCGTATTCATTAAATTGGGAATCTATTTGGGCCGCTTGTTGAATGATTTTCCCCAAATCATGTACTTTTTCAAACGGCGTTTCGTGAAAAACGAGGAACCCTTTCAACGATTTTTCCGCGGCTTGCTGACAGTGGTAAATGGCTGCATCAAGATGACCGTCAGGTAACGCACCGATTTGCTGAGCGGTGTGCAAATCACTATGCGCTTTGACCAGCCAGAGACGCGCCAGTTCAGCCGGAGGTTTTTTCATACAATTTTTTGCCCTTCTCAAAAATTTTAAACGAAAGCGCCGCTTTTAAATGCCGGAAGCGATCAAACTCTGTTCGAGTATTGACGAGTATATCTTTGGCAAAACCGATTCCTCTCAGGCAATGATGAGCGCGTTGCATCCGGCGAATAGGCCGTTCGTTGCTTTGGCCAACGATCACCATCAAATCCACGTCGCTGTCCTCTGTGGGCGTGCCCCAGGCGTGGGAGCCAAATAAATAAATTTCCTCCGGCTGAAATTCGACTTTCAACCTTTCGACGGCTGTTTCCAACATTTTTGGCGGAATGATTTTCACAAATTTCGCTCGCAGTGTTTAGCTTGCACGATCCAATTACGCCGTTGCCAAGCTTTTATTCTCTGCTTCAAGCAACGCTTCGAATTCGCGCAGGCTCGGTTTGATTTCGCGCGCTTGTCCGACGTGGCCAACCACCGATTCCAAAGTCTTCAAACCGTTTCCAGTAATGCAAATCACGGCGGAATCGTTGGCGGAAATTTTTCCAGATTCGATGAGTTTCCTGGCAACACCGACGGTCACTCCGCCTGCGGTTTCGGTGAAGATTCCTTCGTGTTCGGCGAGCAATTTTATTCCTTCGCGGATTTCATCGTCGGTTACGTTATCCGCCGCGCCGCCGGTTTCTTTCATCACCTTCAGAGCGTAAAAACCATCAGCAGGCGTTCCAATCGCCAGCGATTTCGCAATCGTGTTCGGCTTCACCGGCTTGAAGAAATCGAGTCCTGCTTTTTGCGCGACGGAAATGGGCGAGCAACCAGTCGCCTGCGCGCCATGAACAAAATATTTCGATTGCTGAACCAGCCCGAGTTTCACGAATTCCTGATAGCTCTTTTGAATTTTCGTGAGCAACGAACCAGAGGCCATCGGCACAATGGTGTGTTGCGGAATTTTCCAGCCGAGTTGCTCGATGATTTCAAAGCCCATGCTCTTGGAACCTTCGGCATAATACGGCCTCATGTTCACATTCACGAAAGCCCAGCCATACTTGCCCGCGATCTCCGCGCACAACCGGTTCACTTCGTCGTAGTGGCCTTTGATGCCGACGACATTCGCTCCGTAAACGAGCGAGTTGACCACTTTTCCCTGCTCCAAATCGGATGGAATAAAAACGTAAGCTTTCAATCCAGCCGCAGCGGCATTCGCGGCCACCGAGTTCGCCAGATTTCCCGTCGAAGCGCAGGCGACCGTCGTGAAACCAAGTTCCTTCGCGCGACTCAACGCGACGCTGACCACGCGATCTTTAAACGACAAAGTTGGATAATTGACGGCATCGTTTTGATCCAGAGTTCGCGAATGCCGAGACATTGGGCGAGACGATCTGCTTTGATGAGCGGCGTGAAACCGACGTCGCAGCCAACCGTCGGCTCCGTGGCAATCGGCAGCAACTCACGATAGCGCCACATGTTTTTGTTGCGCGATTCAATCGCTTTTTTC
>JBDSYB010000203.1:0-6132 GCA_039925885.1 Verrucomicrobiota bacterium
TGCGCGATCTCGGAAACTGCGTTCTCGTCGTTGAACACGACGAAGACACGATTCGCCAGGCTGATTACATTCTCGATCTCGGCCCGGGCGCAGGCGTTCGCGGTGGAGAAGTTGTTGCATCAGGAACGCTTGCCGAAATAGAAGCGAATCCCCGCTCGCTCACGGGACAATATCTGCGCGGCGAATTGTCCATCGCAGTTCCTAAAACTCGCGTGAAAGCATTTGGCGAAAAGGGAACGTTGGAAATTCTCGGCGCGCGCGAAAACAATTTGCAGAACATCGACGCGCGCATTCCGCTCGGCACGATGACGTGTATTACTGGAGTGAGCGGTTCCGGCAAAAGCACATTGATCGATGACATTTTGCGCCGCGCTTTGTTCCGAAAACTTTACGGATCAAAAGAATCGCCCGGCGCGCATCGCGAAATTCGCGGCATCGAATATCTCGACAAAGTCATCGTCATCGACCAGACGCCGATTGGTCGCACGCCGCGCAGCAATCCGGCGACTTACACCGGGATGTTCAACCAGATTCGCGATCTGTTTGCGAAATTGCCATCTGCAAAAATTCGCGGTTATCAAGCGGGACGATTTAGTTTCAACGTGAAGGGCGGACGTTGCGAAAAATGCCAAGGCGACGGTTTGATCAAAATTGAAATGCATTTTCTGCCGCCGGTTTATGTGACGTGTGAAAATTGCAACGGCCGTCGTTACAACCGCGAGACGCTGGAAATAAATTACAAAGGCATGAACATCGCCGACGTGTTGGACATGACCGTCGATGAAGCCGTCACATTTTTTCGCGCCGTTCCAAAAATTTACGACCCATGTCTGACGCTCGCAGAAGTTGGACTTGGTTACGTGAAGCTCGGTCAATCTGCGACGACGTTGAGCGGCGGCGAGGCGCAACGCATTAAACTCGCGGCGGAATTAAGTCGCAAAGCCACTGGCCAAACACTCTACATTCTCGACGAGCCAACGACTGGATTGCATTTCCACGATGTTGCAAAGCTGTTGGAAGTTTTGTTCAAACTGCGCGGCACGGGAAACACCCTCGTCATCATCGAGCACAATCTCGATGTCATTAAAACTGCGGATTGGATTATTGATCTCGGTCCGGAAGGCGGTTCTGGTGGTGGACGAATTGTCGCGCAAGGCACGCCTGAAACCGTTGCCAGAGTTTCCGAAAGTTTTACGGGCCAATATTTAAGTCGTATCCTCACTCCTTATCCTTTAAAAAAAATCGCGTGAGCAAAATTCCACAACATTTCGTCTGATAGCCGTGCGCCTTTTTTTTCTAGCTTTAATTCCGGTCACCTTGTTTTTCGCGCAAATGGCCGTGGGTGCGACCCCTGCCGAGACAAAGGCATTTACCTCGGCGGTTCAATTGCTGGACACGAAACTTTACAGTCTCGCCGAAAGTCGCTTTGCAAAATTTCTCGAACAGTTTCCTGAAACAACGCTTCGACCCGACGCGATTTTGCATGAAGCGCAGGCGAGTTTTTTTCAAAGCAATCACGTTGGAACGCTTGAACTTCTGCAAAAAAATTTGCCGCAAGCAGGTTCACTAGCAGACGAATACCAATTTTGGATTGGTCAGACTTTTCTGCAAACGGGAAAGAATCGTGAGGCGGCAGATGCCTTTGCGGGGTTTTCCAAAACGTTTCCAGCGTCCAAACGTCTGTTGGAGGCGAACTTTCAGGAAGCATTTGCGGAATCTAAAATCGGCAATTGGCCGCGCGTCGTGGATTTATTGCACGCGCCGGGAAATAAATTTGAAATCGCGGCAAAAACAGAGCCGACCAGCATTTTTGTAGTCGAGGCAAATCTGCTTCTGACTGATGCCTTGATTCGTCAAAATCGGTTTGCTGAGGCCGAGTTGGTCGCGGGAAAGCTCGAAGGAAAAACGTTGGCCGGCGAGGCAAAATGGCGACGGAGCTTTTTGCTTTGCCAGGTCCAGATGGGGGAAAACCAGCCGGCAAAAGCGTTGGAAACCTCAACGAATCTTTTGGCCGCCGCGAAGGAAATTGGAAGGCCGCGCGCGCTGGCCGAATCCTTTTCATTGCAAGGGGATATTTTGGAAAAGCTAAATCGTTTTCCGGAATCCATTCAGGCGCATGAACAAAATCTGCTGGCGGGCAGTTCTCCGAATGTTCCGCCAGAAATCCGACGCGCCTCGTTTTTCAAAATTGTGGAATTGAGTCTTCTTCAAAAAGACACGGCGAACGCGGTGCGTCGTTTGGAAAACTTCCTCGACCAAAATCCGTCTGATGCAACCGTTGATCTGGCGAGGTTGACTCTAGCCGAGTTGCGCCTCAAACAATACGTCGCCTCACTGGCCGAGGTTAAATCTGCTGCGGGTGAGCCTGCCGTTTTGTTTGCCCAGGCATTGACTAATTTGAACACGGTCATCACGAATTTTCCGCAAAGTCCACACTTGGGAAAAGCCTATTTGAACAGAGGTTGGTGTTACTGGTTGCAGGAAAAATTTCCTTTGGCGGAAGCGGATTTTTTAGAGGCGACAAAACGGCTTCCCCCTTCGGAGGACCAAGCCGTCGCCCGTTTCAAGCTGGCCGACACGCAACTTAAGCAGACTAATTACGCGGCGGCGGTGACTAATTATCAACTTCTAGTCGGACAAAATTCTGGATTCTCGAGGGTCACTAATTCTCTTTTTGAGCCGGCGCTATTTCAGACCGTGCGCGCCGGTTTGCAGATGGGAAATGATGAGGCCGCGACCAACGCGATGCAAAAATTGCTGGATGAGTTTCCCACGGGCTCGTTGAGCGATCGCAGCGTGCTGTTGGTCGGGCAGACCTTCACGCAACTTGGAAAACCCGCAGAAGCGCGCCAATTGTTTCTCGATTTTCTCAAGCGGGTTCCTGGCAGTTCGCGCCTGGCGGATATCAAACTGGCGATTGCCCAAACGTATGTGCAGGAAAATGAATGGTCAGCGGCGTTGTCAGAATATGGGGGATGGGTCACAAATTTTGTTCAACACCCGCGGTTCGCGGAAGGCTTATATTCTTTTGGGTTGGTTTATGAAAAAGCCGGGCAGGAGACAAATGCTTTTGGCGTGTTCACAAATTTTCTGTCGCGGTATCCTTTGCATCCTCTCGCTCCTCAGGTGCAAAATTGGATTGCGGACTTTTATTGGAATCGCGAGGACTTTCGCAATGCGGAAAAAAATTATCAGGAATTGTATCAGAAATATAAGTCCGATACTGCCCTTGCGTATGAAGCGCGTTTGATGGCGGGGCGGGCCGCGTTCCATCGTTCTAATTTTCCAGAAGCGGCAAAATATTTCAAGGCGTTGATTGAGTTGCTCGATAAAGATACGAACGCCGCACCCGTATTAAAGGGCGAAGCGTGGTTCGCATTGGGCGACACGCTTTTTCAAAATTTTTTGGCCAATACAAATCGGCTGGCGGAAGATTTCCGGGAAGCGATCACTGCCTTGACGCGTGTGACAAAAGATTTTCCAGACACAACTCTTCATGACCGCGCGTGGGGCCGGATGGGCGACTATTATTTTCAGTGGGCCGAACAGGATGCGTCCCAGGCCGACACTCGATACCAGGCCGCCTTGGGATGCTATGGTGTCGTGACCCATTCAACCGTTTCGGATGTTTCCGCGCGCAGTCAGGCGGCCGTGGGTGTCGGAAATGTGTGCGTCCGAAAAGCAGCTTTGAAATCCGGTTCGGAAAAAAAAGCGTGGTTCGATGCAGGGCTGGAAAATTACATAAGCGTAGTTTTTGAAAGCAATCTTGGCAAAGACGAGTTCTCAGATTCGAAGTGGGTTTACGAGGCGGGAATAAAGGCAGCGAAAGTTTGTGAAAGCGCGCAACAATGGGAACAGGCCGAGAAAATTTATCAGCGGCTCGCCGAGCGATTGCCTCACCTTCAATCTTCAATTCAAAAAAGGATTGATTCGATTTTGCCCAAACCGTCTCGCTCCAACTGATTTGACAGTTAATTTGACCTCTTCTAAATTGGGTTCTGATGAATACAACCGCACCGAATGAAACCGTTATTACCGTCACAGAAAATGCCGCGCGTGAAATCAGATCCATGTTGGGGAAGGAAAAGGAAAGTGCAGGCAAAGGACTGCGCGTTTATGTCGAGGGCGGCGGTTGTTCCGGGATGCAATATGGAATGGTGTTTGACGAAAAACGTCCCGATGATTTTGTGGCGGAACTAAATGGCGTCGCGGTTTTGGTCGATCAGTTCAGCGCGAATTACCTTCGCGGTTCGGTTGTTGATTTTTCAGATGCCTTAACCGGTGGCGGTTTTAAAATTACCAATCCTCAAGCCAAACAAAGTTGCGGCTGCGGGAAATCTTTCGAGGCCTAGCAAACTGCAAAGCCAACTAATGCCGTTCCGCATGAAGCGGAACGGGCTTTTTATTTCTGCGGGTTTCTTGACAGTACTGTTACAGCGTCGCAATCTTCTTTTACTTGGGGAGCCAAATCACCGTTGTGTGAAGCTGAGAGTTCGGCGCGTGAGCGTCGATGACCCACAAACTTGATCCGGATAATGCCGGCGTATGAATTGAACCACTCTCTCGCTCCTCTCGGAAAAATTATGATCGCATCCAAAGATTCGTTTGAAACCGCACGGGTCGCACAGGCGACTCGCCTGTCCGACGACGCGGCCCGCGTCGTCGAATCTGAACCACATAGTTCCTCGCAGTTGCCGAACTCCAAAAAGATTTACGTCGCAGGAAAAATTCATGCCGACGTGCGCGTGCCGTTGCGGGAAATTTCGTTGAGCGCCACGAAAACTTTTGACGGACAAATTCAAAAAAATGAACCGGTGCGCGTTTATGATTGTTCCGGTCCGTGGAGCGACGAAAATTTTGAAGGCGATGTGCGACAAGGTTTGCCTGTGTTGCGTCGTGATTGGATTTTAGCGCGCGGCGATGTGGCGGAATACGCGGGTCGCGAAATCAAACCGGAGGACAATGGTTATCTCACTCGCGGCCATGAAGAATACGCGAGCAGCGCGGAAAAGAAAAATCGGCTCGAACATTTTCCCGGATTGAAACGCCAGCCACTTCGCGCTTCGAAAGGTCATTCCGTTTCGCAGTTCTGGTATGCGCGGCAAGGCATCATCACGCCAGAAATGGAATTCATCGCCATTCGCGAAAATATGGGACGCGAAGCTGCGATGCAATGCGTCGAAAATAAAAACGGCGACCGCACAGTTTTGAATCAGCAACATCCCGGAGGCCAACGTTCTGCCGGTTTTCAACCGGCAGTTTTCGCGCAATTTCCTCAGGCCATTCCATCCTTCATCACGCCCGAATTTGTTCGCGACGAAGTGGCGCGCGGCCGCGCGATTATTCCCGCGAACATCAATCATCCAGAACTTGAGCCGATGATTATTGGCCGAAACTTTCTGGTGAAGATCAACGCGAACATCGGCAACAGCGCCGTCGCGTCGAGTATCGAAGAGGAAGTTGAGAAGATGCGTTGGTCAACGAAATGGGGCGCGGACACCGTGATGGATTTGTCCACCGGAAAAAATATTCACGCCACGCGCGAATGGATTTTGCGCAACTCGCCTGTGCCGATTGGAACGGTTCCTATTTATCAGGCGCTCGAAAAAGTCGGCGGCAAAGCCGAAGAACTCACCTGGGAAATTTATCGCGACACACTGCTCGAACAAGCCGAGCAAGGCGTCGATTATTTTACCGTTCACGCCGGAGTTTTGTTGCGCTACATCCCGATGACCGCGCGTCGCGCCACCGGAATTGTTTCGCGCGGCGGCAGCATCATGGCGAAATGGTGTCTCGCGCATCACACCGAAAGTTTTCTCTACACACATTGGGACGAGATTTGCGAAATCATGGCCGCCTACGACGTGAGCTTTTCCATCGGCGACGGATTGCGCCCCGGTTCCATTGCCGACGCGAATGACGAAGCGCAATTTGCCGAATTAAAAACTCAAGGCGAACTCACCACGCGCGCGTGGGATCACGGCGTGCAAGTGATGAACGAAGGCCCCGGCCACGTCCCGATGCACATGATTCACGAGAACATGACCAAGCAACTCGAGTGGTGCCACGAAGCGCCGTTCTACACGCTCGGGCCGCTCACGACCGACATCGCGCCCGGTTACGATCACATCA
>JBDSYB010000204.1:0-9345 GCA_039925885.1 Verrucomicrobiota bacterium
GCTTGATATCTAGATCCATTTCAACGCCGCGAATTAATTCATCAAAATAATCGAAAGGGAGTTTATAGCGGGCGATCACGGGTTGCAGTTCCTGGTTAACGATAAATTGCGGCTGGCCGTTTTCGCACGCGCGGCGGATGTCAGCGCGCCACTGAGCGAGCTGTTCGCGGCGCTTTTCCACCGGCACCGATTCGTCGTCGGCTACGTCATCCACCTCGCGGCAAAAGGCGTAAAGAGCGGACATGGCATCGCGTTTCGGTTTGGGTAAGAGCACGAAAGCCGAGGCGAGATTGGAGGCGCTTTTGCGAGTGATGTTCCGGCTTTGTTCCATGGCAAAGTCAGCGTGGCGGCGGCGGTTCTTTTCGAGGAGGCAGGCCGCCAGTTTGAGCGAGGGTGGGGTTGCGATTATTTCTCCGGCGCTTTCTTTTTTTAGAACCATCTTTTGGAGAGCGAGAAATTTCTGACGGAATAGATTCGGAGGAAGCAAAGCGCGAGAGTTTCCGCCCTTTTCTTTTTTGCACATAAGCCGCCCAAAGAAAAAGAATCAGAGTCACGAGGAGAATTGCGCCAACATAAATCCAAAAATTGGAATCGCGGACCGTGTGGCTGGCGCGTTGTTGGGCGTCCAACAGCTCGGGAAGCTGTGGCTCGGTGAATCGTTTCAACACGGAATTTCCTTTGAGTTAGACGCAGGCTCGGTCTCATCTGCGCCGCGGATGTTGAGTCGCTGCATTCGATAACGCAGCGCGTGGCGGCTGATTTTGAGTTGGTCGGCGGATTTGCCGAGATTGAAATGGTTTTGCTCAAGAATGCCTGAAATGAGTTGGCGTTCGTAGTCGGCCATCAAGACATCCAACGAATCATCACCGGTCACAATCGGCAGATCGGTATTGCGCAAAAGCGATTCCAAATGAAAATCGGGCAGACTCGTGGCTTGAATTTCAGAGGAGTGTTCCAAAATAACGGCACGCTCGATGACATTGCGAAGATGACGCACGTTTCCTGGCCAGGAATGAGAAAGCAGTTTTTCTTTCGCGCCCGCCGAAAGTTTTCCGATCCGTTTTTTCATGATGGCGTTGAAGTGCCGCAAGAATTCTTCAGCGAGCAGAATTACGTCATCGCCTCGGTCGCGCAGAGGCGGCGGGCGAAACTGCACGACATTGAGGCGATGAAATAAATCTTCCCGAAATTGATCCTGCCGAATGGCCGCAATGATGTCGCGATTAGTGGCAGCGATGAGGCGGACATCGACGCGCAATTCTTCATTTCCTCCAACGCGCGTAAAACTGCCATCCTCCAAAAAGCGAAGAAGTTTTGCCTGTAGCGAACGACTCATATCGCCAATCTCGTCGAGAAAAATTGTGCCGCCGTCAGCTTCCTCCACGCGTCCATTTTTTTGTTTCAACGCTCCAGTGAATGCGCCTTTTTCGTGCCCGAACAATTCGCTTTCCAGCAACGTTTCAGGAATGGCCGCGCAATTGATGCGGACATAATTGGCATTGCGCCGCTCGCTCAAACTATGAAGAGCGCCGGCGATGAGTTCTTTGCCGGTGCCCGTTTCGCCAAGAATTAAAACAGTCGCGCGCGATGGCGCTACGGTCTGAATTAATTGCCGCAGTTCCACCATGCTTGGAGATTTGCCGAGGATTTGTTCAAGTTTGTAGGGTTCGACTGCTTTGGCGCGCAAAGTGGCATTGTCCCGCAAAAGTTGATGGCGTTCCGCGCAACGGGCGATGGCGTGCAAAAGTTCTTCAGGCGCAAAAGGCTTGGCCAGATAATCGATGGCTCCCGCTTTAATCGCTTCGACCGCGAGCTTGGGCGTGGCGTAAGCCGTGATCATGAGGACAGGGATCGACGGCCAGCGTTTGGTGCATTGTTTGATGAATTCGTAACCATTCATGCCGCCGAGTTGCGCATCGGTAATGACGAGCAAAAATTCTTCCTGCCCGAGAAGGGTCAATGCTTCTTCAGCGGATTCGACAATACGAGCGTGATAGCCCTCGTCCGTCAAAATGGAACGGAGAGAGAGCCGCATGTTTTTCTCGTCATCGACGATGAGGACGGGTGGAAGCGCAACGCTCATTGGCTTAATTTCATCAAAGTTTTCGCGGGCAACTGTAGAATAAACCGCGCCCCTTTTCCAAGCTCCGATTCCACGGTCACGCTGCCGCCATAAATCTCGATGTTGTGTTTCACGATTGCCAGGCCCAGGCCCGTGCCTTTTTCCTTAGTGCTAAAATAAGGCTCAAAGATTTTCGCGACTTTTTCCCTGGAAACTCCCGGGCCCGAATCGGTGATTGTAACGCGCACGGAAAAATTTGGGCCATGCTCGGCTGTGATGGCGATTTTGCCGGAGCCTTGCATGGCGTCGCGACTGTTGTGCAGAAGATTTACGAAAATTTCCGAGAGATGAAGGCGTTGCATCATCAAGGGCGGAAGCGCGGGCATATAGTCGCGCTCAATGGTGACGTTGAATTTTGCCGCCGGGGGAAAGACTTGTCCAATGGCCCGCTCCAATTCCTCTGTGACGCTGATTTTTTCCACTTTGCCCTCGGCCAATTGCGCGTAGCCCATCAATTCGGTGATGATGCGGTCAGCGCGTTCGACTTCCTCGCGAATAATTTCGATCTGCTCCAGGCCGCATTGTTTTCCTTCCTGCATGGCGCGTTGCAGGGAGAAGGAGGCGTTGTTGATGATGCTTAAAGGGTTTTTAATTTGGTGGGCAATTTGGGCGGCAAGGCGACCGGCCGAATGCAATTGCTCCTGGCGAAAAATAAACTCTTCGGCTTCATCGTCCGCGCGGCGCTGTTTTTCAAAAAGCGCCTGCACGCCGTAACAGCAGATGGTCATCAAAATAAGCACGATGACGCGCAGAAGAAAAGGCTCGGCCGTATTTTCGGTGTGTCCCCAATCCAACGCGTGGCGCGTTCCAGCATCCAGAGTCATTTTCAGCGACTCCCAATCACTGATCGTTACCTCCACCAATCCCGCCAGAAAATAAAGCAGGCACACCAGAAGATTGACCACGATTTGCGGCGTGGCGTTGGGAATGCTGATGGCGTTATGAATGATCAATGCCAGGAAAGCCCAGTAAATTATGCTGTCAAATCCGCCGGTGATGACGGTGAGGAACGCCAGCAGTAACGCATCTAACAGACCCATTACAAAATTGACCCATTGCAAAACTTTTAACGGAAGTCGCCGGACCACGATGAAGATCGAGGCAATGGCAAGGGTGGCGAGGAGGTAAAAAAGGAAAAAGCCAAAGGTCGTTTCCAGCGCAACTTCGCGATAACTTTGCGGGCGATCTATCCAGTGGGAAAAATAGAAGTAATAAACCAGCGTCAGGATCACCAAACCCTTGATCGGCAAAATTATGTCGCGCTGAAATTTTTGAATCCGCGCCGCCTGCATCGCGGGTTCCAGGCCAGGAGAAACCAGCAGTTGCGCCAATTTTTTGAGCGCTTTACTGGTAGCGAATTTCATAACCTTTATTCGAGCAAACGAAGGGCGCGCTGCGAAATTTCTTCAACCGGCCACAACCGTCCCATTCCTTCGTAACCGCAGGACAACATTCCTTCCTCCGGCCCGATAAATTCCACTCCCCGCGCCTTCAATGCGCTGACATTTTGTTGGGTCGCGGCGTGTTCCCACATTTTTCCATTCATGGCTGGAGCAACTAAAATTTTGGCTTTTGGATTTAAGGCCAGCGCGATGCACGAGAGCGCATCGTCGGCAATTCCGTGTGCCAGTTTGGCCAGAATATTTGCCGTGGCGGGAGCGATGAGCAACAAGTCTGCTTCGTCAGCTAATTTGATGTGCAACGGTTTCCAGCCGTTTTCCTCCTCGTATAAATCGGTCACGACCGGATTGCGCGACAACGTTTTGAAGGGCAGGGGAGTGATGAATTTCTGCGCGTCGGAGGTCAGCACGACATGCACGTCGCAATTTTGTTTAGCGAGCAGGCTCGTTAAATCCGCCGCTTTATACGCGGCGATAGAACCGGTCACACCCAGCACAATATTTTTTTTTGCGTCCATCATTCCAAAAGGTGCGCGCGGCATTGCCGCATTTTTTCCGCTTCAATTATCGCCTGCATTCGCCGCAGATCTTCCTGAATCGTCGTGCTGATAACGAGATAATCAAAATTTTTCCATTGGGCAATTTCCTGTCGCGCCACGCTCAAACGTTTTTGAATGGTGGTGGAAGTATCCTGGCCGCGCCGTTTCAAGCGCGCCTCCAGTTCGGCGAAAGTTGCTGTCGTCAAGAAAACGGTGACGAGAGCGTGTTTCAGTTCTTCATCTTCGCACGCTTTCTCGCGAACGGTGGCCGCGCCCTGCACATCAATATTCAGGAGAACGTCTTTGCCCTGACGCAATTTGCTCACGACTTCGGATTTCAAAATGCCATAGCTGTTTCCGTAAACAGTCGCGTGCTCCAGAAAATTTCCCGCTTGGACTCGCTTCAAAAAAGACCCCGCATCCAGAAAATAATAATCATCACCATCTGTCTCACCCGCACGAGGTTCGCGGGTGGTGCAGGTGACAGCGCGCGTCATGTTGGAATGATGTTCGAGCAACTGTTCGCAAAGCGTGGTCTTGCCGCCGCCGGACGGAGCGGACACGACGATGAGCAATGCGTTAAAATTTTTATCAGACATTTTTCGAGAGTTCTGACTTCCGATTTTTGACTTCCGGCTTCTGTTTTCTCATTCCACGTTTTGCACTTGTTCGCGAAATTTTTCCAACTCTGCCTTGAGCACCACAATCTCCCGCGAGATCAATGCGCTGTTGGCTTTGGAACCGATGGTGTTCACTTCCCGGTTCATTTCCTGCGATAAAAAATCCAGCGTCCGTCCGACCGGCTCAGTTGATTTCAACGAATCATCGAATTGTTGAAAATGACTTTCAAGTCGGGTCAGTTCTTCGGAAATGTCGGAACGATCCGCAAAATAAACCACTTCCTTCAAAAGCCGCTCGTCATCAAGCGCCGGAATTTCCACGCCAGAATTTTTCACGCGTTGAATCAGTTGATCGCGATAACGTTTCTGCACTTCCGGCGCGTGTGTTTGAATCTGCCCAAATGCTTTTTTGACCGTGTTCATCCGCGCGCTCAAATCCTTGGCCAGATGCGCTCCTTCACGTGACCGCATTTTCAACAGCGCCGTCAACGCACCCTGCAACGCTTTGTTGACCGCAGGCCAAAAATCTTCCGCGTCGCCGATATCTTCGTCCGCCTGCAAAACGCCGGGAGAACGAATGACCAAATCAAGCGTGATCGGTTCCGATAATTTCAATTCTTTAGCGAGCTTCTCGAATTCCCTGGCATAAGTTTTCGCGAGCAACATGTTGACGCGGAATTTATTTTCCGAACTGCTTTGCGCCGAGTGCATGGAGACGCGCACGCTCAAGCGCCCGCGCGAGACGCATTTGTTGATTTCATCGCGCACCTGCGCTTCGAGCACTTCCAGTTCGCGCGGCAAATTGATCGAGATCTCGCTTTGCTTGCGGTTCACCGAACTGAGTTCCACCGTGATTTTAAATCCATCCTGGGCGCATTCACCGCGCCCATAACCGGTCATCGACTTCATGTGCCCGCGACTATGCGGAAAGTTCCTCTGGCAATCCAATCTTTTTCGCGTCCGCCAAATCTACTCGCTTGAAGCAAGGCGGGCGCTTGCGGTAATAATTCTGCATTATGAAAAAAGCTTTAGCCGGATGGTCAGTTCTCGCGTTCCTGCTTATTTCCCTTTCGCGCGCTGTCGCTGTGGAAGCTCCTCCTCTCATTTATCGCATGAACCAATTGGAGGAGGCCAAAAAGCGTGCCGTGGCTGAGGATAAACCCATCGCTTGGATTGGGACTTTGACCAAATATTTAGCGCCCTACCATAATTTGAAAGGCCAGGGTTCCCATGCCGCGACGAGCTACGCGATTCGCGCCCTGCAAAAAGAAACCATCCTCATTTATAGTGACGGAGATACTCAAAACCATCAGGAGCCGACGATTGTCGATCAAGCGCTGCATTCCCCTGAAGCCCATTATCGCTTGCCGGCTGTCATTATTCTCACGCCTTCACTCGACAAAGTTATTGCCAAAACCTTTCGCAAAGAGAACGCGGATGAACGGGCCAGAGAATTCCTCGATCTCCTAAAAAAAATCAGGGACAAAAAGTCATGGCACGAGAACAAGGCTGCAAAATAAATTTGCTGCGGGCGCAGGAAAGACATTCCACGCACAACCCGTTGCGCCCCTCGATTCTTTCCACACCGCAGTCGTTGTGCTACGCTTCATTGAAAAAAAAAAATTATGGCATTTATTAAATTATCCCACGCTGATACGCCGGAACCGACCGCTCCGGATTTTTTTGTGAACATGGATTACGTCATGCGCATCAATCCACGCCCCACCGGATGCACACTCTTCATGCACGATGGAAGTTCAGTCGCGGTCCAACAAAACGCGGATACCATCGCCGATTATGTGGAACAGATCGAAGCGGCAAGGAGCGCCGCAAAAATCAGCGTCACGGAGGAGTAACGATCTCAGTCGCTGATGCGGGCGAGGATGGGTCGGGGGTGAGCAAAATAGATTCATGGAGAATTCGCCCAGAGTTTGATTTGCCTATCGACCCACGGGAAATTCGTGGTTGACCCTTATAGCGAAAAACTATTTCGAATTTAATTTTTAGCGAAGAAACAAAAACCCGGGGAGGAAAAACAGGCTGTTTTCTTCATAACCTAAAAAATCAAAATATGAAAACGAAACTAATTCTTGGAATGATTGTGGCAGCTAACCTGGCAGTTGGATTGTGCGGCGCTTCTGACCAGACGGCCGTGCGAGCCAAAGCCCCGATGCCACCCTTACCCCCCGGAGCCGTCATTGCTGAAAATGGAAAATTAACGGAGTCCCCTTCCGCCCGGATCGCCCGCAAAACCCCGCAACGAAAAGAATCAGTGGTGGTCGCCGATAATGCCGCCCCCGGATCAAAAATTAACGAACCGGCTGGCGCGGAGCTCCCGAAAAAGCAAGAGGGTAATGCAACTGCTCCAAAATAAGTTCTTCATCCAAGTTGTGGTTGGATGACTTTCGGTAGGGTGCCTTTGATGTCGTGGTAGATTTCCAGAATGCGCTGCATTTACTCGGCGGATCCGGCAAGCACTTTCCGTTCACGCGGCAAATTGATCGAAATTTCGTTTGCTTGCGATTCACCGAACTGAGTTCCACTGTGATTTTAAATCCATTTTGAGCGCATTTCGCCGCGCCCGTAACCAGTCATTGACTTCATGTGCCTGCGACTACGCGGAGAGTCCGCGCCGCAATCCAATCTTTTCCCAGAGAACTCTTGTCTCCGTGCACAAGTTTTTTTAATTTTAAGAACCAAAAATTGAAAACCAATGCCCCAAGATTTTTCCGAGGATCAATTCTACTCGCAATCACTTTGCTTTTGGCCGCCTTGGTCGCGGCTTATTTCGCGCTGCAATCGGAAAAAATTTCATCTTCAGCCAGGGCTTATTCCATTGGCGACATCGCCGCCGAAGACGTGGTTGCCTCTGAAAATCTAACCTGGGTTGATTTGCAGGAAACAGAAGCTCAACGACGGAAGGAATTGTCCAAAGGCCCCGTTCTCTTTCGGTTTGACGAAAGCACCGCTGCGGCTGCCGTGGCGCGTTTTGAAAAGGACTATGCTTTTATGCGCGAAAGTTTTTTGGAAAATGTGGACAAGACTTTCAATACGCGAGCATTGGACACGAACCAATTGGAGGGACCGCTCTTTCGAGAATTAGTGGTCGATTTTCGCAGCAAACACGCGCCTTTTCCCATCACGTTGATAAAAGGCAGCCGCTGGGTGCAAGAGGTTTCCGAGGAAAAATTCCTGAAAGAACTTGCCGGGAAGTTGCGGGCGGCGTCCGGGAAATTCGTCCATCGCGATGGCTGGGATGACGCCGCGCACGGCGATCATCTTCGCGTCATTTCCAGTGCTGAACTTTCCAGGACCAACGTGAATCTGTTAAAACAAAGTCATTTGATCCGGCGTGCGACGGTGTTTGGAATCACGAAAGTGCGAAATGATTTGCGGGGGACATTTCCAAAAGAGCAACAGGCGACAGCAACATATTTGGCGGGGTTTGTGGAGGTGAATTGCGTTTTTGATAAAGAATTGACCCAACGATTGAGAATGGAAAGGGCGGAAGCAATCCATGTGGTGAACTCGCTGAAAGCAGGAGAAATGATTGTCGAGCGGGGAGAAAGAATTAACGCCAGGATGAAAGGGGCTTTGGACGAATTGAAAATGCGCAGTCCCTCGGTAGTTTCTAAAACAAATGGTTCGAACAAAATCTGGTTCTGGAGCGCGTCCATTTTTCTCATCCTGCTGGCCTTGGTCTTTTTTCTTCGTGGCGCATCTGGTCCGGGCAACCAATTGGTTTCGACGCAAAACGTCGTCGCTCTGCCCTCCATCGGATTTGAAGCGCAAACTTTGGAAACAAAATTGATGCCGCATCTGGCCCGCGGCTTGATGAACCGGTTTGTGCGCGCGCTTATTTCGCAGCGGGCCGAGTTGATTCAAACGAGCGACACCGGCACGGAGCAACTGAACGAACTGGAAGATCAGTTGGAAAAAATTACGACTCGTTTGCAGACTCGCCAGTCCGTTTACGAAAGGCGCATTGCTGAATTGGAAAAAGAACTGGCTGCCGCTGAAGAAGAAAACCGCGAATTGATTCGCGCCAAACTGTATGAGACGCGGCAGAATTTAGAATGGGCGCGGGCACAAAGACAGTGAGTGTCGCGCTGTCGTTTTTCAATTGATCCTGCCAGCGCTCCCCTTCATTTACCCGGAGTCCACGAAGTGTTGTCCAGCAATTCAATTCCAGGATTCTGAAAACGGATGCGCCGATTTTTGTAAAGCGCGCCCAGCGCTTGCTTGAATGCTCCTTTGCTCGCACCGAAAGTTTTGCGAATTTCTTCGGGCGAACTGGCGTCGTCGAAATTGAGCTGGCCGCCGTTGCGTTCCATCGCCTGCACAATTTGCACCTGCAATGGAAGCACCCGTTTGTAGCCGGACGCATCGAGGCGCAAATCAATTTTACCGTTGGCGCGAATGACACGAACGAAGCCTTTAACCTTCTGCCCGATTTCGAGTGGCGAAGAAAGATTGTCGCGATAAAGCAAACCGCGATGCGCGTTCTCCACGATGGCGTTGTAACCGAGTGGACTCTGGCTGGTAATGAGGAGATTGACGGCCTGGCCTTCAACGTAAGTGGGCGTGTCGCGACTCAAATGGCGGGATAACCGCGTGCTGGCAACGATGCGATTTGTCGTCGGGTCAAGATAGACGGCCGCGAT
>JBDSYB010000205.1:0-2719 GCA_039925885.1 Verrucomicrobiota bacterium
TCCAGCCACATTTAACTCACTCATAACATGTTGATTCGAATTAGCTTAATTATCGCGATTGTTGCCGGACTTGCCGCAGCCGGGCTTGGCTTCGTGAAAGTGAAGGAAAAAATCACCGCCACCATGGTCGAGCGTGATGAGGAACAAAAACAAAAGGAGGCCGCGCAAAAGGAGCGTGATGCCACCAAGAAAACCTTGAAGAAGACCGAGGAAGACCTCACCACGACGAAAAAAACTTTGGCCACCACCGTCAAGGAATTAGAAACACAAACCGCCCGCGCCGAAGATTTGGATAAGCAAAAAACGGATTTGACCACGCAACTCACCACCGCGAAAGGCGAACGCGACACAGCCCAGCAAAAATTGGCGGCGTGGGATTTAATCGGCCTCTCTCCCGACCAGGTCAAAGCCACCATTGTTGATCTCAAGAAAACTCGCGAACAAAGGGAAGCCTTTGCGTCGGAGAACAAAATCATTTCGCGGAAAAACACGGAGCTGCAGTCGAAAATTGAAGACTTGATCGGGTCGAATCGCGACCCGGAACTGCCGGTCGGTCTTAAAGGGCAAGTTGTCGCGGTTGATCCAAAATATGATTTTGTGGTTTTGAATATTGGCGGGAACCAAGGTGTGTTGGAACGCGGCGTGATGCTCGTCAATCGTCGGGGAAAATTGATCGCCAAGGTTCGCGTGGCCAGCGTGACGCCTGACCGCAGCGTCGCCAACGTTCTGCCCGAATCGAAGCAGGGAGAAATCATGGAAGGCGATCAAGTCATTTATTAATATGACTCGAAAGATTCACCTTTTTCTTGGATGGGCCGTGGTGGTTTCTGCCCTGGCAATTTTGACCGGGTGTGCGACGACAGATCCGGAAAATGTTTCATCGCGTCCTTGGAATTCTCCGCAAGGCTGGACCGCTTTGCCCTCTGGCATCAACGAAGGGCGTTAATTCTTTCGCCTATTTCGCGAATTCCACGCAACGGGTTTCGCGCATGACGGTGATTCGAATCTGGCCCGGGTATTGCAATTCATCTTCAATTTTTCGCGCTATATTTCGCGCCAGCGCAAAAGATTTTTCATCATCCATCTGATCGGGTTGAACGATCACGCGCAGTTCGCGTCCCGCTTGCACAGCAAAGCATTTTTCCACGCCGGGAAATGAAAGACCGATTCTCTCAAGATCGTCCACTCGCTTGATGTAGGTCGTCATGGTTTCCGAACGCGCGCCGGGACGCGAGGCGCTGATCGCATCTGCCGCACTCACCAAAATGCCGAGCACGCCGAGATGGGGCGCTTCCTCATGATGGGAGGCGACGCCATTGACGACTTCATCCGACTCGCCAAAACGTTTAATCAGATCCGCGCCGACGATGGCGTGCGGGCCTTCAATTTCGTGGCTGACCGCTTTGCCGATGTCGTGCAAAAGTCCGGCGCGTTTCGCCGCCGCGACATTGATCCCAAGTTCGCAGGCCATCAAACCCATTAAATGCGCGACCTCAATGGAGTGTTCGAGAACATTTTGCGAAAAGCTGTGACGAAATTTCAGGCGTCCCAACACTTTTATTATTTCCAGATGAACGGGGGGAAGACCCGCGCGTAGAACCGCATCTTCGCCTGCGCGCACAATCGTCTCGTCCATTTCCCGCGAAACTTTCGCGACAACTTCCTCAATTCGTGTAGGATGAATTCGTCCATCCAGAATCAATCGCTCCATAGATTCACGCGCGATTTCACGACGCACCGGATCGAAGCCTGAAAGCACCACTGCATTTGGAGTGTCGTCAATCAAAACCGTAATTCCAGTCGCTGCCTCAAACGCGCGAATGTTTCTTCCCTCGCGCCCAATGATGCGGCCCTTCATGTCATCGCCCTGGAGCGCAACGGTCGCGGTGGATGTTTCAAAAGTGTGTTGCCCGGCATAACGCTGGATGGCGACGCTGACGATTTTGCGCGCCTTTTCTTCCGCGCGCAATTTTGCGTCTTCGAGAATGTGTCGAGCCAGATGCCCGGCGTCGCGCTGGCATTCCTCTTCAATCTGTTTGAGCAGTCTGGCGCGCGCATCGGCCACATTGATTTGCGAAATCGTTTCCAATTCCTGTCGCTGTTTTTGTTTGAGCGCTTCGAGTTTACGACACGAGGTGGCGAGCGTTTCTTCCTGAATTTTTTGCGCCTTTTCTTTTTCGCGGAGCACGCTTTCCTCCTGCATCACTTTTTCCAATTGTCGATTGACCAGCAGTTCGCGCTCGTTCAAGCGATGTGCAGCCGTGTCGATTTCCGCTCGACGACTGGCAAAAAGCTTTTCTGTTTGCTCGCGCAGTTTTAGGGCGTCTTCATTGGCAGTGAGGCGGGCTTCACGAAGAAGGGCTTCGGCATCGCGCCGGGAATTTTCCAGCGCAGTTTTTTCTTGAAGAATCTGTGCGGCGCGCAAATTGCGCTCTTTCCAGCGCACGATTGAATAACCGATGGCGCAGCCCACCAGAAAAATGGCTGCGCCGATGATGAAATGGGTGACCGTAAAATTCATTCAAACCTCGCGTCCGGCCGTCGCCAGCCAGCGCGTTGGTGTCAAAACATAATCCATCCGCACGTCGTGCGATTCAGTAGGAATCTCTTCAACAATTTGTTCGTCGAAACAGACTCCGCATTTTGTTCCAGGAATTTCTGCGAGCAACCGGTCATAAAACCCTTTTCCCCGACCAAGGCGACGCCCCGTGAGGTCAAA
>JBDSYB010000206.1:0-16208 GCA_039925885.1 Verrucomicrobiota bacterium
AAAACAAAGTGACGGTTCGCGACTTACAAGCGACCCTTTTGCATCAAATGGGCTTTGATCCACACCGGCTGAGTTTTCCATATCTTGGGTTAAACCAGCGTCTCATCGGCCCGACGGATGAAGCGCGAGTGGTGCGAGGGGTTTTGAGCTGACAAATCCTCTGAGGAATCTGAAATAATAATTACCTATCGGGACTTGCCGGTTTTCACGCTGAACTTCACGGTTTCGCGCCCTGATTTTCTCACAATTCGCGCGTTGCTTTTCCGACGACGTCTTTCCAACTTCGCTTCCGCCGAAAAATTGGAGGCAACCATCAAACCCACTACGCATAAAAAAAATGCTCCGAGAATCAACGCAATCGGGTTTTCAAAGTTCATGCCCAACTGTGCGCAAAAAAACAGGGCTTCGTCAAACGACGTTTTTTGTGAGGAAAAATTTAATCCAGAAACGAGCGGGGCAAGAATTTTCATTTAGTGGGGGAAAAACCAACCAAACTGCGCAGCATTCATTTCGGAGAAATTGATTTCGCAAGAAAAAGCCTGTTAAATCCGCGCAGTAATGAAGATTAATTGGCCCTTTGGCATTGTGTGTTTTGCGACGGGAATCGCACTGGGCATTGGAATTTCTGAGATGGTCGTCGATTAATATTGGTTACCCGTTGCCTCCTTTTGCGCGGTTGCGTCTCTATTCCTATCCAAATGCATGGAAGGAAGCGACTGTCGAAAAGCAGGATTGTTTCTGGTCGTCCATGAATTTTTTCAACGACCAGCCGGATCCAAGCTTTTTGGAGCCGGATTACACGAAGCAAATCCTGGAATCGCAGTATCCTGTCGCGCAAGGCGTTCTCGCATTTGGAGACTTGCTTACTTTGATCGACACCAATGGAAACGGCTACCACATGTGCGTTTATCTGGTGGACCACTTTGTTTTCACCAAGAATGGAGTCAACACCCCCTCGACTTGGGTGATCATGAAACTTTCCGACATGCTGATATTTTTCCCGACCGAGGATGCACACAAATTTGTCATCTATCGCCGTAAAGACCTCTCCTGAAAGTCAGATTATTCCATTGCGAAAAGAATTCCTTCTTGGGGTCGAGCCTTTTCTCTGTTGCCCCTTCCTTTCACCACAAACGACTTTTCGCCAGCCCGATATTGTGCGATCAAAGCAGGAGCGTCTCCCGAAAATAATAAAAAATCGCTTTAACAGGAAGCGAATTCGTCTCTTGCGCGAATCAAAAACCTTGTGATAGGCTCCGCTCGATCTTTTTGCTGACTTTGAACTTTTAACGTTGCTCGTTTTGTGTGCCGAAAAAGTAATACAGAGTCAATCAAGGGGCGAATAAAGTAACCTAAGTGCTCAATAATCAGGTAGCCGACGTGGCGGAATTGGCAGACGCGCTAGACTCAAAATCTAGCACTCGTGAGAGTGTGTGGGTTCGACCCCCTCCGTCGGTACCATCTTGAGTCTTTTGTTGAGTCTTGGCGGACAAGTTGTTCGTTTTGAGTAATCAAGGTCATTTAGTGACAAACAAGCCCCAATTCAACGACTTACGACGAATCCTACGGCCGTTTTTAGCACTTTCCAAAACACGGCATTTTCCGAACATGTTCGTTTTGCACGATCAAGAGTTCCAAAACTGAATCTTTGTTTCTCAGAGGTAAAAACGGGTTTTGGAAGTCTTAGACCTCCAAAGTGAACATATTACCCGCCAACCAAAAGGGGTGCAACGTGCAACACGTCCAAAGCTGGATTCCGTTCTAATAGCGGTGGGGGAGCATATAGATATGGCGTCGCAAAGCTAGGTTGAGAGATTTGATCGAATAAATGGGTTTCAAAGAGGCCGTGCAAAGGCTTTGCAAAGGCTCTGAAACGACGACAAACCAAGGGACGAAAAAGGCCAGCGGATTATCTCCACTGGCCTTTTATTCAATTCCAACCCGGCGTCAATTCCATTGGCTAAGTTTAGCCCGCGCTTTTTGTTGCCAGATAATTTCCCCGTTGTTGCCGCCCCCATGTTCGGATCGCTCTTCTGCGGCCAAATCGGCGCGCAACAACGTTTCCACGATTTCAATATGCGAGAGTGCGGCATTTAAAAGAAACCACGCCGCTAACGCATTATTTCGACTTCCCGGCCTGAGAAACTTTTTACTGAACGCCGAGAGCAACTTCGATTGTTCTCGCGACAAGCCAAGATTGATATAGACGTTGGCGCAAATCCAATTGGAGGCGTATAATTTTTCGCTCGGATTTTCTGGAGCCTTTAGCAAATCCTCGGCTTTATCTGAATCACGCTTTTTCATCGCGCACCGCCTTTCGACTCTTCAAGGAAGTTTTCTAAAACGTCTGCCGCTGCCAGAAACCGCGCCAGCGCCTTCGCCACTTCTGCATATTTAATTTGATTTTTGATCCACGGATAGAATCCGCCGAATTCCAACTGCGCATTTAAGAAATCCATCTCCCGAGCACGCTTGTAAAGTTGATTAAACCATAGGCGCGCGGCCATTTCCTCTTCGCTGACGCCGCTCTTGATTCCAGCGGCAGCCATCGCCGCGCCTTCTGCCAGAAATTTTTTCAGAGCATCATTCGCGAAGTAAAGATCGTGCAACGCCTTCGTGAGCGGTGACAATTTTGGATGATAGCGAACGATTCTGGAAAACGAGCCGAGTTCGCTGACTGCATCGCCATATTTTTCGAGGCGCACCCGACCGTATAACTTTGCAAAAACGCCTTTGCACTGTGTGTCCGAATAATCATTGAAAAGAACAGACTCGCGAATTGCGTCCACCATATAAGAATGCCATCCAGCGCCATCTTCCTTCGCTTTTACGATAGCGTGCTCTCTCAGGATTTCTGGAATTCGCAACGTAACTTCGCCGCGATTGGTGCGGGCGCGAAGAGGAACTTTTGCCGGTTTCGCCACTTTGCTTTTTGTGCGGATGCGATTTTGTTTTTTCATCGCGCACCGCCTTTCCCGTCTTCCATTTTCTCGCGAATGGCATTCTCGAAAAACTCATCGCGAGTGATGCCGAGGCGCTTTGCCGCTTGATCCACAGCATCGCTGAGGAATCGGGGCATTCTCACATAGACCCTCACCCGGCCCGCGCCGGGACGTTTCTTTGCAGGAATTTTTGTTTGAGCTTGGACTTTGGCCGCGCTACTTTTTGCGCGGATTCGATTTTGTGTTTTCATTTTGCGATGTTTTCCTTGATCGGGTCTTTGGCCCTGGGCGTGGTGATACACGTTCAGGGTTTTTGCTTTGTTGAACTTCTTCTGCCGAGACCCATTCCAGCAATCGAAGCGTTGTTTCTCCGCCTGGCTCGCGGTCTCCCGAAAGCCATTGTGAAACCCGCACCAATGGAATCCCTAAAAATTTTGCCAACTCGGATTTTGCTCCGCGCTGATTTGTCGCGACTTTCAATCGCTCCAAAAGAATTGGCAAATGAGGTTTCATTGATGGAAACTTTACGAAAGTGTTAATGTTTGTCAACGCTGTTTTTTCTGACTTGCGCCGCTTCGTGTCTCGGTTGTGCGACGAAAGCAGAACAGCAATATCTTTTCTCAGTGGGTCAATTACCCCAGCAGACTCCTGAAAATAAGCCTGCTTAGGAACTGGAATCCACGGCTTGCGCTCCGTGATTGGCTTCGATTTGTTCAATTCCAAATATTTTTCAAGAAACGAATCTTCGATCAGGCGCAAGTCTTTCAATGTTGCCCATTCATCTGCGATCAAATTGAAAATCAATGCGCGCCGATTTTCAGGCGGCTCACTCTGCGGGACGCTGGCAAAAAAATCTGCGAATCTTTTTTTCTGTTCTTGGACTGGGAAATCAATTCTTTCCAAGAGAAAAGCCGGGTTACTGGATTTGAGTAAATAGGACAAAACTAGCGCTGTGCCAGCAATGAAGTCAGCGCACGCCCTTCGCTCTACATCATTGAGAGATCGTTGTTTAGCCCACGCCCTGAGATTGTCATCATTGAGCCAGATGACATGATAAATTGCACGGCTTAGGAAAGTGCAGCTTTCCAGCAAAATGCCAGGTGGAATTCCTAATGCGAAACAAAACCTGATAAATTTGTCAGCCGAAACATCCAGTTGGCCGAGTTCAATTTTGGAAATGTGAGAAAATGAAAGGCCGGAAGCAATCGAGACTTCACGCATCGTCAGAAACCCCTCCTCCCGCGCAGCCCTGAGAAGATTTCCCAAAAGCCGCCTGTCTAGTTCAAAGCTCTCCATCGGCAACACGCCGTGGAGTCAAAAGGCAAAAGGACGCAACCGCCATAAAATAAATACTTGCATTGAAAATGAGTTGTGGATTATTAGGGACTAACGAAATGCGTATTTCATCTAAAACGAAAACGGTAGAAACCAGACTCATTCTTGCGATGCTCTTGGATAAAGGATGGAGCACGCGAGACCTGGCGAAAAAGATTGGCGTCGATCAGCGTTTCGTTTCCAACGAAGTCAGCAAGAATTTCCAGTGCCCGTCGCTGCGCGTAAGAATTGAGGAAGTTTTTCACCGGCGCATTTTCTCTACCCAAGAGGAATATGACCTGCGGGAATACCGCAAAGAAATTTTCGGGTTTGATCCCGGAACAAAAACCGTTGTTCAACTTCGCGCCTTTGCAGTTCAAAACAGTATCCACCTAGAGAGGCAGCGGACGAAAAAACGAATCATCGAAGTCATCAGTGCGGCGCTTATAGCCCGCGAAAACTCAACAAACCCAACAAAATAAACCAATGAACCTGAATCCATTTACCGATAAAAAATCTACCCCCTCGCACTTCGGCCTGACGAATTTCGATTGCACGTCAACGCGATTGAATTTGCAAAAATATCAGGAACTCAGTTCCGAATTGAAACCTGTCAATGAATTTGGCCTCCAGTTGATAGGTGATCTCGAAAAAGCCACTCGGAACACGGATTTTAGAGACGACGCTGCACTGGAAAAGTTGGCCTTACACCGCGTCAAATCTGAGATGATTGCCCCTAAAGTTGCGCAATTGGAAAACGATCTGATTACCATCGAGCAAGAATTGGAAGAATTGTGCAACGGCACATTGAGGGACGCAGTCGGCGCAGTGGAACGGGCCGCAACCAGCGCCGCCCTTGCCAAAGTTTACGCGGCGTTTCGGGCAGGGACGAGCACCGATGATGAAGCCCGGCGCCTCGCCGAAAACTCGGAAGTCGTTCGCGCCGCGCGCTTCGCCTTCTCAGGGTGGAACCCGCACCACTTGCCCGCCGTCTCTCGCGCTCAAAAAGGTTTGGCGATTCTCGACGGGGTCAAATCGTAAAAAAGTCCTGTCGTGAAACCCGCCACTAACTCAATTGTTCGCAATCCCGGCAGCGCCAAGGACGCTGCTGAGCTTACGCGGCAATCAAACAAGTGGCGGGATGGTTATAACTCCATGCGCGACCTGACGATTGCGCGAGTTGTCTTTTGGATTGAGGCAGCGCAACGCGGGGATTTTGCCGAGTTGCAACGCACCCTTCAAAAAGTCGAACGGCGCTACCCGGTGCTCCGCGCCTTGATCGCCCGGCACCAGGCCGCGATGCAAAAGCTCGATTGGGAAATCCTGATCGTCTCCAAGAAAGACAAAGGCGTCACCCCGGAAATGGAGCAAGCCCAACGGAGATTTCTGCGCAGCCGTTACGAGTTGATCGGCAACTTGACTGAGGCATTGGGATTTCTGCAAATGGCGATGTTTCGCGGGTTCTCCTTTTTGCAGAAGCATTTTTTCAAAGACGGGCCAAACAAAGGAGCAGTCCGCGAGCTACACTGGCTCCCGCAATGGAACTTCGTACGCGACGGCATGTTCGGCGATTGGTTCTGGAACGCAAACGCCAGCAGCGGCGTGAGCGCAGAAAAGCTTGGCGAAAAAAACCGCATCGGCGGACCCAATTTTCCCGCAAGTGATTTCTTGATCCGCCAGGTCTCAACCCCGCTTTACGAAATCGCCCTTGTCGCCTTTGTCAATTGGCTGATGGCGCGCAAGGATTGGGCCGGGTTCGTGGAAATTTTCGGTTTGCCCAGCGCGGTCGTCATCATGCCGCCGAATATTCCGACCGGGCAGGAAGATGATTATCGCGACGCCGCCGCTCGCGTGGCGGAAAGTGTCAACGGCGCGCTACCGCACGGCAGCGACGTGAAATTTCCGGGCGAGTATGTCCGTTTAAATTTTCCCTTCAAAGAATTCTGCGACGTGATGGACAAAGACGTGGTGCTCGCGGGCACGGGCGGTTTGTTGACGATGCTCTCCATGCCGCAAGGGGCTGGCAATGGCGCGGCAAAGACTCATGGCGATGCTTTTGATTCCCTCATGGAAGGTGCGGCTTCCGAAATTAACGAGATTTTCAACAAGCAGTTTGACGACGTGGAACTTGACGCGGCTTTCCCAGGTCAACCGCACGTCGCCTATTTCCGGCTCGCACCGGCCAACAGGGAAAACTTAACGGCGTACGTGGAGAACTTGGCTCGCCTTCACGCGGCCGGCTATCGCATGGCTGATAAGCAAGTCGAAGAGAAAACGGGATACCCATTGACCCGTTCCCCGCTGCCAACGCCGCCGCCCGCGCCGCCCGCGCTTCAAAATCGGCGTGCTCCGCTCCCTTTGAAGTCGCCCGCCCCCGAACTGAAATCCAATGGGCCAGAGTTGTCGCCAGAGGAATTGAATCAGATCCGCAACCGCTATTTTCCACGCCGCAAAAAAAAATAAAATATGAGCACCAACATTCTGAATCGCGATTTTGAACATCCCACCGATGCGTTGTACATGATTGAACCTTTCGGGGAACACGCCAACGAAGCGGCCAAAGTCATTCAAAAAATTGATGATAAAGCGGCGCAAAGTATTGTCCCTCGATTCAACTCGGACGCTGCTGCCGGGAAACTTTCGCATGGCAACGAGATAGTCATCGACTTTGACCATTTCAAACATCAAATGGATAAATCAACCCTCGCAGCCGGATGGCTTCACAGCGTGTTTGCTGGGATTGATGGAATTTATGGGGGAATCCGATGGACTTCTTCGGGACGAGCGGCTGTCGATGGCGGAGATTATCGCTTTTTTTCTACTGAATACGATCCCGCCGATTTGGAGATATTGAATAGTGGCAGCAATTCCAAAGTTGTTCGCCCGGTGCGTCTCGCTGGCTTGACCCTGACGAACATGCCCAACAATCGCGGAGGCCGCCCCATCACCAATCGCAGCTTTTCTGCGCGGGAAGCCGCCGCCGGATTGAAATTGAGTAATCGGCAGTGGGCTGAAACCGAGTTTCGCAAAGAAGTCTCTCGCGTCATGAATACCTATCGCGTTTCAAAGAACGAAGCGAGCGAGACGGCGGCATTCTTACGACCTCATTTAGCAGAGTTGGCGGGTCTAAAAAACAAAGTTTCCGTTGAAACCGCCGACGTTTTTCAAATCGACGAGCAATACAGGCGGCTGACGGTTCTCTATCACAACACCCGCCGAGGAAAAACGACGTATGCCGATGCGTGCGCTCAGGTTCTTTTGCTGGAGGAAGGGTTGCGCAAAGCAGTGGGGGAAAAATGAAGGGGCCGCAAAAATTCAAAATGATTTTCGCACGAATACGCTGTGGTGCGGGAAAGAGCATTTTTCATTGCTCGTTTTGTTGGGATTGTTTCGGAACCAAGCCAGCGTTTGCTGCGGCGCTGGCTTGGTTTACCGCTGGAAAAATAGGAACCCATCATGGCTACTGAAAGCGCGTTGGACATTTTAATCAGGCTCAAGGCCGATCTCGAAGGCGGGAAATCGGCACAGCAGGCGCTCGCAGCTGTCAACACGGAAATAACCAAACAGGGCGATGCGGCCAAAAAAGCTTCCCCCGGCCTGGCTGAACACGGCAAGCACACCGATGCGCTCGGGCTGAAGCACGCGGAGTTAAAAAAAACATTCACGCGTTAAGTCACGAATTTCCTTTGCTGGGACAGGCGGCGCATCTCGCCATAAGTCCGCAGATCACCGTCGCGCTGGCTGCCGTCGCCGCTGTTACTTACCTCAAGAAATCTTACGACGAACTGCAAGAGGTGATGAAGGGCGGCGATTGGTCAACGGTCACTGGTTACATTGCCGAGCAACAAAAAGTTGCCGCCGAAGCAGCAGCGGATTTCAACGCCTATGCACGGGAATTGCAGGCCGTGGCCACGGCGCAGAAATCCATCGCCACAGAGACGGATGCAGCGCTCACAAAACTGCAAGCCCAACATGCCTGGATCAAAAAAGTAATCGACGCCCAGAACGAACTGGCAGCGGCGGAAATCGAACGCGACCTGAAGTCCGGGAAAATTTCACCTGAGCAGGCCGAGGGTAAAAAGAACGCGCTCGCCAAAAAGAAAATTGATGAAGACGCGCAGGCGGAGTTGAACCAGGCGCGCGCCGAACTTCAGATTCAGGATGAGGCCCAAGCCAAACTGCGCAAAAAGGAAAAGAATTTCCTGCCGACAATCGCCCAGGATGAGGCGGCAGTAGGCGAAGCGAAGAAAAAAGATACCGTCGCCAAAGCGGAATTTAAACGCGATGCCCTTGCACTGGGCCGAGACGCCGATGGGAATGAGATTGATAAAGAGGGGAAAATTATCACCAAGGACAGCGAGGGAAAACGGAGCGCGAAACGCAGTGGCGAACTGGGCAAGCTTGATGAATTAGAGGATCAGTCTCAAAAACGCGAGCGCGAATTTAAGTCGGTTGGATCGCGCACGTTTAGCAATCAATTTTCTTACGACGCCGCCGAAAAACACGCCAAAGAAGCCGAGCAAGATTTCAAGGCGCAGGAGCATTTCGTAGCGACGGCGGAAAAACTGTTTAAACAAAACCCTGGTCGAGTGGGGCGGATAAAAAACGAATCCGACATTGCTTCTGAGAAACTGGCTGCCGATAAAACCGAACAGAAAAAGGACCTCGCCGACGACAGGAATTATACGGACACCAAAAGGCCGGAGGCGCTTGAAAAAATCCGGCGGGCGGAAGACAAACAAAAAGTCCTGGTGCCGATCCAGAAGAAAACGGAGGACGTGAAATCGTCTGGTGTGATTGAAGAATATCGGAAAAGTGACGCCGAAAAAAAAGCGAAGCAATTCAAAAAGGACGGAGAGGAATATGATCCGGGCAATGGGCGTGACCGTTCTTCCAAACCGTTTTCCGACGCTGGCGGGGTCAAGGAAGCGGCGGATCGGATGGCCAGCAAGGACGATGAACTCGGCCCCGTCATCATCTCTGCCTTCGAAGAATCGACGGCCCGAAGCAGCGCGCGACTGGCTTTTGTTGAAAAAGGTCTTCGCGACCTCAATTCCCGCTTGCAACGCGGCATTAACCCGAACGCATGAGCCAAATACACCTAATTTATCGACCAACGAAAATCTTCCTAGGATCGCTCAGGACGATTTCAGGCGGTCTTGACCCCTTTTCTTTGCTTAAAACGATTTGCAATAGCGTTGCATTGGATTGCAATGGCCTTGCAAAGGAGGTTGCAAGTGCCTAGAAAGCCAAGGGGCGAAGGGGTGCTCGCCAAATTGTCTGACGACCATAAGGCTGAGCTGCGTCAATGGCTCCTTTCTGAAAACCTGACTTATGCGGAGGCCCGCAGTCGTCTGGAAGAGCGTTTTCAAATCAAACCCTCGTTGCCCGCCATCGCCTATTTTTTTCATCGGTTTTGTGTTCCAAAAGAAAAGCCCGCCCCATATGTGCAAAAAATGATCATCGAGATCAGAATAGTTGCCCCGGAAAATTTTGAGGTCGCACAGGCGCCAGGGGGGGCGATTCCGTCATGAATCCCCCGCTTGCCATCACCCTGCCATCACGCCGGCCACTGCTTTCCGTCTGGTCCGTTTGCTCGCTGCTGGATTGTGATTCAGCGGACGTGACGAAGAAAATCGAGGACGGAACTTTACCTTTCGCCTGGGACATTCACTCCTCGCGATCCACAAAGCGGCATGTTCGTATTCTGGCTCGTAGCGTTGCGGAAATCCAATCGAATGGCAAAGCGTCCGCAAAGGCTTCTTTAAGCGCCGTGATTGATTCCATCTTGCCGCATAGCCGCGAGCGATTCCGAGCCTGCGAATTGGCCCGGTTTTTTTCCTGTGACCTCTGCCACATGACGCATTTGGTTCGCGAAGGCTCGCTCTGCGAAATCGGGAAGCGGAAACACACGAACCAAACGAGGATCGTGACTCGCGCCAGTGTCATCAAATTTTTAACCGCCAGGAGGATGCTGTGACAGACAAGCCATACTCGGGCTGCGGATTTCCCATAGCGGCCCGCGTCAAATTGGATTTCCAGAATGACCCGCGCTGCGAAGTGTTTAATGAATATTATCCTGCAAAGAATGGAGTGGGCTTACAAATTCTTGGGCGGTTGCTGGATCTGGAATTTGAGGCAGAAGGGTTAAAGGCCACCAATTGCCTGCTCTTCGGGGAACTGAATAATTTCATTTTGGTTTTTTTCGTAGAGGATCGCGACGCCGGTTTGCTGTTTCTAAAAAAGCAGATGATTCAACTGGTCCACGTTCCCGCGTTTGTAAAAGTGGGTTATCTTTGCCTGCACGAATTGATCTGGCGCTCCTACTTCCCCAGGGGAATTGAATTTGAGCAAATCGACACCTCAGCATTGCCGAAACACCCGGCCCAAATATTCCACAGCAGACTCCTCCAGATGGTCAAAGAAAATAAAGGGGGGAAGCTTTGAGCCTCGCCAGTCCGCAAATTTATTCCGCCGCGCAAATTGCATTTCGTTTGGGCAAGAAACGCCAGAGCGTTGCCCGGCAGTTGGACGGCATCAAACCTGAAAACGAAATTCTAGTAGCGGGCAACCTCACTAAAGCTTGGTCATTTGCTTCGTTACCCTGGCAGATGCAAGCTGATTTGAACAAGGCATCAGACCAGGGCAAGTTTAGAAATCCTGAAGCGATGTTGAGCGCGGCACCGGAAGCATGGCAACCACCGATGCCGCTCGCGGAAATTTCGGAAAGTTCTTTGAACCGTGCCGCGCAACTCCAGCGCGCCTTGTTGTCATCACTCCAAGGGCAAGACGTGGCCAGCCTGAGTGCGTTGGAATTTGAAACGCGCGGCGTGGAAGATTACAAAGCAGTTTTCGGCCACAAAATTTCAGTGCGCCACTTCCGCGACTTGTTCAAGCGCACGATCCAGCGCGACGGCGGCGCGGAAAATTGGAGCAACCTCGCCATTTATTTAGATGAGCGACCGGCGCGCAAAATCAAAACGAATCCAGCCAACGTGCTTTGCGCAGATGAATTTCGCCCGCTGCAAACAATCATTTCCGCTTTCAAAAATCCGGCAGAGCCAACGGATTCGGAGATTAAAAATCTCTGGTTATCCAGTTTTGATTTGCTCGATGATTTAGTTGCAGGCGGAAAAAAGCCAAAGAAGGCAAAGCTCGCCCTGTTGAAATTTTTTGAAAAGAACGCGCCGCGCCTGGCTGAATCAGGCAACGCGCTTCGGGTGGCGTGGAATCGTAAATATGCACGTTGGACTGAGAACGCCAGGAAAGTTTCCGCGCTGGCGGATGGCCGCAAAGAAAATTCTGGAAATTTTCGCGCGCCCGAAATCAGCGAAGTGGACCGCGATAAAATTATTGCGCACGCCCGATTCAATTGCGGCGGGCGAATTTCCCAGGCATGGCGCGAATTATGTCAGCGCGGGCAACTCAGCGAAGAAATCCTGAGTTATTATCTGCACAATCCAGCCAGCAAATCGCACGTTCCAAAAGCCATCCGAGATTTAGCCACGCATGAAGTTAAGTTGCTGAACGATATTCATCACGGCCCGCGCCAACACAAATTGAACGGCGCGCATATCTTGCGCGATTGGTCTGGCGTTCACGCTGGCGACTGGTGGCAGAGCGACGACGCCACTCTTGGCATTTATTTTTATGCTCCTGATGGCAACGGCTGGTTTGATTTAATCCGTGGGCAATTTCTGCCGATGATTGATTTGCGTTCCTTGCGCATTTTGAATTTCGCTTTCCTGCCAGAGCGCAACTACAACGCCCGCGCCATCCGAACGCTGATAACGAAAACCGCTGACGAATTCGGGTTGCCGAGAAAAGGCTTCTACCTGGAAAACGGAATTTGGCGCACTTCAAAAATTTTGAAGGGCGATGCCAAAGCCGATCCACTTTCAACAGATGAAGTGGAAACAGGATTGGGCGAATTGAATTTGAGATTTCGCCACGCAGACCTTCCAAGAGGAAAACCAATCGAGCGCGTCATCGGCATGTTGCAGGATTTATTGGACGGTGAACCGGGTTTCGCTGGGCGCGACGAACGCCACGACCGCTACGAACGTTTTCAAAAGCTGAAGCTGCAAGTTGAAACGAAAAAAATTCATCCAGCCGAGCATCTCTACAATTTGGATCAATGGGAAAATCGGTTGCATGAAATTTGCGAGCAATACAACGCCGCGCCGCAAAATGGAAAAATGACGTAAGGGCTTTCCCCGGATGATGCGTATTTCAAATTCCAAAACTTTTCCGATCCGCCAATCAAACTGGACGCTTCCTGCCGCTATCTTCTCGCCAGCCACAAGCGGCCAATCAGCGTTACTGGAAACGGAATAACGCTTCGCTTCGGCAAACAAGTTTACAATTACAAAAACGAAATGACGGGTCGTTTGCGCGGGCAGCGCGCGTTGGCGTGGTTTGATCCCGATCTTCCAGAAATTTTAACCGTCACTGATATGCACCGGAAAAATGCGTTTTGTATCCACCGCTCGCAAGAAGTCCCCGCGATGGATGCGCCGCAGGAAATTTTGGAACGCGAGTTGGCGCGAAACGAAGAGCATCAAAAATATGCAAAAACTCGTTACAGAATTTTAAAAGCTAACTCCGTTCACCTTTACCGCCCGAATTTTGTTTCCGCCAATGCCGCTGAACTTGGTCGAGCCATCGAGTCATCAAAAGTCGAAGCGAAAAAAGAAAGCCAGATGCAAGCCCGCGCTCGAAAATCTTTCGGCAAACTCGGCGCGGTTATGCCTTCACGCGCCCGCGTCGAAACTATCGAAGCTGCCGATGAGCTTTCAAAAATGCTCAACCAAAAGGATGACGAATGAGTTCCACGCGAACAGCAGAACCCGGCAGCAAACCGCGCCAGGAACGTTTCATGTCCAGCGCGGAATTTCAAACTGGATTGATGGCAAACATTGTGGCGCACCGTTGCAGCGTTGAGAAATCTTCCAAAAAGCGCGAATTGATTTACAGGATACAAGCCGACTCCCACAAAATCGGGTTGAAAAAACTTTCCGAAATTTTGATTGAGCGATTCCGTGATCGCATCGCCACGCGCACCATGCTGAAACCCAGCTACTGTGAGAAAAAAACTTTTTCCATTCAGGACACGAAAGAAATTCGCAAGGATGTGCCGTCAAAAGATTTTTGGGATTCCGAAATTTTGCGTACTCTCGGAAGTGATTTAGTCGATGTGCTCGATGATGGCCGATCTTCACCGCGCCGCGACGCTTTGCCGCAATCCTTTTCGGCCAAAACATTCAAAGAGGAATGCGAAGCGTTTGCGGAAAGCAAACTTGAATCGTTTATCGAAGAACTTTGCTTGAACCCGGAAATCAAACTGGATGACGGCCCTTGGTATTTCCCTGATTTGATCGAATCGCTCTTTGAACATTACGCAGAACTCGCGGCGATTGAGGCAGGAAAAATTGTCAAAACGGGATTAGCGAAGACCGTCCACGACGCGATGGATTATTCGCTTCATTCCCGCGACCTTGTTCTTGTGGATGGCCGCGCTCGCACTGGCAAAAGCACCGCCGCAAAGAATTGGGTGCAGACGCATATAGGCCAGGCGCGTTTTGCAGAAGTGCCTCCCGGCGACAGCGATATTGGATTTTTCCGCGTGATTGCAAAGGCCCTCGGCCTGAGTTCAAACCTGAATCACAAGGCGCACGAATTACGAGATAGAATTGAAAGCGTTTTGCGCACGGGTGATTTGTTGTTGTGCCTGGATGAGTCGCAATTTTGATTTCCGCAAACCAATTATCGGGAAGCTCTTCCGTTTCGAGTGAGTTGGGTTCTCTCAATCGTCAATGCGGGCGTGCCAATTGTTTTGATCGTGACGGACCAATTTCTTCATGCCTTGAAGCGCAACGAAAGACGCAGCGGATGGCAGAGCAGCCAACTGAAAGGCCGGATCGCCGATTATCGCAAACTGCCAGACTCGCTCAGTGATTCCGATCTGTGCGCCGTTGCAAAAATATTTCTTCCAGAAGGCAACGAAGACACGATCAGGAAACTGGCTCAAAACGCCAAAGCTTCAGAAAAGTGTTTGGCCGGGATCGAATTTGCCGTGAAAAAAGCGCGCTATCTGGCGAGCAAAGAGGGCCGTGAAAAAGTGCCATTGCTGAATTAAAACGAGCCATTGCAGAGGGCGTTATCCCTTCCGACAAATTACTGGCTCAAGCCCTGGCCAGACCAGAAAAAGCGAACGGCAGACGAGCGCTGAGAAATTTTCCTGCCATGCCTGAGCCTGCAACCGAACGGATCGCCCGTGGTTCAGAAGAACCGGGCGCGCTGGCAATGCCTGAGCGGGAAATGCGCCCCGTGCAAAGCGTTTGCATGGCAGGTGCAGAATCATTTAACGAACCCTTCAAAGGTTCTTAAAAGCTCTTTACATTTAAAGTTTGAAAGACCAGCCTCCGGGCTGGCTTTGGAGTTTAGACTCAAGTTTTGGAACTCGGAACAGTTGGAAACGAACAAGTTATCGGCAGATTTACAGCATTTGAGTCTTGGCGGACAAGTTGTTCGTTTTGGTGATTTAGCTCAATTAAGCGAAATTAACCGTTTTTTCAATGACTCACGTCGATTTACAAAGCCGTTTCTATCACCTCCCGAAACACGGCATTTCCAAACATATTCACTTTTCGCAGTTAGGCGTTCAAATGCGGGACGAAAAAGCCAGCGAATTGCGTCCATCTGCAGTTCCTTTATCCAGAACTCTAACTTGATCGCCCGTTGATCCATTTGAAATGGGGTATAGTTTTTTGACTTCTGCAATCAATTCGGAATCGAGCTACGAGAAATCTTTTTTGCCGAAAATTTTCCCTGACGCCGAATTCTCGCGGGACTTGAGCCGACTTGGATTCAACAGGTTTGTTTTCCTCGCGCACCGCCTTTCGCCAGGCCTCCCGTTTGTTCGCGAATGACTTGATCGAAGAATTCGTCACGAGTCTGGCCGCTGACCTTCACCGCCGGGACCCGCAGTCTGGGTGGTTACGGAGCAATTTTTCCATGCCTTGAAGCGCAACGAAAAACACAGCGGTTTCTGCCATGCCTGACCCTACAACCGAACTGACTGCCCGACAATCCGAAGAACGGACGCACTGGCAATGCCTGAGCGGGAAATGCAACCCGTGGCAAGCTTGTGGCTTGAAGCTGCAGAATCATTTAACGAACCCTTCAAAGGATCTTAAATGCTCTATATTGTTGAAAGTTTGAAAGCCCGGCTCAAATTTCATGCCTTCTCAAAGCCTGTAAAAATTTCCATCGTGGTAATAATATCCTAGAGTAGGTTGTCGAAAGTGAAGTTAGTTAGTCTAAAACTATTTTCGGAAAATGAGGGCAGCTACCTCTCATCACGTATTCTTACCCCCGCCTTAGTTCGACAGTTCCCATCCATCCGGATAGGTGAATGTGAAATATTTTTTAAATATTTGTTGACACTTCTCTTATCCACCTAGTAGGTTCTACACGCAAATGAAAACCTGCACGAACATATTAACCAAGCCCGCCTGGCCGATGTCAGTCGCTATTGCGACTCGTCGTAGCCCAGGGCGCGAAGGTAGTGTGTTTTACCCCGGCCTATCCAATAGCTTGGGACATAGAGCTGAAAATAATACGGATAGCCATGAGGTGAGCAGGTAAGAAACTAGACAAAGTAATTTCTAACCCCTGCTTACCGAAAGTGAGCAGGGGTTTTTGCTTTGTTAACAGATGAGCATAGTGACTAACGGGTGATGAAACATAACAGCGTCTATAGGACGCACCTATCAACTCAGTTTGAGATGGCGACAGCGCCAGACAGTTTAACTCTAGATTTACATCTTAAGGGCTTCGGAGGAGGTGTGCCCAAAACACCGAAACGTCCACCGCGAAATACCTGTGGCTACGGAGACATCCAACCGTAACGGTGTTTGTTCTTTGTTGTTATACATAGGCGCGGAGCAT
>JBDSYB010000207.1:0-17971 GCA_039925885.1 Verrucomicrobiota bacterium
CCGCGAAGCTCACGTTTGGTGAAATGTTATCCAGCACCGCCTCATTCGTTTGACGACCCAGCGGACGAAACGGAACAACCGTGGCACCCGCATTAAAACAATACATCGCGAAAAGATTTAATTGATCAACGTTGCCGTAATCTTCGTTCATCCCATTGCCGGTGCCGCGTTGCAGCCGCCAATAAGTTCCACCGGTGGCCGTTCCATACGTCCAACCATGGCCACAACTCATAAAAACAATTCTTCCGGATAATGTTCCCAACGGCTGAGTGGCTGAGGGAGTGATGGGGCCTACCAGCAAAGGGGACGCGGTCAATTCAGTTCTTTGGGCATTATTGGGAATTGGTTCTTCTGCCCTGTCAGGGGGTTGCGGAGTGGGCTGCACTTTTTCGTAGAGGTTCTCATCATCCGTGGCAGCAAGCAAAGAAAGGGCCGGTAAAAAAGCTTGTGAAAGCAGCGCCATCAGAACGAACGATAAAGAGCGGGAATGCATTACCGCTTACTGTAAAAGATTTCGAGGCTTCATGCAAAAGCTTTCTCTCTTTTTCAGTCGGCAGGCAGCACTTTAAAGATAATCGCCAGCGGCTCATAAACCGACCAATGAACTCTAGCATGAATAAAGAACAATAAACCGTCCCGAGACTTGACGAATCACATCGGCAAAGGAAATTACAAATTAAGCATTGCGCTGCCGGACTTTTGTCCCTAATAGTTACCGCGTCGAAGGTCAAACCATTGCTCGGAGTAAACCTTGTTGGCAGTTCGGGCGGGCAGCGGTTCCTCATTCAAATTCTTAAATTCCAAAGGTTAAACCTGGAAGAGACTTTTCGATAAATGCACAAAAAAATATGAGTAATGAGCCGAATGGCACGCCGGATTTTGGTTCCGGCTATCTGGAAATTTCCGAAAAAGGTTTTGGCTTTCTTCGCACCAAGGAAAACCACTTTCATCCCAAACCGAGCGACATTTTCGTCACGCCGGACATGATCAAAAAGAATTTTCTTCGCGAAGGTTGCCTGGTCGCCGGGCAGACAATGCCTCCTCATCGTGGCAACAGCCCCCAGTTGAAATCGGTTGAAAAAGTCAACGACGCTCCTTTCGAAGAATATACCAAAGCGGTGCGGTTCGAAAATTTAACGACCATTGATCCGATTGAAAAATACAATCTGGAAACCTCGCCGGATTTGTTGGAGACCCGGATCATTGATCTCGTGACACCGATTGGACGCGGCACACGCGGTTTGATTGTCGCTCCGCCACGCACCGGTAAAACGACTATTCTCAAACAAATTACGAATGCGATTACGACGAATCATCCTGAGGTTCATGTCATTGTTTTGTTGATTGATGAACGCCCGGAAGAAGTCACTGATTTTCAACGCTCGGTGAAAGCTGAAGTGGTTGCTTCCTCGAACGATCAGGATATTGAAACGCACGTTCGCCTTTCTCGATTCACAATTGAGCGTTGCCGTCGCATGGTGGAAAGCGGCAAAGATGTATTTGTGCTGCTCGACTCGATTACCCGCGTCGCTCGCGCCTACAACAGCGCGCACGGCGGCAGTGGTCGCACAATGACTGGCGGCGTGGATGCGCGCGCGTTGGAAATTCCGCGCAAAATGTTCGCCTCCGCCCGAAAAATCGAGGAAGGCGGTTCCCTGACAATCATCGCGACCGCACTCGTCGATACCGGGTCGCGCATGGACGAACTTATTTTCCAGGAATTCAAAGGCACGGGCAATATGGAGTTGATCCTCGACCGAAAACTTTCCGAGCGCCGCATCTTTCCTTCGCTCGACATTCCTAAAAGCGGAACCCGCAAAGAAGAAAAGTTGTTCAACCCGAAACAGATGGAAGCCGTTCGGAAGTTGCGCCGCACGATGGTGGATTTGAATCCGGTTGAAGCGATGGAAACGTTGCTCGCTGCCTTAAAAAAGCATAAAACTAACGAAGAACTTTTGTCCAAATTACAGCAGTAACAGCGCTCCACTTCCGCGCGGGCCTCGCGATACGAAGCAATGAAATCGCGGACAAAACTGTCTCCCATGCCCCTTTCGCGGCCGCCCCTGGAGCGGATGATGAAAATTCATCAAGCGATCCAGTCCGAGAAATTTCCCAACGCCACCACGCTAGCGAACCAACTGGAAGTCAGCACCAAATCTATTCATCGCGACCTGGAATTCATGCGCGACCGTTTCGAGTTGCCGTGGGAATTTGACAACTCGCGCAAAGGCTATTTTTACACGGAGAAAGTCAACGCGTTTCCAACCTTACAAATCACTGAAGGAGAATTATTCGCCCTGCTCGTCGCCGAAAAAGCCCTGCAACAATATCGCGGCACTACTTTCGAAAAACCTCTCGTCAGCGCTTTTCGCAAAATGGCCTCATCGTTGCCCGACACAGTTTCGCTCAATCTCGCGGAGTGGGAACAAACGATTTCCTTCCGCACCACTGCGGAGCCAATTTTAAACCTGGAAATTTTTGACGCACTCGCCAAGGCGGCCTCCCAAAAGCACCAGTTAAAATTGATCTACCGCAAGCCCGGAAAAAAGGAGACAGAGACGCGCTTAATCGACCCTTATCATTTGGCCAACGTCAACGGCGAATGGTTTTTGTTTGCTTACGATCATGACCGAAAAGCCATTCGCACTTTCGTCCCGGCGCGTGTGCAGTCTCTCGAAAAAACGGGCCAAACGTTCGTTCGTCCTCAAAAATTTTCCATGGAAAAACGCCTGCGCGACAGTTTCGGGGTGCATTCGGCGGAAGGCCAGTTTGATGTCGTCATTCGTTTTAATCAAACCGTAGCCGATTATATCCGCGAAAAAAAATGGCATGACTCCCAGAAATTGATTGAATTGAAAAATGGCGGCGTGGAATTGCGCCTGTCGCTTTCCAGCCTCGCGGAGATCGAGCGTTGGATTTTGGGTTGGGGCGGCGACGCTATTGCAACCCAACCGAGGCAACTGGTGCAATCTATCGAAAAAGCCGCGCAAAAAATTCTTCATTCTAAAAAACATGATTAACCCAATGCAAATGCGCTCAGTTCGCAGAAGGAACAGGAACATTATTTTTCACCCTTCTTCAACTCTAATTGGAATTGCGGCGCTCATGCTAACGAGTTGCGCACATCGAGCGTCTTCTCCTCAACATTGGCAGTTCACCGAATCCTCGGTTCTTGTTGGACAGGAACCCGCGCACCTTGCTTTCACTCCGATTCGTCACCAGCCAATTTCAGTTCGCAGCACCTATCGCGACAACCTTCCGCAAACGATCCACTATGAAGCAGGCCGCGATTACATCGTGGATAATAAGCGCGGACAGATTCGCCGGACCGCAGAATCGCGCATCCCGGATTTTCGCACGAATGCGCTGTTCGGCGTGGAGGATTTCGATCACGGAAAATTTCCGGCTTACGGCAACGGGAAGTTCTTTGTCTTCATTGATTACAAAATTAAAGATAAAAACGATTGGCCGAAACAGGCCTCGCAAATCGAGTTTCTTTCCAAGACTCACGAAAAACTTCAGCGCGGCGGCGAGGTAAAAATTATCGTGTTTGGCGACAGCATCATTGCGGGCGGCGAGGCGACGGAACCGAAGCTTATTTTCTGGCAACGCTGGGCCGATGCGCTTCAGCACAAATATCCGCGCACGAAAATCGAAGCAATCAACGGCGCAACGGGCGGCGATAGAACCAGCGAAGGTCTGGCACGATTGGCGGAGAAAGTTCTCAACCAAAAACCGGATCTCGTGTTGATTGCCTTTGGGATGAATGACCATAACATTGCTGGATTCGGCACGCCGCTCGAAACCTTCACCAACAACCTCGCGACGATGATTGACCGCATTCGCAAGGAGACTGGCTCAGAAATTATTCTCTGCTCCACGTTTCCGCCGAATCCGAAATGGCATTACGGGTCACACAACATGGAAGCCTACGCGCTCGCGACCGAACAATTGGCGCGGCAAAAACGCTGCGCCTTCGCCGACATTTATCACAACTGGCTCGCGATTGAATCGAAGAAAAAACCGGAAGATTTGCTGGCGAACAACATCAATCACCCCAACGACTTCGGGCATTGGATTTTTTTTGAAGTGTTGACGCGAATGGGATTGTGAAGCTCACCACTTCAAAACCCGTAAATCTGAAATAACGTCAAAATGTTTATCCCGCGCGGCCAAGGGTAATTGATGTTCTTGCGCAATCGCGGCAATCCAAATGTCATTTTCAGGAATCGGCGTCCCGGCTTTCGATAGCGCGGCGCGAATTTGTCCGTAGCGATCCGCGGTGGAAACGCGGGGAAACACAACAACGACGGCGAAGAGAAAGCTGGTGATTTCTGCCAAGGCTTTGGCTGGATTTGTCGAGAGGTAAGCGCCGCAGTAAAGTTCTCCCAGCGCGGTTTGCGGCAGATATAGAGTCGAGCGGTCTTGGATTTGCTGGTGAATAGCGGCGTCTTTCCTGAAATAGCGAACGACAACGGACGTATCCAATAGGACATCACCACTCGCTGGCATCGATCCTTTCGCAGTTCGCTTCAATCGCTTTCTCCATCGAGTAGGCTTCTTCTTCCGTGAGACAACCGTAAGCACGATCAAGCGCGCGTCGCGGTTCCGCATCGGTGCTGGACTTGAGGTGGTGGATGTAGTCGGCCGCCACGGCCAGTTTCATTGGCGTCAGGGTCTTGAGTTCTTCCACGATGGATTCAAGCGCGCTCATGGAAGATTTATTAACTCATTTAACAGGAGAACTCAAGCAGAGTGCGCGCTCGCGACTGAGCAAGTGGCGCGGGAAAAACGCTGCGCCTACGCTGACGTTTATCACAACTGGACTCCATAACTTCGCTTACGGCTTTGAATGATCGGAGGCTTCGGAATCAAAATCCGCTTTGGAAAACTTTTTTTTGATGACGATGTTGAAATGGGTTTCAACGGATTTGCTTCAGAAGATTTTCTGCCGAGTTCTTTGGAGATAGACGAACTCTAATTTTCTTATCCGTGTTCATCTGTGCTATCCGTGACTGAAAAAATAATTGTCGCCCCAGCCAAACCTCGGCACTCTCTGCGCCTCATGCGCGAAATCAATATCGGAATGATCGGTGGCGGCACTGTGGGGAGCGGCGTTTTTCGCGCTTTCCAGACCAACGGCGCGCTCATGGAATCGCGGCTCGGCGTCAAAATGAATTTCCGCAAAATCGCGGTCAAGGCGTTTGATGAACCGAGGCCTTATGAAATTCCAAAATCATTGATGACGCTTGATTGGCAGAACGTCGTCAACGATCCGCATATTCAAATCATCATCGAACTCGTCGGCGGGACTGGCATCGCGAGGACGATGATTCTTTCCGCGTTGGGAAAAGGAAAAACGGTTGTTACGGCGAACAAGGCTTTGCTCTCGGCGCACGGCCCGGAATTATTCGCGGCTGCCGCAAAGAGTGGCGCGAATCTTTATTACGAAGCCAGCGTTTGCGGCGGCATTCCCATCATTAAATCGTTGCGTGAAGGTTTTGTGGCGAATCAATTTCCCGCGATTTACGGAATCGTGAACGGCACGTGCAATTACATCCTCTCGCGCATGAAACAGGAAGGCGCGGATTTCGCAGACGTTCTCGCCGATGCGCAAAAACAAGGTTACGCCGAGACGCCGCCGGACCTCGACATCGACGGAAAGGATGCGCAACACAAAATCGGAATTCTCGCTTCGCTCGCGCACGGATTCTGGGTGGATCATCACAAGATTCACACGGAAGGAATCCGTGACGTGTCGAAGATCGATATGCAGTTTGCCGAGAAACTTGGTTACACAATTAAATTGCTCGGCATCGCGAAACAAATTGAGGTAGGGCGCGTCAGTCCCTTGCGCGCCGTCGGAATCGGCGCGCACGGAGTGACGCGCCCTACCAATCGCAAATTTGGAGTTCAGGTTTCTGTTTATCCAACGCTTATTCCGAACGCGCACGTTCTCGCCAGCGTTAACGGTGTGTTCAATGCGTGCTTTGTTCGCGGCGACGTGGTCGGCGATACACTTTTCTACGGACGCGGGGCGGGCAAAGATGCGACGGCGAGCGCAGTGTTGAGTGATGTGGCCGATGCGGCATTGGATTTGAAAATGGGTGGAAAAGTTCGCGTGCCGCCATTTATTGCGCACGCGAAAAAAAGCCGGGTTGTTCCGATGGCAGAAATCACATCGCGCTATTACTTGCGCTTGAGCGTCGCGGACAAACCCGGCGTGCTGGCGAAAATTTCCGCGATTCTTGCTGCGTCGAAGATTGGTATTTCGTCTGTCATCCAACCCGAAGGACACGAAGGAGAAAGCGTACCGCTCATCCTGATGATTCACGACGCCACGAATGCCGCGATGCAAAAAGCGCTCACAAAAATTGCCAAACTTTCGACGGTCAGAGGCAAGCCGGTGATGTTCCGCGTGGAAAATTTTGATTGATGCCGCAGCGCGATGAGAAATGAAATCGATATTGTGCGCGAAGTCTCGCAAAGATTTGATCACGCGGGAATCGCCTACATACTCACTGGCTCGATGGCGATGAACTATTACGCCGAACCGCGAATGACACGCGACATCGACATCGTGATTGCTCTGGCCCTAAAGGACGTTGATACGGTCACTCGTATTTTCGGAATGGATTATTACGTTTCGCGCGACGCAGTGAGCGCGTCGATTTCGAACCTGTCCATGTTTCATCTGATTCACAACGAGACTGTGATTAAGATCGATTGCATTGTTCAAAAGCGGACGGATTATCGCGTCGCAGAATTTGGTCGGCGACAACGGATTCAAATTGATGATTTTGAAACGTGGATTGTCAGCAAGGAGGATTTGATCATTTCAAAATTGGAATGGGCAAAGGACTCGCACTCCGAAACGCAACTGCGGGACGTCCGGAATCTCGTGAGAACCGGTTATGACCAAAAGTATCTGCAAGACTGGACTGTGAAACTTGGGCTGAATAATCTGCTTCAAGAATGTTCGCATGAATGACACAGCTCCAGAAATCGAAGAAATGATACATGAACGGCTGATGGCCCGATCAGCAAGCGATCGTTTTGTCATGGGCGCGCGGATGTTTGACGCTGCCCGGCAAATGATTCTGGCGTCATTGCCAAAAAATTTGCCCGCCGATGAACTGCGAGCGCGTTTGTTCGAGCGCGTTTACGGCCAAAAACTCGAAGTGTTCATTGGCCACTAAAAATTAAAAAACTTCATGGCCTCACTTCTTTTTCGCAGCACCAATGCACAATCACCCGCAGTCAACCTGCGCGACGCGATGCTCATCGGCCAAGCGCCGGATCGCGGACTTTATTTTCCTGAAAAATTTCCGCGCCTCACGCCGGAAGAAATTGCCGAGTTCGCAATTCTCCCGTATCACGAAATTGCCTTCCGCGTTTTGTCGCGTTTTACCGCTGGAGTCATTCCAGACGCCGCGCTCGCCGCGATGTGCCGCGAAGCTTACAACTTCGTTGTTCCGCTGGAGAAAACTTACGACCGCGTCCACGTGATGCGACTCGATCAAGGACCAACGGCGTCGTTCAAAGATTTTGCCGCGCAAATGATGGCGCGTTTGTTCGGACATTTTTTGCGCGAGACGGGACAACAACTCACGATTCTCACTGCGACGAGCGGCGATACCGGCGCAGCGGTGGCACACGCATTTCATAAAATTCCTAATGTGCGCGTCATTGTGTTGTTTCCATTCGACGAAGTGAGCCGGTCGCAACGCAAGATGATGACCACGCTCGCCGACAACGTCCGCACCGTGGCGATTGACGGCAAGTTCGACGATTGCCAGGCGATGGTGAAACGCGCTTTCGCAGACCCCACGTTGCAGCACATTCCGCTTTCGTCCGCGAACTCCATCAACATCGGACGTTTGTTGCCGCAGAGCGTTTATTATTTTTATGCTGCGTCGCGCGTCGCAAAACCGGGCGAGGCAGTCGTCTTTTCCGTGCCCAGCGGAAATTTTGGCGACATGATGGGCGCGGTCGTTGCAAAACAAATGGGTTTGCCGATTAAAAAATTAATTGCGCCGGTGAACGACAACGACGCCTTCCCGCGTTTTCTCGCAACGGGTCATTACGAAAAAATTTCACCTTCTCGCAACTCCGTCTCCAACGCAATGAATGTCGGACATCCGAGCAACCTCGCGCGACTCGTTGCCGTTTATGGCGGGCGCATGGATGAAACGGGGAAAATTCATCAAATGCCCGACCTCGCTTCGATGCGGCGCGATATATTTTCCAGTTCCGTTTCCGACGAGCGCACGCGGGAAACGATCCGCGAAGTCTGGAACAAATACGAATTACTACTCGAAGCGCACGGCGCAGTCGCGTGGCGTGGTTTTCTGGATTGGTTGGAAATCGAACCCATCGGAAATTCGCCAGCGGTGATTCTCGAAACCGCAAACCCCGCGAAGTTCCCCGAAGAAATCGAAAAGACGATCGGCTTTTCTCCCGACGTTCCGGCGGCAATGGAAGCAATGAACAACATGCCCGAAGACTTCGACCGCACGGATGCAGAATATGAAAAATTCAGGAATTACTTGATTGAGAAACATGAAAACCGTTGAGTGACGTCACGCAATATTGATATCGCCAGCATCAAGTCTATCAACGTTTACATAGCAATTCGCAACCGCGAGGAGTGTTCACGAGTCGAGGATCAACTTGTTCTCGACGGAGTAAACGCATCTTCTTTTCGTTCCGCACAGGATTTGTGGAAACAATTTCAGATTCATCCGGCTAGGTTTATTATTACCGATCAACGCTTTGGCGCAGAGTTCGACGGCTTCAAATTGGTTGGGAAAATTCGGAAATATTCCGCGACAACATATGTCTATATTCTTATGCGAAGTGTCCGGGAACAATTGAAACTGCGCTCGCGTCTGCTGGTCGGTATGAGATGGCTGACTTACATCGATTCAATTATGGGCCGGAAATAATTTCGAGATTTTCTGACGGCTCAAATTTGGAACGGCCAGAGCCATGGAATCAGGAGCGAGGCGAGAATCCACAGCAGCAGGTTCAAGGGCAAACCCACTTTGATGAAATCCCGGAAGAGATAGCCGCCCGCGCCATAGACCAACGTGTTCGTTTGATAGCCGATGGGCGTGGCAAAACAGGCCGAAGCTCCAATGAGTACTGCGATTATAAACGGTCGCGGATTGACGTGCAGTGCCACGGCGGATTGAACGGCGATGGGTGTGAGCAAGACGGCGACTGCATTGTTCGACAAAAAATTGGTTAGCACTGATGTGATTAAAATCACGGCGGATAGCACGACCGTCGGTCCCCAGGAACCGAAACCGCGAATGATGCCGTGCGCGATGACTTCCGCCCCTTTGGTTTTTTCCAACGCCAAACCGAGCGTGAGCATTCCGAAAATAAGAAAAATAATTTTCCAGTCCACGGATTGGTACGCTTCCTCCACATCGATGCAGCCAAGCACGATGACGGACAGTGCGGCAAAAATCGCGAGCGCAGCGATGGGCATCACGTGCAGCGTGGCAAGAGTGACGACCATGGCAACGGCGGCCAGAGCAATCCATTGTTTCGGCCAGCGTTTCGCCGTGTGTGGCACGTCGAGTAACAGAAGAAAATCGCGGTTGCCCCGCAGTTCGCTCACGGTACTTTCCGGGCCTTCCACCAAAAGTGTGTCGCCGTATTTCAATTTCACATCCGCGAAATCTGCGCGCAGGTTGACGCCCTTGCGATGCACGGCCAGAACCAATACGCCGTAGCGTCGGCGAAAATTTACTTCGCGCACGCTGCGTCCGTACAAACTGGAGTGAGGGGCGACAACACACTCGGCGACCGCCGCTTTCTGTGACCCGGCCAATTCCACACCGAGCTTGGATTTGGGCATGATTTCGACGCCTGCCAGATTATTGATGTCAATGACAGAAGTCAGCGCGGTGGAAAGGCGCAAACGGTCACCTTGTTCCAGCACAATTTTGTTGAGGGGCGCGGTGAGTAAATTGTCGCCACGCGAAACTTCGAGGACACGGGCTTTGGGCTGATTGGCCAAAGGTGTTTCGGTCAAACGTTTCCCGATCAAGGGCGATTCGGCGGTGATGACGACTTCGGTAAGATATTGTTTACTCTCGGTGGATTGCAGGAGCGTCGCAAGTGTTTCGCGGGCGGGCAATAATTTCCGGCCCACGGTGAGCATATAAACCAACCCGACGACCGTCAGCGGCACGCCCAATTTCGTGAACTCGAACATGCCGAGTGGGGGCTGGCCCATTTGGTGTGCTGCAGAACTGACAAGAATATTCGTCGAAGTGCCAATCAGTGTGCAGGTGCCGCCGAGAATCGATGCGAAAGAAAGCGGCATTAATAATTTTGAAGGTTTCAATCCGCGCGCCGCCGCGAGTGAAATCATAATGGGCATGAACACCACCACGACGGGAGTGTTATTGACAAAAGCGGAAATAACGGCCGCAATGGGAAGCATTACGAGCAACAGAGTGAGGTCGCTTTTACCAACAAGCCGGTTCAGGTGATGGCCGATGTTTTCGATGACACCAGTTCGTTCCAGTGCGGCGCTGAGAATGAACATACAGGCGACCGTGATGGCGGCCTCGTTGCTAAAAACCTTGAAGGCTTCTGCCGGCGTCAAAATGCCCGCGATGAGCAGCGCGGAAAACGCGACGAGCGCGACAATATCCAGGGAAAATTTTTCCCAGACCATCAGCGCGAAAGTTCCGGCCAGCAGTGCAAAGACAAACAGCATTTGCCACGTCATAAATCGTCTCGTTTTTCTTTGCGGAAAATCATCGTGAGGCTTTCATTCTGAAACGGCTTCAAAAATTAAACCCAGCCTAGGTTGGTTGTGTGATGGATGCATCGCGCCGCATGTTGCCGAAGGACGAAAGAATCACCAATAAAATCGTCCGTTGGTCAAAATGAGATTGCAATCATTTTACCGGATCTCGCGACGCAGTGAAAGTCCGCTAAGTTGCATGGCGGTCGGCGCGAGCGAAAGCGCGTTCTTGGAGAGGTTTAGTTTTTTCGAGCGACGAGAAACCTTCGCCCGCATACATGGCTTTGATAAAAGCCGCTCAGACAGCCTTTGTTTTTGCGGCAACTTTTGCCACTAATTTTACTTTAGGCTGATCTCCAAGCGGCCCTTCCTGCGACTTGGAATTTGCCCCGCTCAGTTCTGAAAACGTGGCGGTTACTTGAAATAAATCTCCGCGCCGATCCAATCGTGGTGTCACTGTGCCGCCGCTCCGGGATTGATGCAGATCGTCTAAATCCAGATCGCAAATCAGCACGGTTTCCTCGTTGGAATCCGCCTCAGCCTTGATGCCGTCGCGCGCGAACGCGAAATCCGAGGGCGTAAGCACGCAGGCCTGGCCGTATTGAATGTCCATGTTTTCCACGTCGGGGAGATTTCCGACGTTGCCCGCGAGGGCGACGTAAATCTGATTTTCAATCGCTCGCGCCTGCGCGCAATAGCGCACACGCAAATAGCCCTGGCGATTATCCGTGCAAAACGGAACGAAAATTATTTCCGCACCTTGATCGGCGAGGTAACGCGCCGCTTCGGGAAATTCAATGTCGTAACAAATAAGCGCGCCAATTTTGCAGGTGGGCGTGTCGATGGCTTGCAACGTGTTCCCGCCGCTGATGCCCCACCATTTGCGTTCGTTGGGCGTAATGTGAAGTTTCGGTTGTTGCATCACTTCACCGCTGGGCAAACAGACGAAACAGACATTCAACAACTTTCCGCCTTCGCGCGTGGGATGGCTTCCGGCGATAATGGTCACTCCATGTTTCACCGCCAGACCTTTCATCAGTTCGACAAATTTTTCTTTGTATTCAGAAAGTTTGCGCATTCCTTCCTGCGGCGATTTTGCTTCCGTCTGTGACAGTAATTGCACGCTGAACAACTCCGGCAGCAGAACAAAATCAGATTGATAATCTGAAGCGACATCGACGAAATAATTCACTTGCTTGGCGAAATCCGAGAACGATTTCAACTTGCGCATTTGATATTGAACACAGGCGACGCGGACTTTTCTCGCGCCGGTTTGCGGCGGTTTGTAATTTGGATTCAGCCACTCGATGAGATTGGCGTGATTATGACTTCTCGAATCTTTGAGATAATTCGGCATTACGTCGCGCAACACAAAACCTTCGCGCAATTGAAAACTGAGAACGAGATCGCGCAGTTCGCCAGTCACGACGCGATGAGAATATTCTTCCGGCGAAAAATTTTTCGCGTGGTCGGAATAATTCCAGAGCCGGCCGCCGGCGAGAATGCGGCGTTTGTTCAAGCGGCGGCAGAGTTTGCGGCGCGCGGCATAGAGCGCATGGCCGATTCCGAGACTGCGCGAATCGGGATGGACGTAAACATCCGCACCGTAAAGTGTGTCGCCGCGCGAATCGTGATTGGTAAAATATCCGCTGTCCGTGATGCCCGCCCAAGTATGATGTCGCAACGGATCGGGACCGAGATCAACAATCAAGGTGGAGACAGCGCCGACAATTTTGCCGCGAACTTCGGCGACGAGCTGGCCGAGCGGAAAGACCCGCAGATGACTGAGTAAATGGGATTCGCCCCAGACCACATTTTCGCTGGCGAGCGTGGGATAGGCCGCGCGGTTCAACGCCATCAACGCGGGAATATCAGCGCGCGTTGCTTCGCGAATTTTTATTGATGCTGTTTTTTTTGGCACGCCTAAGTTTAACTTTTTTGAGATGGCGGACAAGCTTTCGCTGCCAAAACTGATCGCATACTTAGATTGCGGGCTTAAAATGGGGGACGAAATAGCAGAGCCTAAAGAAAAATATGAACCAAACCTTCCAGCAACTTCGAATCGAATTCAGCAGTTGGATGAATTATCCATTGATGAAATTAGGCGAGGGCGACCTCACTGTGGGCGGAATCACCCAACTTCTCGTGCTGGGAATTCTCGTGTTGGTGATAGAACGCCATTTACGACAGTTGCTGTTTCGGCGGCTTTTGAGACGGACACACTTCGATCCTTCTTTACAATATGCGATCAGCCGATTTGTCGGTTATTGCTTTATCGGGCTGGGATTTTTCATCGCGCTGAAAATTGTCGGGCTGGATTTGAGTTCGCTCGCCGTGATCGCAGGCGCAATCGGAATCGGCGTGGGCTTTGGCCTGCAAAATATCGTCAATAATTTCGTGAGCGGCCTGATTATTTTGGCAGAACGTCCCATTGCCATTGGACATCGCGTGGAAGTCAGCGGCGTCGCCGGACAAGTCACAAAGATTAATTTGCGCAGCACGACTGTGGTAACGAACGACAACATCACGATCATCGTGCCGAACTCCGATTTTATTTCCCATCCGGTCACCAACTGGAGTTACGGTGATCCCAAAGTGCGGCTGCGTTTGCCATTTGGCGTGGCTTACGGAACGGACATGGAAAAGCTGCAGCGCGTTTTGCCGGAAGTCGCCTTGGAAAACGATGCCGTTTTGAAAGAGCCGCCCCCCCTCGTTCGGTTTCTCGGATTTGGCGACAGCGCACTCAATCTGGAACTGGCGGTTTGGACGGTCCACATGGCGCATCGCCCGACCAGTTTTCGCAGTGATTTATATTTTGCCATCGAACGCAAGTTGCGCGAAAGCGACATCGAAATTCCCTTTCCGCAACGCGACCTGCATTTGCGTTCCGGGAATTGGACCGACGCACCCGCGTCGTCTGAAAAATGACGTGCTTGTTTCAAATCCAGTCTTTTCAAATGCGACACGTCTGACTAATTTCCGTCCTTTTTGCGGATTCGCTGATTCGATAGAACAGCATTTCTGGAAATTTTATGGCCTTGATTGTTCAAAAATACGGCGGCAGTTCGGTGGCAAGTCCTGAGCGGATTAAAAACGTTGCTGCCCGCGTCAAAAAATATCGCGATCAAGGCGATCAAGTGGTTGTCGTCGTTTCGGCGATGAGTGGTGTGACCGATGGCTTGATTAAAATGGCCAAGGAAATCATGCCGCTGCCGAGCGAGCGCGAGATGGACATGCTTTTAGCGACAGGCGAACAACAAACCATCGCGCTCACGAGTATTGCGCTTCATGCGCTGGGACTTTCCGCGACTTCGTTAACTGGCGCGCAAGCGGGAATCGTGACGGACGGCGTTCACACCAAAGCGAAAATAAAAAATATCACGCCGCAACACGTTCATAAACTTCTCGATGAAGGTTGCGTGGTCATCGTCGCCGGGTTTCAAGGGCAAACGATGGAAGGACAAATCACCACGCTCGGTCGTGGCGGTTCGGATTTGACGGCCATTGCGCTCGCCGCAGCGTTGAAGGCTGACCTTTGCCAGATTTACACGGATGTCGATGGTGTTTACACCGCTGACCCGCGCATTGTGAAAAGCGCGAAGAAACTTTCTGAAATTTCTTACGACGAAATGTTGGAACTCGCCGGGCTTGGCGCGAAAGTGATGCAATCGCGCTCGGTGGAATTCGCAAAAAAATTCGGCGTCGTGTTTGAAGTCCGCTCCAGTTTGAACGATAACCCAGGAACAATTGTGAAAGAAGAAACTCTCAGCATGGAAGGCGTCGTGATTCGCGGCGTCTCGCTCGACAAAAACCAGGCCAAGGTCACGCTCGTCGCGGTGCCGGACAAACCGGGCGTCGCTGCGCGCGTGTTTAAAGCGCTCGCCGACGCGAACCTTAACGTCGATATGATTGTGCAAAACGTCAGCCACAACGCCGGAATGCCTGCGACCGATTTGTCATTCACGGTGGACAAACCCGATTTGCTCAAGGCGAAAAAAGTCATCGAAAATTTGAAAAGCGAAATCGGTTACAAAGAAGTTTTGGCCGATGAAAAAATTGGAAAACTTTCCGTGGTCGGCGTGGGAATGCGAAGTCATCCGGGCGTTGCCGCGAAAATGTTTGAAACACTTTCCAAAGAAGGGGTGAACATCGGAATGATTTCCACGAGCGAAATAAAAATCTCCGTCATCATCGATCTGGAAAAAGGTGAGCACGCGATGAAAGCCGTGCATGAGGCGTTTTTGGGATAGGGAGGATTTCGCGCTTTGGAGTAGTTCGCGGATAATATTATGCCCAAGACATTTAACACCGCGCGTTCAAGTTTTATTTTTCTGGCCGGGTTGATCGTGGTCGGTGTTGTTAAATTCGGCTTAATGCTAATCGCGCCGAGCACTGACAAGAAATGGTCGGCTCCCATTTTGATAACGCACGTTGAAGAATCTTCTAGTTCGTTCGCAGTCCATCTCTGGAATAACAAGCCGATCGGCTCTCAATCTGGAAAAAAATTTTATTTCCTTGGCGAAAATGGACATTGGTTGGAAAAAATTTCGCCTCAATTGAAGGACGTTACTTTTTATCCACTGGCAATTGACCCGCGCGGTGCGGATGCGTTTTTTTGCCAGCTTGAATACACCAACAAGAAAGCTCCGGCGATCCAGACCTTGCTCAAAGTAAAATTGAACCCGCAAGGAGGGATTGAGCTCGAAAAAAGGATTCTTTTGGATGCGATTGTAGGAAATGCATTCAAAGTTTTGAACTCTCGTTCAAATTTTCATCAGGAAATCTCAGTGGGTTGCGGCCCCGGATTTGTTTCAGGCTCGGAGGCTTATATCCCTTACGACGTTCAAATTCAAAATGTTGTCGAGCGGATAACAAGCACTGGCACTCATCAAACGGGATACAGTGACGGTGGGGGAAAATATGGACTGCTCCGAAGCGAGGACGGAGGAACTTCTTGGGAGATGCTGCCTCTGGATGACAAAGAAGTTTATACTTTGGTTCGTCGAACGAATTCGCGGAGATATTTATTTACGCTTCAGAAGCAGAGAGAACTTTCTGTCTCCATTCAACCGACTGATTCGTCGGCTTGGTCACGGCCTCAATTATTATGTGATTCTGTTAGAAACAATTTTTTGGCAGTTCCGGAAATTGACACTGTGCATCTTTGTTGGATGGATACGCGATTAAAGAAAGGCATTGGATTTTTTATTTATGGCGACTGGGATGTTGGGCGAAGAAACAATCAGGTTTTCTATCGCAATCTTCAGGATGGCAACGCCGTTGGTGTCAAGGAGCGAAAATTATCCGGCAGTCTCTCCTATTGCGGAGCGCCAACCATGTCTGTCGAAGGAAAGAAAATTGTGGTGGCTTGGGAACATTATCTAAAGCCCTACACTCGCGCAGCGATTTATTATGTGACCAGCACGAACAATGGCCGGACATGGTCACGCATCCATCGCGTCGAAACGTTTTCGCAAACCACGGCGGAGGCGCCGGTTGTCGTTTTGCATAAGGGCATTATCCATTTGTTTTACGACCGCACCGAATGGCCTAATCGGCGATGCGATCTCATGCATCAGCAACGTCAATTTCCAGATTGAATGAAACTGATTAAGCTCGAAGACGCACTGCACAAACGGCCATTCAAACCATTTCAAATTCACATGAACAGCGGCGATAGAATTGCCGTGAAGCATCCAGAAGTTATTGCATTCAGTCCGAGTAAGAATACAGCGGTGATTTGGGAAGGGGACCATTTTCACATCGTTGATATTGCCCACATCGGTTCTTTGAGTTTTTCCAAAGTGACGTCAAAAAACGGTTCAGCTTCTTAGGGATCGGAGGAGCGGGGACTTTAGTCCGCTTCAATGTGGCGAACCATTCGGCAAGCAATGATCGCGGGAAATTATCGAGTTGAAGCGGAATAAATTCCGCGCGATGAAAAAAGCCGAGGCGCGATCACTTTACACTTTGACAGACAGTTGGTTGGCACCGCTTGTTATTTTTCCCCGCGCATTTTGGAGTTCTCCAAAAAATTCTCGTTTTCCATCAGCAAATAAAATTTCGTCTCCAATCTGGGCGAGGCGGGCCAGTTCCTCAGACGTTTTGCTGGCGTTGATAAACGCATCCTGAAAGACCGTGGATGTTTCCAAGTATTGCCATTCTCTGCCACTGAAGCAGAGTTGCAAAATTGAGTCAAATTCTTCGGCCTGCATATCTTTAAATTCCTTAAAAAAGCATCGCCCAAAATCCGTCACCGCGCAAATGATTTCACCATCTCGCCCTACATATTTTTTAGATATTCAGTTTTGAACTGATGGGTTCCATTAAATTTGGGAATTGTTTGTCATCCCAATTTCCCAATTGTACGAAGAAAAATGAAAGGCTTTCCCGCGAGCCGTGATTGCGCCAGATCAACCTCAAACTCCGCCACCCAATCGTTTTGTTCGTCAGGATCAACCAGCATTTGTTGGACACGCCAGTTACGCTTGTCCTCGGATGGCGTCACGTAGGTATGCCGAAGGTTGCGGGCGTTTGGATCGAGGCAAATATATTCGTGTTCAGCATGGAAGGACTCGACAGCTTCGTGCAACCGCTTTGCCGTCCACAGTTCCCCCTCAGGCTGTTGCGGTGAACCAAGGATGGCCAACGCCTCCTCAAAATCGCCAATGACCAGACCCCGCAGAAACATAAAAATCTGGTTCCGAATGGTGGCAGTAAAACTTCGGGTATCGCGGGTAATGTCGAGAGCGGCTTCGTCGGCACCGGGTGGTCGCACCTCAGTTGTCGCGAGTGGTTGATAGTTGGGGTCCCGCATTTTTTCCCATTCGTCCATCAAACTGGAGTCCACCTGGCGAATCATGGTGCCGAGGTAAATTTCCATTTCCCGCACGGCGTCATTTTTCGCGGCGTCAGGAACGGTTTGGGTGAGAACTTTGTGAACACGCGAAAGGTGACGAAGGAGAATTCCTTCCGCACGCTGCAACTCGTAATCCTTGATGTAATCGGCAAACGAACGGAACTGTTCAAACATTTCCCGGGCGATCGATTTGGGGCGGATGTTTTCCTGCCCCACCCACGGATGGCGTTCCGCAAAGGCGTTGAAGCTCGAATAAATGAATTCGCGCTTTGGTTTTGGGTATTCGAGCTTTTCCAATTCTTCCATGCGTTTGTCGTATTCGATTCCCTCCATTTTCATTT
>JBDSYB010000208.1:0-10047 GCA_039925885.1 Verrucomicrobiota bacterium
GGTCGGAGGGTCTCGGCAGTGATTACGTAAGAATACTCTATGAGACGAAAGATCGCGTCCTGTGGATTGGAACGCGCGAAGGTCTCTACCAACTGAAACGCGGATTTCTTTCCAGTGTCCAAACCAATGTGCTGGCCGCAGGCGCGACGATCCGCGCTCTCGACGAAGATGCCGAAGGCAATCTCTGGATTGGAACCGACCGGGGTTTGGTTCGTTGGAAAAATGGAAACGGAACACTGTTCAGCGCGCTCACTCAGGAAGGAATGTTGAATGACGCGGTGCGAGCACTGTGGCGGGATGGCGAGGGAAATCTTTGGATCGGCAGCAACGACGGATTAACCCGGCTCCGCGACGGAGTGTTTACCAATTACGGAAAAAAAGATAAATGGGTCAACGCGATTTTTCAGGACAGTCGCAGCAATCTTTGGGTCGGCTCTTATAACGGGCTGAGCCGGTTTCAAGAGGGTCAATCCATTCCAGAATTGAATAATGAAGGAATGTCCTTCGACAACGTCAACGCCATTATTGAAGATGAAGAAGGAAATATTTGGGTCGGCTGCAAAGATGGATTGAGCCGATTGAGATTAAAGCCGTTCCGCTCCTACGCGGAGCAGGAAGGGTTGACCCATTACAACGTGATGTCCGTTTTTGAAGATGTTTCCGGCAGCATGTGGGCGGGCACCTGGGGCGGTGGCTTGCATGAACTGAAGGATGGAAAATTTGTGCCGCATGTCGTCAAAGACACATTGGAAAGCACGTTGATCCTGGCTCTTCATCAAGGACGCCAAGGGGATTTCTGGATTGGAATGGATTTCGACGGGGGTCTTTATCATTACCAAAACGGCGAGTCCGTTCGTTACGGAAAAGATCAAGGATTGGTCGGCTCCGCCGTGAAAGTCATTCACGAAGACCGGCAAAAAAATCTTTGGATTGGAACACGCAATGCCCTCAACCTTTTTAAGGACGGAAAATTTACCTCCTACACCACCAACGAAGGACTCGCGGGCAACATGGTCAAAGCGATTTTGGAAGATCACGCAGGAGCGATTTGGTTTGGAACCGACGGAGGGTTGAGCAAATGGAATGATGGGAAATTTATTTCCTTCACGTCCAACGAAGGACTTTCCGAAAATAAAATCGCGGCGATTTACGAAGACGCGGACCACGTTTTATGGATCGGCACCGAAGGCGGCGGGTTGAATTGTTTTCGCAATGGCAAATTTTATTCCTACACGACGAAGCAGGGATTATTTAGCGATGACGTCTTTGAAATTCTGGAAACCGATCGCGGCTATTTTTGGATGACTTGCCAGGAAGGAATTTTTCGCTGCCTTAAAAAAGACTTCGCCGATTTCGACTCCGGAAAAATCAAAACCATCACGAGTATTTCCTATGACAAAGCGGACGGCTTGGTCAGCACCGTCTGCAACAGCGTCGCCAAACCAGCCGCGTGGAAAGCGCGTGATGGAAGGCTTTGGTTCGCCACCACGAAAGGTCTTGTCGCGATTGATCCTAATTCCAACGTCCCCATCAATCGCGCGCCGCCGCCCGTTTTCATCGAAAAAATTATTGCAGATAAAAAAGAGACGAATGAATCCTCCCGCGAAGACGCGAATGAAAAATATTCATGGAGGGACTCATCCATTCACGCACTCACCATTCCCGCCGGTCGCGGCGAATTGGAATTCCATTACACCGCCTTAAGTTTCCAAGCGCCGGAAAAAAACCGTTTCAAATATAAACTTCACGGCGAGGACCTCGATTGGGTGGACGCGGGCGCGCGGCGCGAAGCCTATTATAACAACATTCGTCCGGGGCGTTACGTGTTTCAGGTGCTCGCCTGCAACAACGACGGTTTCTGGAATGAGACTGGCGCTTCGCTCGCCTTTGTCATACTGCCGCATTTCTGGGAGACATGGTGGTTCAAAGCTCTTGTCCTCACCGCCGTTGCGCTCTTGTTTGTTTTGGTTTACCGCACACGAATTGGGCAGGTCCGCCAAATGGAACGACTGCGTTTGCGTCTGGCCGCCGATTTACATGATGAAGTCGGGAGCAACCTGGGGAGCATCTCGTTGCTCAGTTTAATGATGCAACAACAGGAATTGACTCCCGCAGAAGCAAGAAAAGATTTAGCCCTGATCCATCGCATCTCAGGCCAGACGGCCAACTCCATCAAGGACATTGTCTGGTTCACCAATCCTGAATACGACACGATGCAGGATTTATTGCTGCGCATGAAAGACGTGGCCAACACGCTTCTTCCCGGCCTGAACTGCGATTTTCAAAGCAACGTCGAGAATCCCGCCAGAAAATTATCGCTCGATTTCCGTCAAAACATTTTCCTGATGTTTAAAGAAATTTTGGCGAACATCCTGAAACACTCCGGTGCCAACCGCGTTGAAATCACCATCTCCGAGAAAGAAAAAATCTGGAAACTGAATATCAAAGACAACGGAGCCGGTTTTGATTCCACCCAACTTTCTCAGGGCAACGGTTTGAAAAACCTTCGCCGCCGCGCCGCCACACTCAAAGGCGTTTTGAAAATCGAAACACAGCCCGGCCACGGAACGAGCATTTTATTTTTCACGGAATATAAATAAACAGAACGCTTTCATCTTTTGAAGTTGTGACCGTTGCCCTACTTTTCCTTCAATGAAACCGGTGCCCTCGAAAATTGAAATCTGGTTGATTGAAGACAATGAGGTTTTTCGTCACACGGTGGTTCGGCTGATTAACTTGTCCACCGACCTGAGTTGTCCCCGCGCTTTTTCGAGTTGTGAAGAAACGCTGGCCGCACTGAAAAACGAACCCGGTCCGCAGGTAATTATTTCGGATGTCGGATTGCCGGGGATGAATGGCATCGAAGGCATCCCCAAAATCAAAGAGCTTTCTCCCGCGACCTTTGTGCTGATGTTGACGGTGTATGACGATCATCAAAAAGTTTTCGACGCCATCTGCGCAGGCGCCTCCGGTTATCTCTTGAAGAATTCATTGGAAAATACTTTGACCACCGCCATTCACGACGTATTGCAAGGAGGCTCGCCCATGAACCCGCGAATCGCGCGTTTGGTTTTAGATCAATTCGCCCGCTTATCCAAAGCGCCTCAAACGGATTACGGCCTGTCACCGCGTGAAAAGGAAATTTTGGAATGGATGGTCAAGGGAATGATCACCAAACAAATCGCCGATGAACTTTCGGTCAGCTATCACACGATCAGCAATCATTTGAGAAGTATCTACGAAAAACTGCACGTCCACACCCGAAGTGGCGCAGTGGCCAAAGCACTGACCGAGAATTTGATCGAGAGAAAATCGATAATTTAATTTAGAAAACGCTTTGATGAATCCGTCAATCCCACCAGCAGCGAAGGCCGGGTCGCGATCCGCGTTCAACCCGAAGTGGGGAAAGCTTTTAGCGAAAAGGTCACGGCCATGGCGTGAACAAATAAAGGAGCGGTAGCGACGGTCCCGCCGCAGTGAAGAGGAACAGCGAACCCATTTCCAAGGGGTTTAGACGGAAGACCGCACGTGCGTTACCCATCGTGCGCCACTTGAAAACTTCCCGGATACTCACCAGCAAAATAAATCCTGCGAGGAAAATGCCATTTCGGGGTTCCATACACACGAAACCTTATCCAATATTTAGGGCTGGATGCATAATGATTCCGTCGCCATTTCCATGGCGCCATCAGTCAAGATGGAGGTGCCGCGTTGCTTTGTTTCACGGACTCCTTAACCGATAGAACCTGTTCCCAACCGCTGGATTCACGATCAAGGTTTTCGTCATGCCATTGTCGGTGGTGAGAAGGTTGCTCCATTTCAACGAGTGATGGTGGCCGAGGTGACCACGTTGGCGGCTGGATTGTAGCCAAGTGACGACGCGACACCTGTCACCGTAAATGTGACAGTTCCGTTTTTGATGGTGGAGAATGAGGTGATCGTGGCGTATCCGTCGCTCGTGGTAACTCCCGTGAGGCCAGGATTACTGATAGACCCAGTGAAGTTCCCGGTGACAGTCGCACCGCTGACCGGTGTCCCCAAATTATTAACCACTCGAACCACTGCCCTGGTATTATATCGCGCACCTTGAGCCACGAAACTCATGGTGATGCTTTGGACATGGACGGTCGGCGGCGCTGCCTGCGGTATAGCACCTACCGGGGGAGATGCGAAGCTTTCGCCACATGGATAAGTAACCGAAACCACATAGGAATAGAAGGTGCCATTGACTACCGTCGTGTCGGTGTAATTAGTCGTCGCGGGACTGGCAATCAGGGTAAAGGGTCCGCCGTAGTTTGTTCCCCGCAAAACATGATGACCGGTCGCTTCAGGCGATGCGACCCAACTCAAGGAAATGGATCCGTCTCCCGCTGTGGCAACCAAGCCTGTCGGAGCGGGAGGAGGTGGCGGCGCGGGATCAGCATTGGACAAACGGAAAAATCGCTGACCGATCGAAGATGAAATAGTGACCTGCTTTTCCAGGCCAATCGTTGCAGGTGCATTCGTCACAGTCACCCAGGTGGACGTAGCCAGATTTGTTCTCTGTTGAAGCGTCGCGCTCGCTGACGACGAGGGCCAGGCGACCGTCACGGCGTTGTTCGCGGCGGAAAAAATGCGGAGCGGCGGCCCGACTACGGAACCAGAACCACCAATGAGACGCGCAATCGGCGTGCGGACAATCCCGTTAATCGTCGTGAAATTGCCGCCGAGTAGCACATTCCCATCCGGTTGCAACGCGAGCGAACTAACCGTCCCATTGGCTCCGGTGCCGGGATTGAAACTGCTGTCCAGACTGCCATTGGAGTTGAGGCGGGCGATGCCGCTGCGAGTGACACCGTTCACGGTGGAAAAACTGCCCCCCAGGAGCACCTTGCCGTCTGGCTGCACCTTTAAGGAATAAACTGTTCCGTCCGTCACCGGATTGAAACAAATCTCCCGACTTCCATTCGAACCAAGCCGTACGATACCGGAAGGATAGCCTGCTAAGATGCTGCCATCAGCCTGCAAGGCGAGGGAAGCGACTGAATAAATTCCGGGGACAGAAGTGAAGCTCGTATCCAAACTGCCGTCGCCATTGAGCCGGGCGATGCCGGAACGGGGAGTGTTGTTGATGGTATAAAATGAGCCACCTATAACAATCTTGCCGTCTGGCTGGAACGCGAATGCCAACACCGGTCCATCAATACCCGTCGCAAAGCTGGCGTCGGAAGACCCATCCGCATTCACCCGAGCTAGAAAGGTGCGAGAGCTGCTGGTGCATTCCCCCGGAAATGGCTCACAAGCGACGGTGGAGGAGTAGCCGACGACGAGCACTTTTCCATCGGGTTGGACCGCGAGAGCGGTGAGATATGAATTGGTCCAACACTCGTACCCAGGCGGGCAAGCCCCACCGGGAAACAGAGTCGCCAAGTCGGGATGGAAATTGGTGCTGGAAACGAAAGTGCCGTCCAGACTCCCATCAGCATTGAGCCGGGCGCTTGCGTATTGGTTCGTGCCGTTAATGAAAGTGTATAGACCGCCAATCAAAACCTTTCCATCGGGCTGCAGGACCAAAGTTGAAACGCCGACTTCCACTCCTCGCCCCGGGTCGAAACCACCATCAGAACTGCCGTTGCTATTGAGTCGCGCTAGAAAATTGCGATTCGCGCCATTGAGCGTAGTGAAATCGCCGCCAATGAGCACCTTGCCGTCGGATTGCAAAGCGAGAGAATAAACGTTGTTGTTAACGCCCGTCCCAGGCTCAAAGCCACTGTCCAGAGTTCCATTCGCATTAAGCTGGGCGATGCGGTTGCGATTCGTGCCATTGACGATGGTGAATTGGCCACCGATAAGCACCTTGCCATCGGTTTGCAGCGCCATCGCATTGACAGCGGCAACAGCGCCACTCGTGTTGGTGACGCCTGTGCCGGGATCGAAACTGCTGTCCAAACTTCCATTCGCGTTGAGTCGGGCAATCCCGTATCGGTTCGTGCCATTGACGGTGGAAAAATCGCCGCTGACGAGGACCTTGCCATCCGATTGCAAGCGGAGTGAAAGAGCGCTCCCATTCAGGCCGGTCCCCAGATTAAAACTGCTGTCCAGACTGCCGTTGGTATTTAATCGTAAAACGAAGCCAGAACCTCCCACCACTACCTTTCCATCCGGTTGCAAGGTGATGGAATTAACCAACTCTGAACCGCCCGAAACAAAACTGCTGTCAAGACTTCCGTCTGAATTCAAGCGAGCCATCCCGTAAACGGAGTTCGTGCCATTGTCCGTGTAGAAATTGCCTCCCACCAACACCCGACCATCCGGTTGAACGACGACGGAATAGACATTGGGTGATCCCTCAAAAACGAACAGGGAACCGGCGTAGAAATTCGCATCCAGGCTCCCGTTGGAATTCAAGCGGCTCATTCCAGAGTCGTGACCCACCAGCACCTTGCCATCAGACTGCAGGGCCACCGCGTTAGCGGATTCGATGGAGCCTGCGGCCACGTTGAATGAGGCATCGCCACTGCCGTCGACGTTGAGTCGGGCGATGTTGACGCTCGCCACACCTTTGACCGTGGTGAACTGTCCGCTAATGATGACCTTTCCATCAGGCTGCACGGCAACAGCGCGCACCGGTCCGTTGATACCCGAGCCGGGATCAAACGAGAGATCGACGTCGCCGGGCGCGGCGTGCGATTGAAAACAGAGATTGCTCAGTTGCAGCGAAACGCTGCCGATGAGAAACATCGTTTGAAGAAGATTTGATTTTTTCATAATGCAATAATGTTTAGTTCACGGCAGCGGAGGTCGGTTTACTGGATGGATTCAAAACCTTTGAACACGAAGTGGTAGGCATCGATGTCTTTGTCGTAAAGCACCACGCATTCGGTGGGATATTGCGTTGCTCTTCCCAAAACGGCGGGCGTCGGAACCGGGAGCGTGAAGTTCTGTCGTGCCAGTAGAAAATCACTGCTGATCATCGGCTCAATGAAATGCATGAAGCTCGCGTCGGGCAGGAAGCCGGCGATCATCGTCGCGTCCAAAGGTCCGACAGCGGTGAATTCGCTAAACAAGGCGGCGTGTCGGCCCATTTGCGGGATGGAGCGCGGTTCCGGTTGCGCGTACCCAACCGGCAGACGATCGGCCGAAACTGGCGCAAAGAATAACCCGGGCGGAATCGGGAACACTTGCGCCACCGGTATGTTGTAAAAGTGGATGTCGAAATGAGGTTCGCTGTTGCGATTCGTGTTCACATAATTCGGATTGGTGGGATGGCCATGAAGGTTCGCCTGAATTTCGGCGTGATTGAAGTAGGTGGTCTGCTGCACGACGGCCGGATAGTTTAACACTGCGAACGCGCCTGCGGGACCGGATCCCGGCGACGGCATATTCTCCGCCAGCGAGACGGGCATCGTAAGTCCAACCCAGATGACCTTGCCTCCGCCGTTCACGCGCGCCCAGGTGGACACCGTCGCGCCATTGACGGTAGAAGATTCACCGGCGATAAATTTGTCGTTCGAGTCGGCGTTGGCTGCGCCGATTGAAAGGGTGAACACCGCTGCCGCAAGCCATCTCGCGGTATGTTTCAACAGTGTCTTTCCCGTGGATGGACGGGTCTCATGGATGCTTGCAATTTGTTTTTTCATAATTTTCGTTCTTTTAGTTTTTTTTACGCGGTCAGAGCGTAATTTCTGCATAACGCAATGACCCTTCAATCAGTCATGCGACGTGGGCGCACGAAACCCCTCAAAATTTCATGGCGATTGTTTATTTGTTAGCGCTGGCTGGACTGGCCTCCGGCGCGAGTTTCTCGCTCAGAACTTCTTGAGCTTCGGTGAATTTGCCTTGGCGCTTTAGTACGTCGGCCAGATCATTTATTCGGCCTCGCAAGCGCGATGGATCATTTGTCGTGAACTGGCGGGCGCGGGTCAGCGCCTCGCGAAAGAACGGTTCCGCTTCAGCGTATTTTTCTTGGCGACGCAGGATGTCCGCGACATCGGCAATGCGCAGCTCTAGCCTGGATAGGTCGTTGGTAGCGAACAGGCGGGCGATGGCAAGTGCTTCGCGATTGAGCAATTCCGCTCCGGCATAATTGCTTTGAAAACGCAGAACGTTTGCAAGAGCAGCGACTAAGAATTCCAATCTTGTTGGGTCGTTGGTTGAGGATTTCCGTGCGTTGTCGAGTGCTTCGCGCGTCAAGGTTTCGGCCTCAGCAAGCTTACCTTGATCTTCAAGTACGTAGCTCAACCCGCTGAGCGAGAAATCTGTACTGGGATGATCGTTGCCATGCAGTTTTCTCCACATCGCCAGCGACTCGCGATACGCGGATTCGGAGTTGGTCAGGTTGCGATCCTGACGGAGCGTCTCAGCCAGATTGCCGAGGAATATGGCCGCTTGCCGATTCCGAGCAGCTTCAGCTTGCGCTTGCTGGCGCAAGTGGTTTTGTTCGCGTTCGGCACGCGTCGCGCGCAGCGCCTGCCAACTGCTCACAAAAACTCCAAGCACCAGCGCCGCCATGACAGCACTCGTCGCCGCAAATGCCAGCTTGTTCCGGCGCACTAGTTTTTGAAAACGGTAGAGATTGCTCGGCGGACGCGCGACCACTGGTTCATCGTCCAAGTGGCGTTGCAGATCCGTCGCCAAGGCGCTCGCCGTTTCGTAACGGCGCGTGCGGTCTTTCTCCAAACATTTCATCACGAGCCAATCGAGGTCGCCGCGAATGAGGTGAATGAGTTTCGGCGGTTCTTCGTGTCGATGTTTCGCGACGGTAGTCAGGTCGATTGCCGTCATCGTGCTCAGACAAGTGGACGGTCGAGGCGGTTCGTCCTCGCGAATTTTCCGGCGCATCTCGTCCAGTCCCGCTGCAATAAGTTTTGTTCCGTCAAAAGGCGGGTTGCCGGTGAGCAATTCATAAAGCAGAACGCCGAGCGAATAGATGTCCGCACGCGTGTCGATGTCCAGCCCGCTCATCTGCGCTTGCTCGGGACTCATGTAGGCGGGCGTGCCGATGAACTGCGCAAACGCGGTGAACACTGTTTTGTCAGTGAGCTGCCCGGTCGTGGCTTTGGCGATGCCGAAATCAATCACCTTCGGCACGGCGACATCATCGTGTTGGGTGACGAGAATGTTGGAAGGTTTGATGTCGCGATGGATGATCCCCTTTTGGTGCGCGTGTTGGATCGCCTGGCAAACTTGAATAAACAATTCCAGCCGATCAGTGGTGGAGAGACTATTCTGGTCGCAATAATCCGTGATTTTGATTCCGCGAACCAGTTCCATGACGAAGTAAGGTCGGCCCGTGTCCGTCGCGCCACCGTCGAGGACTTTGGCGATGTTCGGATGGTCCATCAACGCCAACGCCTGCCGCTCGGCTTCAAAACGCGCGATGACCGACTTCGTATCCATGCCGAGCTTGATGACCTTAAGCGCGACGCGGCGGCGAACCGGTTCGAGTTGCTCGGCCATGTAAACGACGCCGCAGCCGCCCTCGCCGATTTGTTCCAGAAGTTTGTACCGGCCAATTCTGTCGCCAGGTTTTTCCGTCAGCGATGGAGTGAAAGGAAAAAATTGCGTGTGTTCTAAAAAATCGCCCGCACCCTCGTGAGATTGCAGAAGTGAAATAACCTGTTCCTTCAACTGTGGATCATTGGCGCAAGCATCAGCCAGAAAGCGCTCGCGTTCCGCGCCTGTGGGCAAAGCTTTCGCTTCGTTAAAAATTTCGATGAGTTGGTCTGCGCTTGTCATTTTTAATTTGTGAAAGGCTGCATCCCTTCATCTGTACATGCGATTTCCATGACCGACTTCCCTCAAAATTCTTCACGGACTACGGTAATGTCTCGCGCGTTTTTTCCATCTCTCGAAAAAGCCAGGCGCGCGCGAACGACCACAATCGCTCCGCTGTGGCAAGCGACACACCCAGTTCTTTCGCCGCCTGTTCCTGCGTCAAACCGACAAAGAAACAGAGCTTCACTACTTCAGCCGCGCGCGCGTCCACAACCGCGAGTCGATCCAACGCTTCATCCAATGCGAGCAATTCGTCGTCCGGCAGTGGCAAGGGTAAATCCACCGCGTCCA
>JBDSYB010000209.1:0-3635 GCA_039925885.1 Verrucomicrobiota bacterium
AGGGATGACGCTTGCCCGTGAGCATCATGTCCTGATCGCGATTGTAGCGAACGCGAACGGGCGAATTGGTTTTCCTTGCCGCCAACGCTGCGAGGGCAGCCGGAGTTGCCGCTTGCGTTTCTTTTCCCCCAAAACCGCCGCCCATGCGCGGACATTGCACGACGATTTTATTGCACGGCAGATCGAGAACGTGCGCGATGGCCGCCTGCACTTCGGACGGATGTTGCGTCGAGGAAACCACCGCGACCGAGCCATCTTCACCCGGCTCCGCCCACGCGGCTTGCATTTCCAAATAAAAATGTTCCTGACCGCCCAAAGAAAATTCGCCTTCAAGTTTTATCGGCGCAGCGCGCAATGCGTCCTCTGTGTTTCCACGCCGAATGAAACTGGGTTCGTTGTGAAAACTTTTTTTCGCGATTGCTTCTTCAATCGTCAGAATCGCAGCGAGCGGTTCGTATTCGACGACAACCTTTTCAGCGGCGGCTCGACACGCCTCGAAAGTCTCTCCGACAACGAGCGCGACAAGTTGGCCGTGAAATAAAATTTCTTTGTCAGCGAGTAAAACTTCATCGTGCTTCGTGCCGATGTCGTTCAATCCCGGAATATCTTCGGCGAGCAACACGGCGTGAATGCCCGGCATTTTTTTGGCGGCGGCGGCATCGCGTTTTAAAATTTTTGCGCGCGCATGTGGCGAACAAACCGGCCAGACCTCCAGCATTTTTCGCTGTGAAGCTTGATCGTCGGCGTAAATTGCCTCGCCTGTCACATGTTTGTGTCCGCTTTCGTGAGGAACAGCGTGCTGCCGAGATTCTCTCGGCAGAATCTGGCTCCTGGATATTTTTTCAGCGGACAGAACGTCAGCAGCACTCTCGCTGCCCTCAAAATAAAATTTCTGAAATAAACTTGTGATCAATCCACGGCGATAAACTGCGCTACCTCGCACGTCGGAAATCGGTGTGAACTCCTGTGCCAAAACCGGAAGGACTTCAGAAACGGTTTCTGCGTTCCAAATTTTTCCAAGCAAAGCCGCTTCCGTTTTTTTCGCGCGAACCGTTGTGGCCGCGACGCCACCGAAAATAATCCGCGCGTCGCCCACAAAATTTTTCTCATCCAAATCAATCGCGAAGCACGCCGCCACCGTGCTGATGTCCATTTCGCGACGCTTTGAAACTTTATAAAACTCACGCATTTTTTTTGGGTTGGTTTTGGCGCGCGGCAATAGAATTGTTTTTAAAATTTCCCCAGCGCGCAAAGCAGTTTTGCGATAGCCGACAAAAAATTCTTCGAGCGAAATCGTGCGCTCGCCTTGGGACGATGCGAGAACGACTCTTGCATCGAAGGCTATCAGCACTGGAGCGGAATCTCCGATGGGCGACGCGTTCACGAGATTTCCGCCGAGCGTGGCGCGATTGCGAATTTGTCGCGAACCAAACACCGCCAGCATTTTTGCGAACGCCGGATATTCTCTGCTCAAAACTTCTTCAAGCCGCGTCAATGTCACCGCCGCGCCGATTCGCCACTCGGAATCCGTTGACTTTAGTTCCTGCAACTCCGCCACGGCCTCAACTGAAATGAGTGATGGGAATTTTTTGTAGCGCTTGGTGATGTCGAGGCCGAGTTCCGTCGCACCCGCGATCAGTCGCGCGTCGGGGTTGGCTTCTAGCAGTTGAAACAATTCTCCGAGCGAAAGTGGGCGAAAGAATTTTTCGCCGCCGCTTTCGTAATTTGTCGAGACGAGTTTCGCGTCGGGGTTCGCAAGGCGCGCGGCGAATTGATCTTCGTAGCAGCCGACATCAGTCGGCTCTAACTTGTCCTCCGATTTAATTAGAGCCGACTGACGTCTGCTGCTACGGGATAAGAAAGCTTCAATCGCCGCGTCGCGAATGGGCCGATAGCCGGTGCAACGACAGAGATTTCCGCAAAGCTGATCGTCGAGTTGCCATTCCTCTTTCAAATCGTCGCGATAAAATCCCTCGAAAAGCGACATCACAATTCCCGGTGTGCAGTAGCCGCATTGCGAGCCGTGATTCTGCACCATCGCGTTTTGCACGGCGTGCAGTTCGCCATTCGCCACGCCTTCGACGGTGACAATGTTTCGTCCCGCCACCAATGCGAGCGGCATCAGGCAACTGTTGACCGCGCGAAAACAATTTTTGCCGGATGAATTTTTTTCCATCATCGCGACGGAACACGCGCCGCAATCGCCTTCTGCGCAACCTTCCTTCGTGCCGGTGGAACCTGTGCCGCGCAGAAATTCCAGCAGCGTCGTGTTGGGAGAAATATTTTCGACGCGAACGGGCCGGCCATTCAAAATGAATTCAAGAAAGCTGGCCATAATTTGCAGTTCGCATCGTAACCAAAATTATGACGTTCGCAATGCCGAGGAAAATTATTCCAACCGATGTTTCCAGTAATTCGGAGGTCGCTTGAGGTTCATTATCGCGAGAATCCAAATGCGTTCGGGCTGTTCGACATAAATCACCGCATACGGAAAGACAGTTGAAAAGTGACGTTGCGCGGGTGGATCAAAGTGGCGGAATTGTTGCGGGTCACGACGAATATGGAAGAGTAGCCGTTCAAGTTCATCGTAAAACCGACCGGCTAATTCAGGATCGATTTGGAAATAATATTTTGCGGCTTCTGCGTATTCCTCCGCAGCTTCAGGATGGAAGGCGTGAGGTTTCACCGACCGATAATTTGCCGAACGCGAGCCGAGACAACTTCACCAGGAATCGGCTGAATTTTTCCATTTTCCAACTCCGCAAGACGGCGGCGGGTTTCGGTTTTCCACGCCTCATCAATTTGTGGGTTCACATCGGCATGAATGGAAATCGTTAAACGCTCCACCAAATCAGCCACTTGTTCGCGCGGCCAGTGGCTGGCTTCCTTGATAATTTGTTCGGCTGTCATCGGTATGATGGAAATTACTTCCGCCTGTCTATGAACTCAAGGTGGTTTTTGATTTCAACGTTTCAATCAATCAACTCATACGCCGGCAACGTCAAGAATTCCGCGAACTCTTTCGCTTTCGACATCTCGCTGAATAGGTTCGCGGCGCGGGCGTAATTTCCGGCGCTGAACCGCGCGCTGCCGACTTCTTTTTCGATGCGCGCCATTTCCTGCGGCAGAAGTTCGTCGTAAAGCTGTGTCGTGATCTTGCGTCCGTCGGCCAACGCGGCGTTGTGTTTGAGCCATTGCCAGATTTGCGCGCGGGAAATTTCGGCGGTGGCGGCGTCTTCCATCAGATTGTAAAGCGGCACGCAGCCGTTGCCGCCGAGCCAGGCTTCGAGATATTGCACGCCGACGCGGATGTTTCCGCGCAGACCGTCCTCAGTGATCGTGCCGGTGGGAACGGCGAGAATTTCCGCCGCCGTTACGTTCACGTCCTCGCGCGATTTTGAAATTTGATTCGCCTGCGGCATGTGTTTGTCGAACGCCTGGAGCGCGACGGGCACGAGACCGGGATGCGCTACCCACGTGCCGTCGTGGCCGTCGGTGGCTTCGCGTTCCTTGTCGGCGAGGACGCGGGCGAGCGCGGCTTCGTTCGCCGCCGGATCGTTCTTGATGGGAATCTGCGCCGCCATGCCGCCCATCGCGTGCGCGCCGCGACGATGACACGTCTTGATGACGTGCAG
>JBDSYB010000210.1:0-12627 GCA_039925885.1 Verrucomicrobiota bacterium
TGGCTCAACCCGCGATTGATGCGCTTTATTATCTGGATTATTCGCCTTACCACGGCGCAAAGGGCGCGGTTTATTTTTCGACCAATGGCAAACCGGTGATCGCCTGCCGCGAATCGCTCTGGGCTGATCTGGAGGAAGATTCAACCCTAATCGCCAACATCAATGCGGCATCACGGGATCCGTCCAGCCCGCTCGGCTATAGCATGGTCGCTGTGCATGTCTGGTCAAAGAATCTGGCCAACGTGCAAAACGTCGTCACCAATCTCGCCTCAGATGTGCGCGTCGTGACGCCGGATGCGTTTGCGAAATTAATTCAACAAAATGTTGGGCGCCGTTTGTCATTTGATTTCGCCAACGGATTACAAGGTTGGACCACCAACCGGACGAAGGCTTCCGACAAAGCGCAATGGACGAGCGCCGAGGGCGGCGGCGCATTGATGCTTGATGGTTCGGACACCACCCCCGACACCACTCGCAATTCGTGGTGCATTCGTTCAATCATTCTCCCGCCCAACGCGACGACGCTCAGTTTTGACACACGCGCCACCGGCGACGGCCGCCTGCGGGTTCGGATAAAAGACGTCATCACTCCCAATCCTCCCCTGACGGTTCTGCTGGATTGGGACACGCCAACGACGACGAATTGGGTCAATCGCACAGTCAGTTTGGCAAGTTACGCAGGTCAAACGATCACGTTCTATTTTGATCAAACCGATGGCGGGCCTGATACGAATAATGCTCGCTTTGTGGATAACATCGCCATTCTCACCGACGGTCCCGCTTTATATGCTCCGGCGACGCCAAGATTATTTACACCCGTGGCCGATTTGACCAATGGAGTGAATTTGACATGGCGTAACAACGACACTCTGGCAGAGGAATTTAGAATTGAACGAAGGCTGGCGAGCGGCGGAGTTTGGAGTGAGGTCGGTAGCGTGTCAGGAACCGTCACCAATTTTTCTGATGCATCGATGTTTTGGGGAACCAATTATCTTTACCGGGTTCGAGGTTCGAATGCTTCCGGGCTGGGCGCAACTTCCAACGAGCGCGACGTGGTTCCGCCATTAAAACCGAGCCTGACAATTTTCAATCAGACAAATTCTCTGACGCTTGGATGGCCGGGTTGGGCGACAAATTATTTTCTTTACGGAACAACGAATCTGACGTCGTGGACGGCGGTTTCCGGCATTTCAACCAATCAAAACGGTTCTAATTTTATGACTGTTCCACGAGATCAATCGCTGCATTTTTACCGGCTCAAGGCCCAGTAAATTCGGTTCACCCTCAAAGTGAATTATTCCCAGATCAAAAGCGCGCCGCTTTTTGCGCCCAAGCTTATCAAAGATATTCAAATCAGGAAGGTGTGGGAACTGATTCCTGGAGGTTTGAATTCGTCGGGTCTCCTCCTAATTGTTCTGGCGAAAAATAAGGTGCGGATTCGCCCCACTCGTGTTGCCGTCGGGAATGATCAGGAGCCATGTCTGCAAAAGCCACAGCCGCTTGAGCCATTTCTTGAAGATGGATGAGAGTTTTCGGTTTTCCACGCGCAGCAACTTTTCCACCTCGGGCCAGGGACGCGGCGTAAGGTGCGCCGCCTGGATTTAAGTCTTGAGGAAAATCATCTTCCAACGCCACAGGGATTTTTCCTAACCCTTGTTCGTGAATAAATTCCTGGGCAGTATTTTTATCAGCGCGTTTAAGAACTGCGAGGACTCTAAAATCCGGCGCTGGAAGATTTTGAATAAAATCGCGCAGGGCGGGAGGAATTTGTTCGCAAGCACCGCATTTCGGCGAGAAAAAAACAATGAGACAAGGCGCGCTATTCGACCCGCCAAATTTAAAATCTTCGCCGCCAATCAGCCTGGCATTTTGTTCCGGAATTTCGCTGAAAGGATGAAATATATCGTCCGGGTTTTTCTCCGTGCTTGCAGGCAGGTTGCGTTCGCCTAATTGTCGCATCAATGAAAGGACTAAAAGACTCAAGACGAGAATCATCGCCCATTGCAAAATCATCGAGGTTATCCAAATGGCATTCATGTTAGTAATTAAAAATCAATTTACGGCGACTAGCCAGCGCAACTAAACACGGCCAGAGACAAAGCGCACCGATTATTACAGTTAGCCGTCCCAAAAATGTAGAAAGGTCGGGACCGAAAAATGAAACAGGTTCCGGTTCATTTAGAATGGAAAAGGCAGCAGCGATCAAAATCACATTTCGGATTAAGCCGCTGCTCGTAGTCGAGGTGTTAACTGTTTCCCCAAAACAGGCGCAGCCCTGCAAGCCTCGACGCCACATTTCCGCCAGGACAATTGTAAAAACCACGAGCATGGCAATGGAAGCGATAATCGCTTTTTGCGGCGCAATTCCGCTGAGTAAAAATGCGGCAAGTAAAAGTTCAACGATTGGAACAAGAATCGAAACAGGATTGACAAAAATCCTTGGCAGTAAATTTCTTAGGACGGCAGAAAACGCTTCGCGCGAACGTAATTTTGAAATGGCGGCGAGTATGAAGATACCCACGAACAGTAGAATAATGGTTCCAGACATTGGTTGTAAAATAAGTGCCTTCACAGACTATTTCTATGAAGGCACATTAGACGTTCGTCCGATTTTTAACTTGGACAAGCGATGCTGACCTGAGCTGAACAAACATCGGGAGTCGCAATGGGATCACCCAACGCATTGGACTTAACCCAGCCACGACAGTCGTAAGGCGCCCATTTTGCACAGATGACGCGAATACAACTCCATCCTTCTCCTTTAAATGAAGACATATAGCCATAGCGTTTAATTTTGTCACCGGGTATCAACCATGCAAACGGTGTGCTTTCGACAGCATATCGAAGTAAATATTTTTCTTCGCTGATATCGGTCCCCACCGTGATAATCGGCCGGAAGGAAGTGCTGCAAGTTTCACCGCTGACAAAATTCCCACCGCATCCGTTGTAACTGGGGCAATTGCTTTTTCCGCCGTAGCGACAATCCCAATCGGCTGGTCCCGGTCCACAGGTCCAGCCGGTCCAACTGGAATCGCCCACTGCATAGGTAACGCCGTTGACACTGTAAGGCCACCAGCCGTTGCGAGGAGAAGATATCCCGGTTCCATATCCCCACACAAAACCATTCTGACTCAAGCGCGGGCCGGGATCAGGACAACCCGTGCTACTACCGCCTCGATTACTTTGGCGACCAAAATGATGGCCGACTTCCAGGACGTTCGGCGTGACACCATCACTGCGAGTCACGACAGGGGCGCTGAAGGACGGCCCTTTTCGCAGAGCGATTCCGGGCAGGCCATTGATGCCATACATCCCCGGTTCAGCCGTCACAACTTTCCAAGGCGTATAACAGATATTTACGTCGTAAGTGCCGCGACACTCCGTAATACCGCAAGCTCCAGCCTGAGCTTGAGTAGGTTTCAGCATCAAACTCGTTCCCCCCACGACGATCACTCCAGAAGTCAATCGTCCAAGAAAACTTCGGCGATGAATCTTATGGGCTACTTGAACGCTTGCCTTTTCCACAAGGTTATCTACTTGATGAATGAGCGATTTCTCGCCGGATTTTTTTTCCTTTTTCATAGTTTTGATTTTCCTAGTTTGTTTTTTTAATTGGGACAAGGAAGACCGGGATAGCAAGGTGTGCTGCTGGCTCCCGATGAACCGAGGATATCCGAGCAGGTCCAGCCGCGACATCCGTTCGGAACGTATTTGCAGCAGACCGCTTGAACACAACTCCAAACTCCACTTGGGCAGGCCACACAACAAGCGGCATTTTTGTAACCATACCGATAAACAACGTCACCCGGCACAAGCCAACCAAATGTCGTGCTGTTGGCCGCATAACGAATGTAATATCGTTCGTGGCTGCCATCGCTTCCGCTGGTGCCGATTTTCCAATGCGCCGTGCTACAGGTTCCAGTCCCCGCGCCGGTCCCGCCGCAATTGCCATAACTCGGACATGAACTCTTTGGATCACTACAGTCCCAATCTATTCCCGCAGGCCCGCAACATGACCCGGACCATCCAGAGTCGGGTGATGAATAACCAGTCCCATAAGGAATCCAACCCTGACGGCCTGTTCCCGTGCACCAATAACCCCAGATAAAACCGTTGTAACTCGCACGAGGTCCAGGATCACCGCAGGTGGAAGAGTAACGATTGCTGACTCGCCCAAAATGCGCATTGACCGGGATAACATAAGGATTACCGCTCGTATCCGTCACCCGTTCTGCCGTGAATGAAGGCCCTTTATAAACACCGATCCCCGCTGCGGCAGTCACAATCCATGATGTATAGCAGACGTTGACTTCATCTGAACCGCGACATTCTGTTATGGAACAAAAACCTGCCTGAGCTTCAGTCGGTTTTAAAATCAAGCCGCCAGTTCCGGCGATAATTATTCCTGAGGAGAGTTTGCCGAGAAAACTGCGGCGCGGAATCTTGCTGGCCAGTCGTAAATTAGCTTTTTCAACAAGTTTATCAACGTGACTCATCAGTGGTTTTTGAATTCGGGGTTTTTGATTCATATTTTTTGAAGGTTAATCGTTTTACTGTAGTGCTGCTTTTTTACACGCAGTAGTTTCTTGGAACGTTTTGGGAATTGCGAAAGTCCAACATTTTTCGCTTTGAAAATCAATCAGGGTTTCGCTGATTTTTAAAAAAAAATAAAAAATTAATTATCCTGCAGCCAACCCGCGCTCTCCGTTCGGCGATAACGTTTGTAAGCGTCTTCGCCAAGCAATTCCTGGACGTTTTTTCCCGCAGCTTGACGAAGTTCCTGCATCAGGATTTTCCGTTTTTCTTCGGACAACGTTTGGTCCGCCTGAATTTTTATCGTTTGGTTTTCTGCCGATTTACGAAGGTCGTAAATTTTTCCCGCTGTCTCACGGGGCAAACTGTAGCGCCGAGAAATTTCCGCCAACTCGCGGTAGTCATGATCCTGACCGCGTTGATATTCCGCGTAACGTTCGTCGCCTAATTGCGTTTTGAGTTTTTCTTCAATTTCCATCGCAGCTTTCTCCCATTTCTCATGCGGCGCGGGAGTGTCAAAATTCACATTTTCAGGATCAAGCTCGCCCTCAAACTGTTTGCGCAATTTATAAATGGTTAAAAAATCCTGTTCGCTTGGATTATCCAGTCCCCCCATTGCGTGTCGCGCCGCAATTGCCGCATCGGAAGTCCACAATTCAAAAAGCTCGGCTTCTCGCGGCGATAAAATCTTTCCCAATTCCGTCTCTCGCGCCTTGCGAATTTTTTTCAACTCCGCTCGATCTTCCGCGCTCATTTCGCCACCCTGTTCCAACGCTTTTTCGCGAAAATTTTGTTCCTGCTCCCCAAATTTTTCCAAAACCGATTTAACCTGCGCCCGCTTTTCCGCAGGTAAAAAAGAAAGATGCTTTTCGAGCACATCTTCTTCGCCCGCCATTTTTCGACGCTCGGAATTAATATCAATGCCCAGCAATTCTTTCAGCAGCGTGCGTTTTTCTTTTTCCACGATGCGTTCCTGTTTCCATTTTTCTTCGCTAAAAATTTTATTCCAATCGGCTGGTTCCGGTTCCCAATATTTCAAATCTTTTTTTGGCGAGGCAAAACCGGCGCGCATCTTCGAGGCAAATAATTTATCCACGTCCGCAATAATAATGTCCCGCACCGTTTCTTCTGGACAACCGATCCCGCGCAAATTCGCGATGTACGCTTTGTAATCGCTGCTCTCCACATCGCGCCAGCCAAAGGAGTTTGTGAAGATATTCGCCGGTTTAATTTTTTCTTTGGAAGTTTTTGTCGAAGCTTTTTTGACAGGAACTACTTCTGATCGAGCGGAATCTTTTTTCAGCAAAAAACCAATCAGACAAAACTGCGCCAGATTTAGAATCAACAAAGAAACCAAAACGCGACGCGAGTTCATAATTGGTGAAAGTTAAAAATGCCTTTCATCGTCCAGGTTTTTCATTACACATACCCCATTGCAGCTCGAAGCGATGAACGCGTAATGTCGGCTGATGACCCAGGAATTCAGTTTGCACCGACTGAAATATTCCCGATCAAATGCGCGCCGCTTTTCGAGCCCACGCATCCGCTCCCAAAATTTGTTCCAACGTCGGATGTTCAACGACGCGATGCCGCTCCATTACGCCACCGATAATTTCACTGATGCGCGAAAAATTGATTTTGCGATTCACGAAAGCGTCAACTGCAACTTCATTAGCCGCATTCAACACCGCCGGCAAAGTCCCGCCAATCTCCCCTGCCCTCCGCGCCAGATTGATTGCGGGAAATCTTTCCGTGTCCGGTTCTTCAAATGTGAGCGTGCCGAGTTTTGCGAAATTGGTTTGCACCCGGTCGCTGCGAACTCGGTCGGGATAAGTGAGCGCGTATTGAATCGGCAAACACATGTCCGGCGTGGAAAGTTGCGCGATGATTGAGCCGTCGATGAATTCCACCATTGAGTGAACGATGCTTTGCGGATGCACCACCACTTTCACGCGCGCCATTTCAATATCGAAAAGCCAGCGCGCTTCGATCATTTCCAATCCCTTGTTGAACAGCGTTGCGGAATCAATCGTAATTTTTTTCCCCATCACCCACGATGGATGTTTCAATGCGCGTTCAACCGTGATTTCAGAAAACTTTTGCTGCGGCCACAGTGTTTTGTCGCGGAACGGTCCACCGGAAGCCGTCAGCCAAAGATTACGAACCGACTCCGAAGGCTTGTCTTCCAGACATTGAAAAATAGCGGAATGTTCGCTGTCGACGGCCAAAACGCGCACGCCATGTTTGCGCGCTTCGTTCATCACGATTTCGCCAGCCATCACAAGAATTTCTTTAGACGCCACGGCAATATCTTTTCCCGCGCGAATCGCCGCAAGCGCTGGTTGCAGCCCAGCCGTGCCTACAATGGCAATTAGAACAATGTCTGCTGCTGGCATGGTGGCGAGTTTCAGCAAACCTTCGTCGCCAAAATAAATTTTTGTCTTTGGATCAACGACGCTCCCCAACTGCTTTGCCTTTTCAGGATCGAAAATCGATATCGCTTTCGGCAGATGCTTTCGAGTCTGCTCCGCGAGAAGTTCAACGTTATTTCCAGCGGCGAGACCAACGAGCCGAATTTTTTCTGGCAAATCTTCCGCGACTTTGATGGTCGAAGTGCCGATGGAGCCGGTGGAGCCGAGTAAAACGACGTTACGCATTTTGGATTTACGATTTACGATTTACGCAGTCTTGGAAAATCTAGCAGTTTTCGAAGACGCGACAATGATTGAACAGATTTCATCTCCTTCTTTTATCAACTCTCGAAGCAGCGCGATTTTTACAATCCCGTTGTCCGCCAACAATTCCATCCAGAACAGTGATTCGTCACCTTCCTCCTCAACGATCCGAAGTTTGTTAACGAAGTCGGCAGTCGATTTTGCACGACAAACCGCCCGATAATTTGCGCCTACCGATGTGCCGCTTCTCAATAATTGAGCCCCCAAAGTTTTTGCCACCCAATCGCCTTTCGGCAAGCTTTGGCACAGGCGCACAATCCGATTTGCGTAGGATTTGGTTCGATCCTTCATCTCTTCGCGTGTCATAAATTAAAATTCACAGTTGATTTATATTGGCCGAAGCGCGCGTAAATCGTAAATCGCAATTCATAAATCACCTCGTCAAAACATGGCGCAGATACAAATACATCAACGGCGCGTTGAACAATAAACTGTCCAGCAAATCCAAAATCCCGCCGATGCCCGGAAAAAAATTGCCCGAATCTTTCACGCCCGCTTCACGCTTGAAAACCGATTCAATCAAATCGCCGATCACCGCTGTCGAACTCAGCAGCACTCCTAAAATCACCGCGTGCAACGGAGTCATACCCATCAGTTTATCTTTGGCAAAATGGGCAAACGTCAAACTGACCAGCGTGGAAACCACGATTGCGCCGCCAAAACCCTCCCACGTTTTCCCAGGACTGATGCGCGGAATCATTTTGCGTTTGCCGATGAGCGAGCCAACACAATACGCGCCCAGGTCACTGAATTTCGTGACCAAAATAAAATAGAGGACGTAATAATTCCCGCGCACACCGGAAAAGAAATTTATTTTCTGAATAAAATTCAAGAGCCAGGGGACATACATCAAACCGAAGAGCGTGGTTGAAATGGCGAGAATTCCCGCGGTGTTTGTTCTGGAAACGAATTGCCGCACACAAAGTCCAAGCACAAATAAAATTAAAAAACTCGTTTCAAAATCATTGACCCGCGCGGGCGTCCCGGAAATTCCCAGCCGTCCCGACAAATGCAGAAAAGTAAAAATCATCAACAAAAGGCCGCCCGCCATTCCCCACCGCGGAAAACAAAAAAGGTCGCGCTTTTCCACGATCCCGTAAAACTCCGCCAGGCCAAATCCTCCTAGCGCCAAGATGATTAGCAAAAAAAAGTAATCAGCGATGAAGGGGTTCCCGGAAAAGAGCGCGCTGATCACCACCGTCCAGATCACGAGCGAACTGACGAGACGGCGCGCGAAAATTTTTGCTTTCGATTGCGGCGGCTTTGGCGTTGCGTCGGACATGGGCGAAAAGTTAGCCAACCCCTTACCCGTGTCTAGCTTCTGTTTTTGGTTTTGTCGGGCGAAACCTACGAATGCCTGTGGTGGATTTGTCGCGCCACGCTCTGATATGACGCGGCCGATCAGTTATTTTTCAGGCACTTGTCCCCTGCTGCACCGACGTTTGCAAAAGTGAAACGGTCGATTTAACTTCCGGCATGGCAGAGCAAAAAAAGAAGCCCGCACAGCGAACGCCAAACCAAACCGCCCGCGAAATTCCTGAACCCGCCGTGCCGCTCCACGATTTTCTAACGCGCGAGCAAATGGAGTCACTTTCCACCCTGCAATTGGTTGATCACATCGCGCAAAAACTTCCGCCCCGTCATGCCTCCTTGATTGACATGATCTATTTGCGCGACCGCATTTCTGAGATCGAGGAAATTAACGAGCAAGCGCGACAGGCCATTGAAAAACTTGACGCTATTGTCGAGAAGCTTCGTTCACCCGCGTTTCGCGTGGGAACTTTTTTGATGCCGATTGATCCTGACAAAGCACACGTCTGCGTCGGCGGCTCGGATTATGTTTGTCGAATTGATCCGCAAATTCCGCTGGCCAGTTTGCAAATCGGCCAGCGCGTTTTGTGCAATGAAGCGTTCGCCGTTGTGCAAGGTCTTGGCTTCGACCGCAACGGGCCCATCGTGCGCATCGACGAATTACTTTCCGACGGACGGTTGCGCATCGGACAGGAGTCCGGATTTTCGCCGCTGGTTCTCTTGCGCTCGTCTCTTTTGTTGAAAGAAAAACTCAAGCCCGGGATGGACATTCGGCTCGATGCAAATCAGCGCGTCGCTCTGGAAGTCATAGGCGTCGGCAAACGCATCGAGCGTTCGTTGGCGACGGTGGAAGAACTTCCGTGGTCGGCCATCGGCGGACAAGACGAAGCCGTCCAGGCGATTCGCGACACCATTGAATTGCCGTTCCTGCATCAGGATTTATTCAAACGTTTTCAACACACGGTTCCCAAAGGTTTTTTACTGCACGGCCCGCCTGGTTGTGGAAAAACTTTGCTCGGCAAGGCGACTGCTTTTAATTTGCGTCGGCAAATCAAGGAGCAAACGGGCGTCGATCATCCGGAGTTTTTCCTGCATGTCAAAGGCCCGGAAATTTTGAACATGTGGGTCGGCGAATCGGAGCGGCAAGTGCGCGATCTTTTTTCCCAATGTCGCGAACGGGCTAACGAAGGGGCGCTCGCTTTTCTGTTTATCGACGAAGCGGAATCTATTCTGGGCACGCGGCGCGCGGGAAGATACTCCAGCATTTTAAGCACGCTCGTTCCCATGTTTTGCACCGAGATGGATGGCATCGAGGCCTTGCATAATGTGGTGGTGATTCTGGCGTCCAACCGCGCGGACTTGATTGATCCCGCGATTTTGCGCCCCGGAAGAATTGATCGAAAAATCAAAGTGAATCGCCCTGACAAAACTGGCGCACAAAAAATTTACGAAATTTATTTGCGCGAGACTTTGCCACTGGCCGAGCCAAAAAAAGATCTGGCTCATGCAATTACGGAAGCGCATTACGCGCACACGCCCGAAAATCAATTTTTGGAAATAATTTATCGCAGCGGCAAAAAAGATTTTCTTTACCGCGGCGATTTGGCGAGCGGCGCAATCATCGCAGCGGTGGTGGAACGCGCGAAGAGTTTCGCTATCAAACGGTCGATTGAAACGAAGCAGGAAACGCAATTGACACGGGAAGATTTGCTCAACGGTTTGAAAAAGGAATACGAGGAAAACGATCTCTTCCCGCCATCGGACATCACGGAGGATTGGTTGAAGCTGACCGATTTCGACCCGGAAAATGTGATCAAGCTCGGGCCGATTCGTCCCCGCAAAGATGATTCGTTCGGCAAAGGAATTATTTAATTGTAGCGGCGGCTCTGTGAGCGCCGCTGATTTTTCCGCTAGGCATAGACGCGCCGCTACACATGAACATCCAATTCGGCATCGAAACAGAAATCGGAATCGCCCGTGACAACGCCGAGCAATTGGATGTTGTCGCCGAATCAATCGCACTGGTGCGCAGCGCCGCAGAACCGGGCGTGAGCATGCGGTGGGATTATGCAGCCGAAGATCCGCACGCCGACATGCGCGGCTTCCACGTCGATGAACTTCGCCAGGACACCGACGAAGCAAATTATTTTGCGCAGGACACGCAACGCGAACTTAGCTACGTCGAAATAAAAAGCGATTTAGTTCTCGGCAACGGGGCGCGATTTTACAACGACCACGCGCATCCTGAATATTGCACGCCCGAATGCAGCACCCTCAATGAACTTGTCGCGCATGATCGCGCTGGCGAACGCATCTTGATGAGTTGCGCTAAAAAACTTTCTGAGGAACGCGGCGATACCGTTCGGCTTTACAAAAACAACACGGACTTTCGAGGGCATAGTTACGGCTGCCACGAAAATTATTTGTTGCCGCGCTCGCTGCCGTGGGAACAACTGGCTCATGGCATCCAGGCGTTTCTCGTCACGCGCCAAATCTTTGCCGGTGCCGGGAAGTTCGCCATCGAAGCCGAAGACAAATTTGTCTCGCCCGGATTTCAAATTGCGCAACGCAGCGATTTTTTTAGCGAATTGCAAAGCGTGGACACCATGCAACGGCGTCCGATTGTTAACACTCGGGATGAACCGCACGCCAATCCGAATCTTTATCGTCGTTTTCACGTCATCATTGGAGACGCCAACATGTCGTCGTTTGCCACGCGGCTGAAAGTCGGCACGACCACACTGGTCCTTGAAGCGTTGACTCGTTTTCCCAAACGCGTTTATCCGATGTTGAGCGATCCGCTGGGCGCGCTCCCGGCTATTTCGCGCGATCCAATTTTTCGTTGGGAACTGATTTTGCAAAATTCCCGAATGTCCACTGCCATCGAAGTGCAACGAAAATATTTGCAAGCGGTTCGCGAGCTGTGCGATTTGTCTGATTCGCAAAAGATGGATGTCGTCGCCGATTGGGAAACGGTGCTCAACGATTTGGAAACCGATTATACCCGCTGTCGCGACCGGCTTGATTGGGTCGCCAAACTTTTACTCATTCGTGAATTCCAAAATTCGCAAAATATCGCGGATGATGATTCGTGGTTACAGAGTCTGGATCTCGAATATCATCGGCTCGATAAAGACGAGGGGTTGTTTTACGGACTGGAACAAAGCGGTTTGTTTAAACGGGTGCCGAGCGAAGGGGCCGTGCGGGCGGCGATTTGCTGGCCGCCTTTGACGACTCGCGCTTTGATTCGCGGCAAGTGCATTGGAAAATTTCGGGAGGCGATTCTTTCCGCTCAATGGGACCACGTGACCTTGCAAGGTGAAAAAGGCCCCGTAAAAATTTCATTGCTCGATTTATTTTCGCCCACGCAGATTTCCCACTACGCCCAATTGATTGATCAAGCTCGAACACCGGAAGATTTGCGGAGCCTGGCTTAGTTAAAGTGTGATTGCGTTCTGTCTATTATTCTTTAGGTTTTTTACATGAAAACTTCGCTTCACAGACTTCTTTATACCACGCTCGTTATTTTATCGTTGGCCGGCTGCGCCACCCCGCCCAAAATCGATTGGGACTCTCGCGTAGGAAACTATACTTACGACCATTCCGTCGAAGAATTGGGGATGCCAACGAAAATAGATATGCTGGCGGACGGATCCAAAGTCGCGCAGTGGTATAATGGGCGTCCTCCGGCGGAAGTCGCGGGGACTGGCACTGGCATTTCGGTTGGTTTAAGTGGCACGACAGCAGTCCGCCCACCCATGATGGAATCACGGACAAGAAGAGTTCAATTAACTTTCGGGCCTGACGGTGTTTTGCGCTCCTGGTCGCGATAACTTTCCTGCGCACTGGCAACTCGACACCGCCGAAGGAGATTGGCACTCTCACGAGGAATGAATCGAATCATCGCGCGTTTCGCTGAGTTAAAAAAAAATTCGCAAAAAGGATTCGTCGTTTACATCGTGGCGGGTGATCCAAATTTGAAGGCCACCCACGATCTAGCGCTGGCGTTCGATCAAGCTGGAGTGGATATTCTTGAACTTGGTGTTCC
>JBDSYB010000211.1:0-8014 GCA_039925885.1 Verrucomicrobiota bacterium
CCGCATTGCTAAGCGACCCGACGTTATTTATTTATACCAACATTCGGAAAGAGGCCGTTCTCTCATCGCAAATTGAAGGAACACAATCTTCCTTGTCCGATTTGCTTTTGTTTGAAAATGAAGAAGCGCCCGGCGTTCCGTTGGATGACGTGCAGGAAGTTTCAAATTACGTCGCAGCATTAAATCATGGTTTGAAAAGATTGCGTGAAGGCTGGCCGATTACGTTGCGAGTGATTAAGGAAATTCACGCCGTCCTTTTAAGCAAAGGACGCGGCGCAAACAAAGAACCCGGAGAATTCCGCCGTTCCCAAAATTGGATTGGCGGCTCCCGCCCCGGTAATGCCAAATTTGTTCCGCCACCGCCGGATTATCTTTTGGAAACGCTCGGCGCGCTGGAAAAATTTCTGCACAACGATCCAGTGAAAACTCCATTGCTGCTCAAAGCGGCGCTGGCGCACGTCCAGTTTGAAACAATTCATCCCTTTCTCGATGGCAATGGGCGATTGGGACGACTTCTGATTACGCTTTTGATGTGTTCGGAAAATGCGCTCCGTCAGCCGATCCTTTATCTAAGCCTTTTTCTCAAAATCAATCGCGCCAAGTATTACGAGTTGCTGCAACGCGTGCGGTTGGAAGGCGAATGGGAAATCTGGCTGGAGTTCTTTCTCAATGGAATCCGCGAAACCGCTGATGAAGCAGCGCAAAATATCCATCGGCTGATAAAACTTTTCGAAAGTGACCGTCAACGCATTCAGAAAATTGGACGAGCCGCCGGTTCAGCGCTCCGCGTTCATGATTTTTTCCAATCCAACCCCGTCGCGTCCATTTCCAGAATTGCGACAGAATCAAAACTATCCATCCCGGCCGTAACGACCGCTATTAAATATCTGGAACAACTTTCCATCGTGAAAGAAATGTCCGGTAAACGTCGCCATCGTTTGTTCGCTTACCAACAACATCTGAAAATTCTCAGTGAAGGCACCGAGCCGCTCAAATAATCTCATGCGTATTATTGGCGGAACCGCCGCAGGAACGATTCTGAAAGTTCCGAAAGGGTTTGAGGTTCGCCCCACGCCCGATTTGGTGCGGCAGGCGATTTTCAACAGCCTCGGCCAACGCGTCGTCGGCGCGAGAGTTTTGGAAGTGTTTGCCGGAACGGGCGCGCTGAGTTTGGAATGTTTAAGTCGCGGCGCGGCGCAGGCGCATTGCATTGAGAAATCTGGCAAACACGCGCAATTCATTCGCGAAAATCTTGATGCAGCGAATTTTTCCCCGGCGCAAATGCAGATTCGTGTGCAAGACGCATTCATCGGAATCGCGCAACTCGTGGCGGCGGGCGAAAAATATGATCTCATCCTCGCCGATCCGCCTTACGGCGAAAAAAATGTCGGACGTCGCTCCACTTCATTCGCCCAAAAAATGCTCGATGACGAATCACTTCCGCAATTGCTAGCGGAAAACGGCCTGTTTATTTTGGGCCACACCAAGCGCGACACGCTGGATTTTTCGGGGAAATGGGAAGAAGTCAAAGTGTTAAAACACGGCGACACGGTGATGCGGTTTTTGAAGCGGGCGATTCAATAGGCCAAGACCTTTATTCAAAAACGATTTTGTAGAAACGCTTCGGCGAGGCGTCTCACGATTTCGGATGTTCAAGCTGCTCGACAGTTTTTTTCAGAGGCTTCAAACGGTGAATTAAATAGCAAGAACCGGAGTTCAAAACGGAGAGGAAGAGTTATGGTTTTCAAGATGAAAGAGCCGATGAACACATTGCCAAAAACTCAAAAACACCAACGCGCCAATTACGTCACGGACGATGAGCGGTGGCTGGCAGTTATTGAAAAAGACAAAACGGCTGACGGAAAATTCTTTTATTCCGTCAAAACAACGGGCGTCTTTTGCCTGCCCTCTTGTCCGTCGCGACCGGCCCTTCGAAAGAACGTCGCTTTTTACGACACATTAGAAAATGCAGAACAGGCAGGGTTTCGAGCCTGCAAACGGTGCTGGCCAAAGGGACCGACTCTTGCCGAGGAGCAAGCCGTAGCGGTCGCAAAAATTTGCCGCCTCATCGAAGCCGCTGAGGAAACGCCGCCGCTCGAATCTTTGGCGAAGTCAGCCGGAATGAGCCGCTACCATTTTCACCGTGTTTTCAAAACGCTCGTGGGGGTCACGCCGAAAGTTTATGCCATGGCGCATCGTTCTCAACGTGTGCGGGAGAAGTTGTCCCGGCGCAGCAGCGTGACGGCGGCAATCTATGACGCGGGGTTTCGCTCCAACAGCCGCTTCTACGAGAAATCTTCCGAAACGCTTGGCATGACTCCAACGAATTTTCGCAACGGCGGCGCCGACACGACGATCCGTTTTGCCGTCGGTGAATGTTCATTGGGTTCAGTGCTGGTGGCGGCTTCGGAAAAAGGCGTTTGTGCAATTGCTTTTGGAGAAGACCCCAATGCGCTCGTAAAAAATTTGCAGGACCAATTTCCGAAGGCTCTCTTGATCGGCGGCGACAAGACGTTTGAGCTTACAGTGGCGCGCGTCATTGGTTTTATCGAAGCGCCGCAAACCGGCCTCGACCTTCCGCTCGATGTGAGAGGAACTGCTTTCCAACAGAAAGTGTGGCGGGCGCTTCGCGAAATTCCGGTTGGTTCGACCGTGAGCTATACCGAGATCGCCCACCGCATCGGCGCGCCAAAAGCGGTGCGGGCTGTGGCCAGCGCGTGCGGTTCAAATACCATCGCCGTCGCCATTCCGTGTCATCGGGTCTTACGCAGGAACGGCGATCTTTCGGGCTATCGCTGGGGCGTCCAGCGCAAGAGCGCATTGATCAAACGAGAGTTTGAATCGGCTCGCCATCGACATTGAACCGACGGTTCTTTGAGCCGCTCAAAAATAACAAGACGACGGAAAATTTCCTTGGTTAGAAGTCGCATAATCGCAATGGACATAGACTGGCCTTGCCGAAAATCTGGGAAGAAACCAAGATGCTCAAGACGGCGATACGGTGATGCGGTTTTTTAAATTCCGCCGAGCCGATGAAAAGCTATTGCAGTGAACGTCCCGTTGACATTACCGTCCTCTCGTTGAAAAATGCGTCTATGCAAGTGACGCTCCGCAAAGACCTCGAAAAATTTGTCGATCAAAAAATTCGCGCCGGTGGTTACACCAATCCCAGCGAAGTGGTGCGGGATGCGTTGCGGGATTTCCGCTCAAAAGATCATTTCGCGGAGAATGATTCACATGAATTGGCGGAAATGCTTTTGACGGCGGTGCGCGGCAAACACCGTCCTCTCAAAGCGGAACATTTCAGCCAACCTCGCGCTCGCGCTCGCCGCAAATCCGCCCAGACATGAGCTTGGTTCTCAATCGGTCCGATGACTTTTGGGAAGACATGCTCAGACAGGTCGATTGGTATCGGGACAATGCTTCTTCCGAAATTGCGGAACGTTATATTGATGCTGTGGAATTAACTTCGGACGCATTGATCAAAGCTCCCGGCATGGGAAGACCGCGTTTTGTCGGCTGGCGTTTATTCGTGGAATTAAAATCAAAAGCATAGCTCCGTAGGAGCGGCATATTTATAGAAACGAATCCAAAAAAAATAAAAGCCCCGTAGGGGCGACATCATCGGCGCATTCCAGAAGATGCCGCTCCTACGGAGCTTGAATTCATTTGGAATCAATAACTATAAATATGTCGTTCCTACGGAACTGGAAAAAACAAGCGCGACACGCTGGCTTTGCCGAAAATCTGGGAAGAAACCAAGATGCTCAAGCACGGCGATACGGTGATGCGGTTTTTTGCTTAGCGGAACGAACTTGAGAGAACTCCGTGAGCTGTTTAAAGTTTGAGATAAATCTTCTCTATGTGGATTCGAAAAACACAAAGCGAGATAGCAAGTGCCGAAGAAAAGAAGACGCGGGCGCGATTTAGTCCGACCGTTCCGTTGATTCTCTCCGCATTCGGCACAATTCTGCTGGATTTGGGCATGGAATTCTCTCTTCCTAAAATGGCGTTTACTTTTGTCGCGTGTTTTGTCGTTGCATATCTAACGCAGCAATTTACGGGCTCTATTTTCCTGATCTTTCCTGAGTTTCGGATTTTCCCGAAGAATCATGACGATACTTCCATTTGCGTTGTTTGTCACAAGGTGCAGGTTGCAGCGGATCGTTGCGAGTGTGGAGGCGGGCTGGAACCGTTTGCCCACTGGAAGTGCGCTGATTCCTCTGACACTCATGAACGCACAAAAAAATAAGCTGTAATTCTATCTTCCATGAATTTCCAAATCCGCACTCCCCATTTTCTCCTAAGTTTATTATTAACTTCCCTCGTGTTCACGAAAACCGCCCACGCCGAACCGAAAAGTTCCTGGAATCCCGCGCATTCCGAGAAGTTGCAAAGCGTCGTTGATTCCGCCGTGCAAACCACGTTCAAGAAATTCGCGGACAAAAAACTCGGTACGAACGAACTCGCTGTGACGCTGATTGATTTGCGCGACGCCGAAAAACCGGCGCAAGCCAGTTATCGCGGCGGCGAACAGATTTATCCCGCCAGCGTCATCAAACTTTTTTACCTTGTCGCCGCGCATCGCTGGATGGAAGACGGCAAACTTCAGGACACCGAGGAATTGCGCCGCGCCATGCGCGATATGATTGTCGATTCCGGCAACGAGCCGACGCATTACATCGTCGATCTGATTACCGGCACGACGAGCGGCCCGGAACTGTCGCAAAAGGAAATCGAAGAATGGCACGACAAACGGAACGCCGTGAATCGTTATTTCACTTCGCTCGACTTCACGAACATCAACGTGAACAAAAAACCGTGGGGCGATGGGCCTTACGGACGCGAAACCCAGGCGATCAAATTATTTACGCCCAAACGCAACTGGCTCAACACCGATGCGACGGCGCGATTGCTCACCGAAATCGTCACGCACAAAGCCGTTTCTGCAAAACGTTGCGATGAAATGTTGGAGCTATTGAAACGTGATCCGTTTTCAAAATCAGGTTCATCCGAAGATCAATCGCGCGGCTTCACCGGCAAAATCGCGATTCCTGAAATGAAACTCTGGTCGAAAGCCGGTTGGACAAGCGAAACCTTGCACGATGCCGCTTATGTTGAATTGCCAGATGGTAAAAAATTTGTGCTAGTCACTTTCACGGTGAACCACGCGACGGAACAGAAAATCATTCCGACGGTTGCGCGCGCGGTGATTGAAGGAATGAATTCGGGAAGATAAGTGTCTCGCGACGGACGCGAAGGGAGCGAAGTGGACAAGGCCTTGCCACTTTGCATTGTTTCCTTCGTACCCTTCGCGTCCGTCGCGAGACACCATATAATTTTGAATCTCTTTGCACTTCGCCTGTCTCATTCCTGCCGGGAGGCCGGATTTACGATTTGCAATGCGGGGTTCGCTCCGTAATCTGTGCGGCCAAACCAGAAATGCGACAATTTATCACCATCGCCAGCAACGCCTTTATGGAATTGGTGCGCCAACCCATTTTCCTGTTGCTGATGACCGCGTCCTGCGCCTTTGAAGTTTTTCTGGCGTGCGTGAATTATTTCGGCTTTGGCGATGAACCAAAACTGGTGAAAAACTCCGTGTTGGCGGTGATGTTTCTGACGGGATTGTTTGCGGCGGTCTTGAGTGCTTCCGCGTCAGTGGCCCGCGAAATTCGCACCGGCACGGCGCTGGCGGTTTTGGCAAAGCCAGTCGGACGCGCGCAATTTTTGCTGGCGAAGTTTTTTGGTCTGGCCCTGGCGTTGGCCATGCTGGTTTACACCAATACGATCGCAGCGCTGTTTGCCTCGCGCATGGCGTTTGATGCTTATGGCGGAGTTGATTTTCCGGCGCTGGGAATTTTCAGCGGCGCGCTGGTGCTGGGATATCTGGTCGCGGGTTTCACTAATTTTTTTCTGCGGCGACCGTTCATGGCAGACGCGGTTTTTAGTGTGGTTGTGATGCTGACGCTCGCGTTCGTCGCAATCCATTTCATCAAGAAGAATGTTTCGCCCAACGAAACTTACACCGGCATGGATTGGCGATTGATTCCAGCTTCTGTCTTAATTTTATTTGCCCTTTGGATTCTGGCCGCGATTGCCCTGGCCTGTTCGACGCGCTTGGAAGTTATCCCCACGCTCGCGATATGCTCTGCGCTTTTTATGCTCGGCTTGATGTCAGATTATTTATTCGGTCGTCGCGCCGAAACCGGCTCCTGGTGGGCCACGACCATTTATACGATTACGCCCAACTGGCAATTGTTCTGGTTGGCGGACGTGTTGGAGAGCGGTAAAAAGTTTCCTCTTGCGTATGTGGGCAAAGCCGCTGGTTACATGGTGGGATACGTCGGCGCGGCGCTCGCGCTCGGCCTGCTTTTGTTTGAAGACCGGGAACTGACTTAAATTTCGATGGAAAAAAATCATCACAAAATCGGGCTGATCAACTGGGTGCTGCTTCTGGTTGTCACGCTGGTGAGCATTGCTCTGGCGCGTTTTCTAAATTCTGCCGCAGCGCTCGTCGCCTCGTTTATTTTCGCAACGGGATTTCTTGTCGCCATCGTCAGCTATTTTCAAATGCGTTTGGAAGAACGCGAACGATTGGAGAAACTGGAATTTGATGAACTGGTCAAAAGCAAAAGCAGCGAATCACTTTTCGCCACGGAAGTTGATACATTTGCCGCCCGCCGTTCTCGCGAGCAATTCGAGCGTTTTTTTGTTCCCGGGCTGACGCTGCTTTTGGTTCTGGCGCAAGGTTTCGCGGTTTATTGGTTCTGGAAACGTTTGCGCACGCCCCTGCCGTTAGTTGAGAGCCGGGCTTCGATTGGAATCGCGATTTTCGGGCTGTTTGCCCTCGTGCTTTTCCTTTTTGGAAAATACTCAGCGAGTCTAGCGCGCCTGGAGACACAGCGACTTCTCCGGTCCTCGGCAAGTTATCTTTTGTTGAGCGCTTATCTTTGCGCGCTGGTTGCCGTCGCCATCGGCCTCGTTGTTTGGGGCGGTGTTGCCAGAGCGGATTCGTTGGCCGCGCGAATTTTTGTAGTGTTGCTGGGCCTCGTCGCGCTGGAATACGTGGGGAGCCTCATTCTCGAAATTTATCGCCCACGCATCCGCGGAAAGGCGGGCCGTCTCGTTTACGAAAGCCGCGTGGTCGGTTTGCTCGGGCAACCGGAAGGCGTTTTCTCGACGGCGGCGCACGCGCTTGATTACCAGTTCGGTTTCAAAGTTTCTGAGACGTGGTTCTATCGTTTCCTGCAAAAAGCGCTGCTTTGGATCATTGTTGTCCAAGTCGTCCTGTTATTGGTTTCCACTTGTTTCGTTTTCATTGGAACGGGCGAACAAGGTTTGATCGAACGTTTTGGTCGCCCGATTTCCGCGACGCCGCTTGAACCCGGGATGCACGTCAAACTTCCGTGGCCAATTGATCATGTGAATCGCATATCCACTCGCGAAGTGCAGACGTTCAACATCGGCTTCATTCCCGATGAAAAAATGGAGAAGGAAAAAACCGTTCTCTGGACGCGGCCCCATTACAAAGAAGAATTCAATCTCCTCGTCGCCAGCAGCGAACAAATCTCCACCAACCAGGCTGGCCAACAAAGTGTTTCCGCCAATCTTTTGACCGTCAGCATCCCGGTGCAATATCAAATCAGCGATGTGAAATCGTGGGCTTACAAACATGCGGATGCGGGGCAGCTTCTGGAAAAAATTGCGACGCGCGAGGTTGTTCTTTATTTGGTGGGAGTGGACTTGATCGAAATTATGTCCAGCGGTCGGCTCAAGGCTGGTCAGGAACTTCGCGAAAAAATTCAGGCGCGCGCCAACGAACTTCAACTGGGCGTAAATATTTTGTTCGTCGGATTGCAGGACATTCATCCGCCGGTCAAAGTGGCCGAGGAATTTCAAAAAGTCGTTGGTGCCACGCAGGAAAAAGAAGCGCGCGTTTTGCAGGCGGAAGGTTATCGCGCGCGAGTGCTGCCTTTGGCGGAAGCGGAAGCCCACAAAAAAATCAGCATCG
>JBDSYB010000212.1:0-15044 GCA_039925885.1 Verrucomicrobiota bacterium
GAATGGTATCGGCTCACGCCTGTGCAACGCTGGTTGGAAAGCGAGAAACTATGGCAAACTTACCTCGCGCTCGGAGGCTCACTTGATCCCGAACCCGATACGCAAAGTCCTTTCTTCGATGCGCGCGCACCGCGTCTGCGCCCTGCTCATGGGCGGACAGGCGTGCGTGTTTTACGGCGCGGCCGAGTTTAGCCGCGACACCGATTTCGCAATTCTCGCCGACGCGACAAACCTCGCGCGGTTGCGGAAGGCGCTGGCCGACTTGCGCGCCGAACCCATCGCGGTGCCTCCGTTTGAATTGAAATATCTTCGGCGCGGCCACGCCATCCACTTTCGCTGTCAACATCCCGATGCGTTGCGAATGCGCGTGGATGTGATGTCCAAAATGCGCGGCGTGGATTCCTTTGCCAAACTCTGGAAACGCCGCACTTCCATCGAACTCCCGGACGGGATGAAGTGTGATTTGCTTTCCTTGCCCGACCTTGTGCAAGCGAAGAAAACACAACGGGACAAAGACTGGCCGATGATCCGGCGTTTGGCGGAAGCTCATTATTTTTCAAACAATATCAAACCGAACGCGGCGCAGATAAAATTCTGGCTCAAGGAACTCCGCACCCCGCAGTTGTTGCTGGAAGTCGCGCAAACCCACGCCAGCGTTGCTCGACGGCTGGCGACTAAACGCCCTTTGCTCAAGCACGCTATCTCCAGCAAACTCACCCAACTGGAGCGCGCACTCGCGGATGAGGAAAGTCATTTGCGCACGGAAGACAAAGCCTACTGGTCACCGCTGCTTAAAGAATTGGAAAAATTGCGGCATCCGAAATGAAATCCGTTCCACCTAACGTCGTGATTCAAAAGGACCTTGGGTTGCCGATTAAATTTGTCGGTTTGGGCGAACAGGCGGACGACTTGCAGCCGTTCGACGCGAAGCAATTCGCGAAGGCGTTGTTTGAGGAATAGAGTTTTCCTATCATTCGAGAAACAGGTGCGCAGTTCCGTCGGGGATGCACGTTTGACTTGCATGGCACACTTGCATAATTTGTTTGCATGACTGCCACTGAAGAACGTCGCCTCAAAGTTCTGCTGAAGGACGCGGTTGTCGAAGTTCTCGAAGAGCGCCACGACCTCCTCCGTGCCGCTTTTCAGGAAAGTCTGGAAGACATGGCCATGCTCAAAGCCATTCAGGATGGAGAAAAGTCTCCGCTCACGAGTCGCAAGAAAATTTTCCAGCGTTTTGACCGGGCTGCGTGAACACCGCCTTTCGGGAATCTTTTGATGCGGATTTGTCAGCCGTCCGTGATGTCGCATTGCTTCGCCGCATCCGAAAGGCCATCGAACAAGCGGAGGCCGCGAAACACTTCCAGCAGATTCCCAACCTCAAACGACTGGAATCCACCGGCAAATATTATCGCATTCGCGTTGGCGATTATCGACTCGGCTTTGTCTTTGAGCAGGGCGCTGTAACATTTGTTCGGTGTCTCAATCGCAAAGAAATATATCGCTACTTTCCGTGAGGGCCGTTTGAGGAATGAAAATGAAACCTTGGCAAATCATCACCGCTGGCTGGCTGCTCGCTCCATTACCCCCGATACTTTTAATCTGGCATACCTCGGCAGCGTGGATCATTTCTCCCTACGCACTGTGTGTGATGTTCGTTCGCCAAGCTCAACACGCGCCCGACTCTTTGGGAGCTGCTGGCATTCCAGACTTGTTGGTGGCGTTCTTACAGTTCCCAATGATCGGTAGGTTATTGGCAAAGTCATTGCAAGAGAGCTCAATCAAACAAATGTGGACACGAATCATTGTATGTCATCTCGCAGTAATTGGTTCAGCAGTGTTGCTTGCAAAGTTTAGAAATCACGTTTGGAACAATTGACCGACAAAATCCAAAACAATTTTGTGCGCCTCGCCCTTCGGCGGTGTCTGGCGACGACTTCGCCCAATCCGACGGCGGGCGCGGTGTCGGTGAAAAAAATTCCTGGGCGCAACCGCGCTTACCTTGAAAGTTCACACCATCCGCATTTGCACGGCTTGGACAGTGTGTCCGTCCACGTCAATTGAACTAATGACCACGACGGTGTTTCCTTTGTTGAGCAGTTTTTGTTCAACAAGTTTTTCCATCGCAACCGAAATGGTTTTTTCGCGATTTCTGTGGTCAAACGGGATCACCACCGGGCGCACGCCCCAGTTCAAGGTGAGGGAATCGGCCACGAGCTGCGTGTCGCAAATTGCGTAAATGGGCGAATGACGGGGACGCATCCAACTCGCGTAACGGGCCAAAGTTCCGGTCAACGTGAAAACCAGAATCGCGTCGGCTTTCAACTCGTCCGCCATGACGACCGCGCTCTTGACCAGTTTTTCGCGCTGGTTCGTCAGTTCCGCGCGATCCTGAAAATTCGCGCCGCCACTGCGTTCGATTCTTTCGGAGACGCGATTAAAAACTTCCAAACATTTCAACGGATATTTTCCGACGGTGGTTTCGCCGCTGAGCATGATGGCGTCGGCTTGTTCATAAACGGCGTTGGCGACATCGGTCACTTCGGCGCGGGTGGGAATCGGATTTTCAATCATGCTTTCGAGCATGTGGGTGGCGACGATGACGGGCTTGCCGATGCGCAAACAATATTTCACCGCGCGCCTCTGGATGATGGGCAATTCTTCGTAGGGAACTTCGATGCCCAGATCGCCGCGCGCGATCATCAGCGCATCCGATTCATGAATAATTTCCTTTAAATTCAGAACGGCCTGCTGGTCTTCAATTTTCGCGACGATGAGCGGTTTGTGTTTCGCGTTGGCAATCACCGCTTTCAATTGCCGAATATCTTTGGCCTCGCGCACGAAGGAGAGCGCGATGTAATCGACCCCCAATTCCAAACCGAGCGCGACATCCTGCAAATCTTTTCCGGTGAGCGCGGGCAAACTGACACGGACGCCGGGCAAATTAATATGGCGACGACTTCCCAATTTTCCCGGCGTCAAAATTTCGCATTCAATTTTGTTGGCGAACTTCTGTAAAACTTTCATTTGGATCTCGCCGTTATCGAGCAGCACGGTGTCGCCGATGTTGATGTCGTTGATGAAATTTTCGTAATTCACATCCACGGAAGATTGCTCCTCACTTTTTTCGCCACGCACTGTGAAGGTGAATTTCTCGCCTGGTTTCAGATCGAGTGCCGTGGTCAATTCGCCCGTGCGAATCGCGGGTCCTTGCGTGTCCATGAGAATGCCGACAGAAACTTTCCTGGAAGCCGCCGCCTCCCGAATATCTTTTACGGTGCGGCGCACTGAATCGTGAGTTGCATGCGACATGTTGAGTCGCGCGATATTCATCCCGCCATCAATCATGAGGCCGAGCATCTCGGGGGAATCCGTGACCGGGCCGAGGGTGGCAATGATTTTTGTTTTTCTCATCGAGGCTTGCCCAAATGTTTGTCGGCAAAATCGAGAAAGACTTTCCAATCGTCTTTTGTCATCGAATGTTTGCCCGCGCGAATAAAGTAACCCAATTTGCTGTCCATTAATTTTCCAACTTCCGGCATCTGCGTGGAAGCAACTCCGTCGCTCCCGACCAACTGATAGACTTTATCCGCCGCTTTCAACATTTCAAATTGCCCGACAGGATCAGCCCATGTGTCCTCTGTCGCGGCGGCGAGCAAAACGGGGCGCGGCGCGCACAGGGCAAGCAAACAATGTTGGTCGAAAGGCAATCGTTCCGGTTCGTCATTAAATTTTTTGAACTCATCGCAAAACCAGTGTGGGAAACGCGTGTTGATCGCTTTGACAGATTCGCCGATTTTTCCGCGACTGGGCGAAGTGCCGCCGGTCCCTGCTTGCAGCGGAATGACCAGTGCAATTCTTTCATCAAACGCGCTCGCCAAAATCGCGGCTTTCCCCAAACGCGAATGTCCCACCACAGCAATTTCCTTTCTGTCGATGTCTTTGTTTGTTTCCAGATAATCTACCGCGCGATGCAAACCCCAAGCCCACGCTGCAATAGTTCCCCAATCTTCAGCGGGATTTTTTGAGCCGTGAAAAACTTCGCGAACTCCGGTCGTCGCATTCGTTCGGTCAGGCTGAATGTCGTCGCAAAAAAGTGTCGCCACCGCGTAACCACGATCAATCGATTGTTCGATGTTCCAGACATCAATCGACTTTCCGCGCCCCGCTTCTGTCGCGCGATTATTGGTGACGCCCGCAATTTTCGCGTTCATCCAACCGTCCGGCATGGGCACAAACGCATTGGTGACGAGCGCGTAATTTCCCGAAAAATTAAGTCCAAGAAAAACCGGCACCGAACTTTTGCGTTGGTTGGGAACTACCAGCATCAAGTTCAATTGCGGTGCGCTTTTTGATGCGAATGAAATGGTCACCAATTTCAAAGTGGCCTTTCCGCCAAAACATTTTTCATCTACCGCTTTGACGGTTGATTGGATTTTATCAGGCGACGGGAAATAACCGTATTCGTAATGCTGGAACAATTTCTTCAACTCAGGGCGACGTTTGTTGAACCAGTCTTTTTTACTCGAGACCGGTTTCCCGTTGAACATGACGAGGGGATCGGGAAAGTCGGTTTGGCGCGGCAATGCTGCGGCAGGCGTAAATTTTTCGGCGGAACCGGCCGCGCAGCAAAACAAAAGGGTAAGAGCAAGAATCCGCGAAACCTGTTTCATATTGGAAGCTTCGGAAATTTGCCGCCGGTTCAAAAGAAAGATTCTTATCTTTCGGCGCGCATCGAAAAATAAATGGCGGCACCGACTGCAAGTAAACCGATAATCAGCGCCAAATCGGTGCGATGAAGGTGAGGCAAACTTGAGAGGTGAGCGAACAAAGCCAATTTCATAATCTCCATTGTTAGGGTGCGAACGGCGTTTCTTCAACCGCAAATTCAGTTCTTATATTTGTCCGAAATAATGAGCGATTTTTTTACGTCTCAAGTCTCGACACGGCTCCCGGGCGCGCGAAATAAATTAGGTTCCAATGAAATATTTCTCGGGTTTTCTTCGTCTTTTGGGGTATGATAAAGGGCTTGAATAAAAATTTTATAAAGACTCTCGGCCTTTTGCTGTTGGCGGGCGGAGTGATGTCAACGGATGCGGCTGCGCCTGCCTCCGAGCAAACGGTTGAGTTCAATCGCGACGTGCGACCTATTTTCACGCAGAATTGTTTTGCGTGTCACGGCGCGGATTCCGCCTCACGCAAAGCTGATTTGCGCCTGGATCGTGTCGAGAATTCGACCGCAACACGGACGAACGGTTTGGCACCCATTGCGCCGGGCCAGCCTGAAAAAAGTGAACTGGTTCGCCGCATTTTTACGACCGATGAAGACGATTTGATGCCCCCGCCGGACTCGCACAAAGTTTTGACCGCGACGCAAAAAGAGATTTTGAAACGCTGGATCGCCCAGGGCGCGAAATATCAGGAACATTGGTCACTAATTGCGCCAACTCGTGCTGTTTTTCCAAAAGTCAAAGACGGAGGATGGGTAAAGAATCCCATCGACCATTTTATTTTGGCGCGCCTGGAACAGGAAAAATTAAAACCTGCCCCTGAAGCTGACCGGCGCACCCTCGCCCGACGTGTCAGTCTGGATTTGACAGGCTTGCCGCCGACGCCAGAAGAAGTCGATGCTTTCGTGAAGGATAAATCGGCGAATGCTTACGAAAAATTGGTGGATCATTTTCTAGCTTCTCCGCATTGGGGCGAACATCGCGGGCGTTACTGGCTTGATGCTGCGCGCTATGCCGATTCCAACGGAATTCACATCGATAATTTCCGGGAAATGTGGTCGTATCGTGAATGGGTCATCAAAGCCTTCAATCGCAATGAACCGTTTGATCAATTCACTATCGACCAATTGGCAGGCGATCTTTTGCCCAATCACACGCTCGATCAAGAAATCGCGACTGGTTTTAATCGGTGCAATATTACGACGAGCGAAGGGGGCGCGATTGACGAGGAATATTATGTGATTTATGCCCGCGACCGCACCGAGGCGACTTCTGCCGTGTGGCTTGGTTTAACGACGGGTTGCGCGGTTTGTCACGACCACAAGTTCGATAAAATTTCCCAGAAGGAATTTTATTCGCTCTCCTCGTTTTTCAACAATACCACTCAGGCCGCCATGGATGGCAATGTGCAAAACACCCCGCCGGTGATTGTTGTTCCCTTGGAGGAAGATCGCGCCAAGTGGGAAGCGGTTACGCCACGACTTAAGGAAACCGAATCTAAACTTGAAAAACGCCGTGCGTCGGGAACCAATGATTTTGAAAAATGGCTGCCTCTGGTCTCCGCGAGTGTGTTTTCCGAAAAATTGCCGAAGGACAAACCGCTGTTCCACGCGCTGCTCGATGAAGATAAAAAAGCCACCTTGCAAATAAAAGTGCTCGACGAAACGCGTGTCCTGACTTTGGCGACGAACGCGATTTCCGAGCCGGGCATTCTTGCGGCTAAGGCTTACCAAACCAGTCCGCAAACGACGCCAGCCATTCCAGACGTGGGCGACTTTGAAAAGGACCAGAAATTTTCTTACGGCACCTGGGTCTTTTTGAGCAAAGGCCAGGACGGCGCACTTTTTTCCCGGATGGATGACACCAACAACTTTCGCGGCTGGGACCTTTGGATGGAGGGCGGGAAACCCGGCACGCATATCATCAGCAAGTGGCCTGAGGACGGCCTCAAAGTGGTGGCGAATAAAGCCCTTCCGCTCCAACGCTGGACGCATGTTTTTGTTACCTATGATGGTTCGGCCAAAGCGGCGGGCGTGAAAATTTACATTGATGGCGAAGCGCAGCCAACGACGACTCAATCCGATAAACTCGCCGGCAGCACGAAAACGACGGCTTCCTTCAAAATCGGGCAGCGCACTCCGTCGTCACCCGTGGATTCTGCCCGACTTCAGGACTTGCGAATTTACGGCCGCGTCTTGGAACCGAGCGAAGTCAAATCTCTCGGACGAGATGCTCGCACGGCTTTTCTATTGGCAGAAGCTCCCGAAAAGCGAAGTAAAAAAGACAAAGAAGAATTGTATCAAAACTGGCTCGAGAGTTTTGATCCCGAGTTTCAAGAAATCAAAACGGCGGTGGCCACCATTCAAAAAGAAAGCGATGCCATAAAAGCTCGCGCCACCATCGCGCATGTTATGCACGAGAAAACGACGCCACCAGAAGCGTTCGTTCTTTCCCGCGGCGAATACGACAAGCGCAAAGACAAAGTAGAGCCAAACACGCCCGCCGCCCTGCCGCCCATGCCGAAAGATGCGCCACGCAACCGCCTCGGTTTTGCAAAATGGCTTTTGCTCCCGGAGCATCCCCTCACCGCTCGCGTCACCGTCAATCGTTTTTGGCAGGAAATTTTTGGGACCGGAATTGTGCGCACTACCGGCGACCTCGGCGTGAGCGGCGAAATGCCGTCGCATCCCGAATTACTTGATTGGATGGCGGTGGAGTTTCGCGAAGGCGGCTGGGATGTGAAAAAGTTTTTTAAGTTGATGGTGATGTCCGCAACTTATCAACAAGCAGCCATTGTCACGCCTGAAAAACTGGAAAAGGATGAGGCCAATCGCTTGCTCTCACGCGGCCCGCGTTTTCGCATGGACGGCGAAATGGTGCGCGATTACGCTTTGTCCGCCAGCGGCTTGCTGACTCCGAAAATTGGCGGCCCGAGTGTCAAACCGTATCAGCCCGATGGCGTTTGGGAAGCCGTCGCAATGGACGTGAGCAATACGCGCATTTACAAACGAGATATCGGCGAAAATTTATATCGCCGCAGCCTTTACACATTTTGGAAGCGCCACGCGCCGCCTGCTTCGATGGAAATTTTTAACGCGCCCAGTCGCGAGGCTTGCACGGTTCGCCGTGAGCGCACCGATACGCCGCTCCAGGCATTGGTGACCTTGAACGACCCGCAATTTATCGAGGCCGCGCGGAACCTTGCGCAAAAAGCGTTGCAGGAATGTGGGACAAAAGACGAAGCATGTTTGGATTACATGGCGCAGCGTCTTCTCTCCCGGCCGATGCGGCCCGAGGAACGCACAGTGGTGGTTGCCATGTTGAAAGATTTGATGGCGCATTATCAATCCGCGCCCAAAGAAGCCGAGGCGTTGATTTCAGTCGGTGAATCCAAGGCCAACAGCGCGTTGGATAAGCCGACCCTCGCCGCCTACACGATGGTCGCCAATCAACTGATGAACCTCGACGAAGTTTTGAACAAATAATATGCAAAACCGGTGAACGCACCTGTTTTCAAAGGTTGGGCAAAACCGGGGATTATTCCTCCGGGCGCGCTCGGAGAAGGTCCAACTATTGAAGCAGGAGAAACGCTTGATGCCATCAGCGGCTACTTCCGAATTTTCCAATTGGCAAAGGGCCACCGTTTTTCAACCGATGATGTTTTAATAGCGTGGTATGGAACCAGTTGGTCCCCTAGTGCACGAACGGTTCTGGACCTGGGCAGCGGCCTTGGAACAGTCGGCATGATAACGGCATGGCGATTGCCGGGAGCGCGCTTGGTGACCATCGAGGTACAGGAAGAAAGCGTGCGTCTCGCCAAAAAATCCGCGCGTTGGAACGGCTTGGAAGATCGTTATGAAATTCGGCCAGGCGATTTTCGCGATGGAAAAATTTTGAGGCCGGAAGAAAAGTTTGATTTGATCTTAGGAAGCCCGCCTTATTTTCCACAAGGCAGCGGTGTGGAAGGAGATCACCCGCAAAAAATCGCCTGCCGTTTTGAAATGCGCGGCAACATCGCCGATTATTGCGCGACCGCCGCGCAACATTTGGAGCGCGGAGGATTTTTTGCGTGCGTTTTTCCGATGGCTCCTGATGAGCGGGAAGGACGAGTGAAAACGGCCGCAGATTTGGCGAAGCTAACCATTGTGCGCCAGCGCCCGGTCGTTTTGCGCGAAGGAGAACGTCCCCTGCTCGCTCTATTCGGCATGATGCGGAGCGATGATTTGCCGGAGAAATTTCGAACGCAGACTTGGAACGAATCGCCGCTCATCATTCGCACTCGCGACGGCAAAGTGCATCCAGAATATTCCGCAGTGAAAATAGCGTTTGGTTTTCCGCCCTGATTACGCGATCAAATCCGAAATCACGCGCGATGGCTCGACGCCTGTTAATTTCTGATCCAGACCTTGATAGCTGAACGTGAAGCGTTCGTGATTCATCCCCAGCAGACGTAAAACCGTCGCGTGAAAATCATGCACATGCACCGGATTTTTCACGATGTTATAGGAGAAATCGTCCGTCTCGCCATAAACCGTCCCGCCTTTGGCACCGCCGCCCGCCATCCACATCGTGAAGCATCGCGGGTGATGATCGCGACCGTAATTTTCCTTGGTCAATCCGCCTTGCGAATAAATCGTGCGGCCAAATTCACCACCCCAAATGACCAGGGTTGAATCCAGCAAACCGCGTTGTTTCAAATCCTGGATCAATCCGTAGCAAGCCTGGTCAACGTCTTTGCACTGCATAGGCAAACGACCAGAGACATTCGTGTGCGTGTCCCAATTGTTGTGGTAAAGCTGCACAAAGCGCACACCGCGCTCGATCATGCGGCGAGCCAGCAACGCGCTTTGCGCAAAGGTGCCAGGCTTTTTTGCGTCTTCGCCGTAAAGTTGATAGGTCGAAGCCGGTTCGTGAGAAACGTCCGTCAAATCAGGGACGCTGGACTGCATGCGAAACGCCAGTTCAAATTGTTCGATGCGCGTGTGGGTTTCGGGATCGCCGATCTGCCGAAAATTCATTTCGTTGAGCGATTTCAAACCATCCAAAGTTTTCCGGCGCACGGCAGCGTTTACTCCGTCGGGATTGTTGATGTATAAAATAGGATCGCCCGCCGACCGGAAAGAAACTCCAGCATGTTCGCCGGGCAAGAAACCGGCGGACCACAAGCGCCCGGAAATAGCCTGAACCTGCTCGGTGTTGGAAGGTTTTGCAATCAACACCACGAAGGTGGGCAAATCTTTGTTCATCGAACCCAAGCCGTAGGAAACCCATGAACCCATGCAGGGTCGTCCCGTGATCTGGTTGCCGGTTTGCATGTAGCAAATGGCTGGTTCGTGGTTGATCGCGTCTGTGTGCATCGAGCGCACAAAACACATTTCGTCCGCCATTTTCGCCGTGAACGGAAGCAGTTCACTGATCCACATCCCACCTTTTCCGTGCTGCGCAAATTTGTATTTAGAGGGAGCAATGGGAAACCGCGTTTGTCCCGAAGTCATGGTAGTAAGCCGTTGCCCCTTCCGCACCGATTCCGGCAAATCCTTGTCGTAATATTCCTGCATGACTGGTTTGTAGTCATACAAATCCATCTGCGGCGGCCCTCCCACCATGTGCAAATAAATTACCTGTTTGGCTTTCGGCGCAAAATGCGGCGCGATCAAATCCCCTTCGTCCCCCAAAAGTCCCGACTTTCTCGCCGCGCCGCGCAAAATATCGGGAGCCAGCATTCCCAACGCAGCCGCGCCCATAAAACTGGCACCGCGACGAAAAAATTGCCGACGCGTTTCATAACGCACATAATCCTTAACCAAAGGATGCAGATTCAATTCGGAGTTCATAATTTTAATGTTGGAACCTACCTCAAAAAGACCATGAACGAAAGTTTTTCCTCAAAAGGAAATTTTGTTCTTCACGCGGCGAAGCAGGCTCCCTAGATTCGCGTGAAACCAACCATCCATTATGCAAACACAACTCAAAGCCAAACTTTCGGTTTTCATGTTCCTGCAATATTTCATCTGGGGTTCCTGGTATGTCAGCCTCGGAACTTATCTCGGCAAAACGCTCCATTTCGAGGGCGGGCAAATCGGCCTCGCTTACGGTGCATTTGCCATCGGAGCAATGATTTCGCCATTCTTCGTGGGCCTGATTGCCGATCGTTATTTCGCCTCGGAAAAATTGCTGGCCATTCTCGGCATCGTCGGCGGCGCACTGATGTTTCTCCTGCCGAAACTGACGACCTTTGGCGCGTTTTATCCGATGTTGATTTTTTATTGCGCTTCCTACGCTCCTACACTGGCACTGGGAAATTCTCTCTCGCTGCATCATCTCGCAAATCCGAAACGGGATTTTCCTCTCATCAAAACGCTTTCCGCCGTCGGTTGGATCGCGGGCGGCGTGACGTTGAGCGTGGTTTTGAAAGGCGAACAATCTCCAGTGCAATTTTATCTGGCGGGTGCCGTCTCCATCGCGCTCGGCCTTTTTTCGCTGACTTTGCCCCACACTCCACCGAAAAAAACCGGCAAAGACGTGCGCATCGGCGAAATTCTGGGGCTGGATGCTCTCGCGCTTTTGAAGAAACCGTCCTTCGCCATTTTCATCGCCTGCATGTTTCTCATCTGCGTCCCCCTCTACTTTTATTTCGTCAACATGAACATGTATGTCGTCGAACTGGGCTGGACCTACACCGCAGCGAAAATGTCTTTGGCGCAAGTCTCCGACGTGATCTTCCTCATCCTTCTTCCCTTGATGCTTAAAAATCTGGGATACAAGAAAACTATTTTAATTGGCATCGCGGCGTGGGTGGCGCGATACTTCCTTCTCGCCGGCAGCGTCGATCCCGCGTCGTTTCAAACCATGCTCGTTTTCAGCGCAATTTTGTTGCACGGCGTTTGTTACGATTTTCTTTTCATCGCCGGACAACTTTATGTGGATGACGAAGCGAACGAACGGATGCGCGGCGCGGCCCAGGGTTTCATTGCTTTCATTCTCTGGGGCGTTGGAAATTTTGTCGGCAGCACGCTTGCGGGATATTCTCAAGCGTTTCACACGCTCAAAGAACCCATCGGCAAGATTGAGCATGACTGGCACGGCATTTGGATTTATCCCGCGTGGGGCGCGGTCGCAGTGCTGATTTTGTTCGTCATTTTCTTTCGCGATCCGCTGCGGAAAACGCCCTCGCCAGTTTTGCAGGGACGCAAAGAAGAAAATATGGAAACGCCATGAAGCTCTGCTCCGCTCACAACACTTTGAAATGAAACCCAAATTTTTACTCATCGCTCCTCTGCTTCTGATGATGACAATAGCCCCGGGGCTTGCCTTGGCGACTGAAACCATCATTGGCTCCAAAGCTCCTCCATGGAATGTGACCAACTGGATCAACTCGCCGCCACTCGAACTTAAAAATCTGGGCGGCAAAGTTGTCCTCGTGCGCTGGTGGACCGCGCCCGATTGTCCGTATTGCAAAGCCACCGCTCCCGCCTTGAACGAGTTCCACGAGAACTATTCCAAACGCGGTTTGCAGGTCATTGGATTCTATCATCACAAATCCGACGAGCCGTTGCGCGTAGAGGACGTGCAAAAGTTTTCCAAAAATTTCGGCTTCAAATTTCCCGTCGCCATAGATTCCGATTGGAAAACGCTGCATCGTTGGTGGTTGGATCGCAGCGATGACAAGTGGACCAGCGTCAGTTTTTTGATCGACCGGCGCGGTGTCATTCGCCACATCCATCCCGGCGGCGAATATGTCAAAGGCGACAAAGATTACGCTGTGATGAAATCTAAAATTGAAGAATTGCTGGCGGAGAAATAAACGCGCCTGCCGCAACGGTTGGAAGATTTGAAAAGAGTTCGACATGGTTCTGACGCGACTTAGGATGTGGCGATCGGTCCCGACGCAATATAACTTTCTAAAACTATGAAATCACCGCATCGACTGAAATTTACAGGCACACTTCAGAACCGACGTCCCGGCCTTCGTTCGTGGCTGATATTTTTTACGATTCTCTGCGCGGCTGGTTTGATACCTGTGCTTCGCTGGCCCGCCGCAATCGTTCTGTTTCTCTTCTTCGTCCCCGCCGCTGCGGGAAGTCTGGCCGGTTGGTTGGCAAAAAGTATTGGCGTCGAACTTAAAACGGCCGCTCGCATTTTTAAATAAGGTTTCGCGAGGCTGCCGACCATTCCTCCAACGCTCCTATCGCAACGGAAAATTTAGAAACTGTTGTGCCACGCCATCAGGCGCGTCTGTGCGCTTGCTCGACCGGGCGACAAAGAGTATTTATCTGCCATGCCAAATGTGACTCTCAAAGCCCATTACGACGGCAAACATATCGTGCTCGACGAACCTTTCGCGCTCCCGCCGAACGCTCCCTTGGCCGTAACTGTGCTTTCCGCAATTCCACCAGAGAACCACAAAGAGCGCGACGAATGGTTAACTCTCAGTGGGCAAAGTCTTGCCCGCGCCTACGGCGAAGACGAACCGGAATACACGCTCGATGACCTCAAGCCATGAGTGAAGGTGATGTTTCGCTGACGCCACTCCCGCAGGCGGACGGTCGCACCAAACCACGTCCGGTAATTTTGCTTCGGCAAATGCCATCCTTCGGTGATTGGTTGGTTTGCGGAGTCAGCACCCAACTCCACCAAGCGGTTCCTGACTTCGACGAGACGATTGCGAAGCGTTGCATGAGCTGTGATTGCGATTAAAAAGAAGCCGGGAAATCCGGTCAAGAATTTTTCCGGGAACGCACGGAAAAAGATTCGACAGGATTCAAGTGCGCCTTAGGCTCTCGTGATTCAAATGAGCATCGAAGTTCCCAATCGTATTTCGGTAACGGTCAAATCAACATTTCAACAGATGTTTATGGCATCACTCACGATGATTCGCTATCACGGAGCATTGATTGTCGTACATCTTATTTTCCCTCTAGCGGGATTGTTCCTTCTTGTGTTTCCTCCTCTAGTCGGCCTTCGAGTCGGCCCGCAAGAAGTCATCTTGGCGATGTTGGGTTTTTCGTTCACTCCATTGCTTATTGCCGTCTCGGTCTGGAGCGCGCGTCGTCAGAACAAACTAACCGAAGGATCGTTCGTCTATAGTTTCGATTCAGATGGTGTGCATACGAGTGGGGCAACATTTGACCAAACCATCAAGTGGTCAGCAATACCTCGGGTGCGCCAATCGAAACGGTTCCTCTTTATTTTCATTTCCCGAACCAGGGCACTCTGTATTCCAATGATTGATTTAGTTAATCAAGGAGTTTTCAAGGACGTTCGCGCCATTACTGAGTTGCACACCGATTTCCAGTAACTGGAAGGCCGATAATTAACTCAAAATTCCCTTCACCACGCTGCGTTCTTCCACGCCGGTCAGCCGTTGATCCAAGCCCTGAAATTTAAACGTCATTTTGCGGTGATCGATTCCCATGCAGTGCAAAATCGTTGCGTTGATTTCGCTGATGTGCGCTGGATCTTTTACCACGTTGTAACTGAAATCGTCCGTTTCGCCGTAAGTCATTCCGCCTTTGATTCCGCCGCCCGCCATCCACATCGTGAAACAGCGCGGATGATGATCGCGCCCGTAATTATCTTTCTCCAATTTTCCCTGGCAATAAACGGTGCGACCAAATTCTCCGCCCCACACGACGAGCGTTTCGTCCAACATGCCGCGATTTTTCAAATCGGTGATCAATCCGTAACAAGCGCGATCCACATCGCGACATTGCAACGGCAAATCGCGCGTCAGGTCGCCGTGATGATCCCATTCGCGATGAAAAATTTCGATGCAACGCACGCCGCGTTCGGCGAGTCGCCGCGCCATCAATGCGCTGTGAGAAAATGTTCCGGGCGTCGTCGCTTCCGGCCCGTAAAGATCAAGCGTCGCTTTGGATTCTTTGGAAATATCGGTTAAATCCGGCACCGACGATTGCATACGAAACGCCATTTCATATTGAGCGATGCGCGTGTTAATTTCCGGGTCGCCGATTTTTTTATGTTCGATTTGATTGAGTTGCGCGAGCGAATCGAGCATGTCACGACGCGATCTGGAATCAACGCCCGGCGGATTTTTGAGGAACAAAACCGGATCACCTTTCGCGCGCAAACTGACGCCGGAATGTTTCGTGGGCAAAAATCCTGAACTCCACAAACGTTGATAAAGCGCCTGAGCATCGCGCTTGGCGGACCAACTCGGCGTCATCACAACGAACGCCGGAAGATTATCGCACTCGCTGCCGAGACCGTAGGAAAGCCACGAACCGAGGCTCGCGTTGCCGGGAATTTGTCGGCCAGTTTGAATGAACGTCACTGCGGGATCATGATTAATCGCTT
>JBDSYB010000213.1:0-17489 GCA_039925885.1 Verrucomicrobiota bacterium
GGAAATTCGTCCAGAATGCTCTCGGAAATTTTCTTCAGCCGCAGCTTCGCATTGTAAGTATTGGCAAATCGATGCGACTCATCACGCACGCGTTGCAACAATTTCAACGCGCCGAGATCGTGGCTCAATCGCAGCGGATCGCTTTCGCCGGGGCGATAAATTTCCTCGAATTCTTTGGCGAGTCCGATGATGGGGATGTCGTTCAGCCCGAGTTTTTCCAACTCCGCGCAGGCCGCGTTCAGTTGTCCTTTCCCGCCATCGATAAGGATGAGACCGGGGAGCGAAAGCGGAGTTGTGGTTTCGGATATGTTTTCGTTTTCACTTTTTTCAGCTTTCTCGTTTTCCATCAATACCCGCGCATATCGCCTTCGCACCGTCTCCGCCATGCACGCGAAATCATCCTGGCCCGTGACCGTTTTCATTTTGAAGCGGCGATAATTCGAGCGGTCCGGTCGTCCGCGCCAAAAGCTCACCATTGAAGCAACGGCAAACGTCCCGCTGATGTTTGAAATGTCAAAACCTTCAATCCGATCCGGCGGTTCAGGCAAATTCAAAATGCGGGCGAGTTCGCGGACATCCGCTTCGGGATTAATCGCAACCGGCAACGTGTAAGGAACGCGCTCAAATTTCTCGGTTCGTTTGGTGGTTTTGCGGAGATCGCTGAGCGCGTCGCGCAATTGAGCGGCTTTCTCAAAATTTTGCGCGGCGGCGGCCTTTTGCATTTCCTCCAGAACTTGCTTCTCAAATTCGCCGGTCTGCCCTTCGAGAAATTCTGCCGCCGCCAAAACTTGTTGCAGATATTGTTCTCGGGAAACGTTGGCAATGCACGGCGCGGTGCAAAATTTTAAATGCCCGTAAAGACAATGTTTGTAATCGCTCTCGGTCGGCGTGAGCGGGCGGCAGCCGCGCAGGTTGAATTTCCGCCGAACCATCGCCACGGTGTTTCGCAACGCGCCGGAATTTGCGAAAGGCCCGAAATATTTCGCGCCATCTTCTGTTTTCAAACGCGTCAGGCTAAAGCGCGGGATGGGATCGTTCAGATTTACTTTCAGGAGCAGAAAGCGTTTGTCATCGCGAAAACTGACGTTATAACGCGGATGAAATTCTTTGATGAGTTTTCCTTCGAGCAACAGTGCTTCCGGTTCGCTTTTGACGCTGTGCGTGTCGAGGTCGTGAATGGCATCGACGAGCGCGCGGAATTTCATGTCCCATCCCTGGCGACGCGATGGATGAAAATATTGGCTGACACGCCGTTTCAGATCGCGCGCTTTGCCGACGTAAATCACGGTGCCGAAGCGATCTTTCATCAGGTAGATGCCGGGTTTGTGGGGCAACTCAGATAATTTTTGGCGGACTTGCTCGGTCACGGGCATGAAACATTTTCGCGCAAAGACGAGAAGCCGCAAAGGGATTTATGAAAAAGATGCCGCGATTTTTTGGAACTGTTGGAGCGATGGCTCGTTATTTATTGATCAAGACTTCCCACGCTTCCCCTGCCTCCAGCGTGCGTGCAAAAAATCTAGCTGCACCTGCTTCTGAATAATGGATGCCGGTTTTTTGCGGGTGGTCGGCGAGGTTCGACAGCTTGATTCTGGCATCATTGCCGGAGACAAAAAACGTAAAGTCATTTCCACGTTCACCAACCAACCATGCGTTCGTCATTTCCATTTGAAGTGCGCCGGTGATTAAAGCGTGGTGCGAGGTTTCCTCAAAACGAGGGCGATTGCTCACGATTGAAACCAGCGGTTCATCAACAATGTGGGCGCGCGCGATTTCGTAAATGGGTGGATCATTCGTGTTCCAGTTTTTAAGGAGTTTGTTCGGATCAGCCATAACGATGAAAGCTGCGGCATCACCGCGAAGCAACTGCGCCGCCTGTGCCACGGGAACAAATCGACGAAATGTTTTGAGATAAAGCTGGAACACAAAGGGTTCGTTCACATGGGTCAACGGAAGTGCTCCATTCTTTTGCTTTGGCAAGCTGCGCGCAAATTTTTGTAATTCACGGGTGTTCCGCACACCTTTGTCATGGGGAAGCACAAAATAATGAACGGCCGCAATGGCGCTAATGAAAACCAGCGTGGCGATCCCGGCGGCACTCAAAAACTTTTTCGGCGACCATGATTTCAACCACCGGGAAATTTCTCTTCCAGCCAACAGCGCCGCAAACGGCACTAACGGCGCAACCAAACGCGGCCTCTGGTGCGGCGACAGAGCAAAGAGAATTATTCCACCCAGAATTCCGCAAAATAAAAATCGCTCGAAGCGTCGTTCGATAACTGAGTCCGCAGAATTTTTCCAAACATTCCAGAGAGCGAAAACCGTCACCAGACTCCAGGGCGCGAACCCTGCGATAAAACTCAACGGCGTTAAATAAAGTCCGGAGAATCTGCCGTGCGCTTTTTCTTCGCTCATGGCGTGGCTGAACAATTCTTTCACCAACATTTTGTCAACGAGTGCATTCTTTTGGTCCCACCACGCCAGCGCGAACCAGCCGCCGCACAGCAAAAAAAACAATCCGATTCCCGTCCAATGCGAGCCACACAATGGAGCGGGCGAGTGAGTGCGCCCTTCCCAAAACGCGGCGGCTAATCCCATCGCGCCCAGGACCACGCCGAGCGGGCCTTTCGTCAGCGTGGCCAACGCGGCTGCAAGCCAGAACCAAAGCCAGCCGCGCCCTGTATTCCATGAATTAAATGCGGCCAGCGCCGCGAGGAAAACCGGCAACGTAAATAAACCGTCAAAACGGTTTGAGTAGAACTGGCTTTCTGTCGAAGCCGAGAACAGAAAAATAAGGGAGGCAACAAAACTTGAGCGCCATCCGAAATATTTTTTCCCACCGAGAAAAATCGCTCCGCTTGTCAACCACGCGGCCAGCGCGCCGGGGAAATAAAGAGTCAAGCGGTTGATTTCCCCCGCCGCGAGACTCGCCAGTGCAGAAAGCCACGCGAACATCGGTGGCTTGGAAGTGATGTCGCCGCTCGCATCCCGCTGACAAATCCAATTCCCATTGTGAATGATGTCTGACACGTAAGCAGCAACGCGCCGCTCATTTTGGTGCAGGAGATTGGGCGGGCCTGTCAACGAAATGACAAATATAACCACTGCGATCATACTCAACCAGGCCAACAAAAAACGCGGCGCAAGTTCTGATGACGGCTCCGGCCCGTCAGATGGGATAGGCGAAAGTTTGTTTTTTTTCCAAAACATAATCAGCGTTTGGAGACGAACACTCTAGGATTTCACGGTGTGTTTTCTGAATCTTTAGGGATTTCTGCCCTCTGCATCCCGGTGATAATCCGCGCCCCGCGTTTGTAGGTAAAATAAGAATAAGCCCACGAAAACAGCACCGAAATTTTATTGCGAAAACCCACCAGGAAAATCAAATGAACAAAGAGCCATGCCAGCCACGCCAGGTATCCGGTGAACTCGAAACTCTTTATCTTCGCCACCGCTGCGGAACGGCCAATTGTTGCCATTGTTCCTTTGTCCCAATATCTGAACGGCGCGCGTTCCATGCGGCCGGGAAATTCCAATTCTTCATGAATGATACGCGAAACGTGCCGCGCCATTTGCATCGCAGCGGGTGAGACACCGGGGACTTGCACGCCATCTTCATCGAGGACGAACGCCATGTCGCCGATGGCAAAAACCTCCGCATGTCCGGGAAGACTCAAGTCAGGACTCACTTTAATGCGACCCGCGCGATCCAGTTCCACACCCAGATTTTTAGTGAGCGGCGACGCGGCCACTCCGGCGGCCCAAATGATGTTCTCCGCGCAAATCAATTCGCCGGAAGTCAGTTCCACGCATTTGCCGGAAATATTTTTGACGCGGGTGCTCAACCGGACCTCCACACCAAGTTTGTCGAGTTGCTCCTGCGTGTTTGCGGATAGGTTCTCCGACAAATGCGATAAAACCCGGGCGCTGGCTTCAATCAAAATGATGCGCGCTTTGGTGGGATCAATGTGGTCGAAATCACGCGCCAAAACACTCGATCGCAATTCGGCGAACGCGCCCGCCAGTTCCACTCCAGTCGGCCCGCCGCCGACGATCACAATGGTCAAAAGTTTTTCCCTTTGGACAGGATCGGTTTCTGTTTCTGCCTTTTCAAAGGCCAGCAAAATTTCCCGGCGAATGCGGATCGCATCGTCAAGCGTTTTCAGCCCCGGGGCAAATTTCTCCCATTCCGGGTGCCCGAAATAACTGGTGGTGGTGCCGAGCGCCAAAACAAGATAATCGTAATCGAGCACTTTGTTTTCGAGCGCGATTTGTTTTTCGTTCAGGCGAATCTCAACCACGCTTTCCATCAAAACCGTCAGATTCGGTTTCTCGACGAGAATGGAGCGGATGGGTTGCGCGATGTTCGGCGCGGATAAACCGGCGGAGGCGACCTGATAAAGCAGCGGCTGAAATAGATGATGGTTTTGCCGGTCAACGAGCGTGACGCGGGCGGAAGGATGTAAAAAATCCTGGCAAAACGTTAATCCGCCAAAACCTGCGCCGACCACCACGACATGTTTGGTTTCCACGCGAGAACTGTTTCGTGTCACGCGGATTTTTGCAAATATTTAAGCGCCTTGCTGAATGGTGAAATTCAGTGATTCCCTCAATTGCTTCCCGAAGAAAACATAATATCTTAAGTCCAACACATGAAACTCTTGCTACAAAATCAGTCTCGAAAAATGGCTACGTCTATGGAAAAGCGAATGCCCCTTCGCAGGTTTTCCAATGGTTTTACATTAATTGAGTTGCTGGTGGTCATCGCGATCATAGCCATTCTCGCGGGATTGCTCCTCCCCGCTTTAGCAAAGGCAAAGCAAAAAGCGCAGCGTATCCAGTGTTTAAATAATTTGAAGCAAATTGGGCTGGGGAGTCAGATGTATGCCGACGATTTTAAAGGCCATCTCATTGACGATACCCATACCTATTCGGTTAGCCGCCCCGCTGGACCTGCATCCGCAACAGCTCAATCGGGCAACCTTAGCACTCGTAACGAAGCAGACGACGATTTAAATTGGCTCTATCCCAAGTACGTAAACAATCTGAAAAGCTATGTTTGTCCCAGCACGAAAAATACGATTGATCCAACTATTATGGGAACATACGGGGATAATAACTTGCCGTTTTTAGATAACCTCGCCGCAACAGCAGATGACAAAAATGGGCCAAAAGGAACAAGCTACGAAGTTAAAGGAAATGTCCGGGTATCAAGCGGACCCACAATTCGCAAAAAATTTACGCAGAATTTTGCGGCATCGCAAACGCTAAACTATTATCAAAACGGCTATAAGGGTACGAAACCTGGCCCTTCAGGACTATGGGTTGTCTATGATTCTGATGGACAAACTCTAGGAATTAATAGTAAGCCCGACGATACGGATGCCCATGGCAGTATTGGAAGCAATTTTCAATATTGCGACGGGCATTCAGAATGGGTTCCAAGGAAAAAATGGCAACATAATTACAATGTGGGTCGGGATACAGATACCACGCCCTATATCCTCCCATAAACGTGTTAACAAAGATTGCATTTTTATGAAGCTATCGGTCGCGATTATTTCCTTTTCCATGGTTCTGTGTTTCCTCGGTTGCTCCAAGGAAAACAAATCCGCTCAAAAAAGTTGGGGAAGATCCCTTGTCCCACCCACGGCTGCCGACGTCGTAGCCGCTCCTGATTACAAATTAGAGCACACAACGAAGAGTGGCATTCAATGCTACGTTCACGCCATTACTCCCGAACTGGCTGGATCTTTGACAATAGACAATCCTGAATTCCGTTATCTGTATGGAACGGACAAACATTACTTCGTTATTCCCGTTCGTGATGGGAAAATCGTTGAATTGAACCCTACAGAAGCCGCCGAAGTAAAAGGATTCCTTGCTCAACGGCCGAAGAAATGATGTTGGAGTTCGGTCGTTGCTATAAGCGACGTTCGCAGGTCTCTTGCCGGAGGAAATGCATGTCGTTATAAGCACTAGGTTTTCTGGGAAAAATTTTTGGGGTTGCACTTCTTAATCGTTCGTTTTAAAGAACGCGTTTGTTTTGAGAAAGCTCCTCTTCACCTCTGTTCTCTTTTTCTCCGTTTGCGCATGGGGAGAACCTTTTTTATCGCGTTACGAAAGCTTCGGACAACTGGTTCTTACGAACCTTAACAGTGCACCGTTTCCACATCCGGCTCGCGAAAAGGGATACGCTTACAAAAGCGAATCCTTCACAGCAGAAAAAAATTATCACGATAATACCGTCGCCATTTTTATTCCCAAAGAAATGACGAACGCGCGCACCGCCGATTTCGTCATCCACTTTCATGGCTGGCGAAATTCCGTGACGAATGTTCTGCGTCACTACGAATTGATCGAGCAACTTGCGGCGAGCGGAAGAAAAGCGATTCTTGTCGTTCCGCAAGGCCCGTTGAACGCGGCGGATTCGTTTGGCGGAAAACTTGAGGACATCGGCGGCTTTGATCGTTTCATGAAAGAAGTTCTCGGCGTGATTCGTCAGAATAAAAATTTTAAAGACGTGCAACCGCGCCAGATTATTTTGTCAGGGCACAGCGGCGGTTATGGAGTCATCTCGTCGATTGTCGCGCAGACGAACCAATTTCCAGTGCGCGAAGTCTGGTTGTTCGATGCGCTCTACGGTCGCACGGAAAAATTTATGAAATGGTTCGATGCGAACGCCGACGCGCGGCTACTCGACATCTACACGGCACATGGCGGCACCAAGGATGAAACGGAAAAGTTGATGAAAGTTCTCGGCCAGAAAAAAATTTCATTCGTGTCCGGCGATGAAAAATCTGTCTCCGACGAAATGCTGCGAACCAATCGGCTGGTTTTTATTTTCACCGATCTACCGCACGACGAAGTTGTTCAGAAACGAAAAATGTTCGAACGGTTTTTGAAGACGAGTTGCTTGAAGTCCAACTAAATTACACCGTGTGCTCGAATTTCTTAAAAATTTTTTGGGTCACTTGAAGAACCGTCACTCCAAAAATCATTTTTTTAGGGCCAACGCACTTGATAAAATCGCTGCGGAAAGTTAGTGGCCTGAGAGTCAGCAAATTGAAATTGCCCGGGCGAAATCTCCGACGCATTGCCAAGCACGATCCAACTATTCAACGGCAATCCAATATTGGTTGTGGCAAGAATGGAGAAACTTGCTCCAGGCGTATTCGTGAAGTTTAACTGAAATGTGCCGTTTGAAACGACGGTGACGCCAGTCACCGCAAAGGCCACTGCTTGCGGCACAGGAATCAAAAACGAGTTCAACGTTTTGTATTCGTTATGACACACATTTAAGTCAAGTGGGCTGATGCCACCGGAACTTCCACTGGCGCTGTATTGCCAGAACGCCCAGTTGTTGAAGACGCCAATGGCATTGGTGAAACCTTGTGCTGGCGGATCGTCTATCGAAGGATTTAAGCCCGTGCTCACCGCACGTATCCACAAATCGTAGTCAGCCACTCGACTATCGAATTTATTGTTCGCGAAACTTTCGGTGCAATAAATAATCGGCGCAGCCCCTTGACCGCGTCGCGCGATTATTTCGTTGGAAAAAGCAATCACCCAATCGGTCAGCGCGGCGGTGGTCAGATTTCCAGCGCTGCCTTCGATGTCCAAGACTGGGCGCAACTTCCCGGGGCCAATCGCGCTGCCCGCGTAGAGAACCATGTTGCTCGCCTCTAAAATTGCGCCGTTGGTGGTGGGACGGTTTTCTGGATGCGCGTAATGATAAACGCCAGCAAGCAAGCCGGCGGCAGTCGCACGGCCAACATTGTTCGACATGGTTGCATCATGCGGGCCGGTTAAACCTTCCGTCGCTTTGATGAATGCGAAACGTTTTCCATCCACATACATCTGGTCCCACGATGACTGAGGAATTCCCGTCTCATTTTGGAAATGAGAGACATCGACGCCAAACGAGCGCATCGGATCTGCAATGACTTGAATCGAACCATTCGTAGCCAGAGTGTTTTTCCAGAACAAGCCGGAGTTAAGTGGCGGCAACGTGATGCTACTGAAGCTGCCAGAGTAAATTGCGGAATCAAATAACTTGAAAGTGTCTCCAGCGATCAATGTCCCCGCCAGATTCGTGACGACGAGTGCGCCGCCATAAGCGACGCTCGTCAGCCCGGCCAAATTATCATTTGTTCCAAGCGATTGGTTCAGCTCAAAAACATTTGTGCTGGTGGTGGCAAATGTGATTCCACCGGTAATATTCAATCGTCCAATCGCATTTGCATTCCCTGGCAACAAAGTGCCCGCCATCGAAATATTTCCAATCACGGAACCGCTACCGGCGAGAGTTGCGTCCGAAGAAAGAGTAAGCCCGTCCGCAAAATTGTGCGTGCCGGAACCGATCAATTCGAGTGTGGGACGACCGCCGAAACCTCCCACGTTGAATATAGCGCCGCTGGATACCGTAGTGTTGCGGACGCGCAACGTGCCGCCAAAAAAATTAAATTCGCTGCTGTTGCCATTTGTCATCAACAACGTGTCTGCGACCAGCAAACCTGAATTCAATGTCACCACGCCACGTCGTAAATCAAAAGCCCCCCCGCTCGACGCATTGGTCACAAAAAGATTTCCGCTGGTCATGATGATGCTGTTGTTGGTGGAGCTTGCTGTGTTGCCCACCACCAGATTCGTGGTCGTAACAGTGCCGTTGTTGGTGATGAAAAGCTGGCTCGACGATCCTGATGCACCGACGAAAAGCGTTTTGAAGTTTCTCCACGTCGAGCCGCCATCCGCCACGACTGCGACATTTTGAGTGCCGTTGTCACCTACCGCGCCAGTACCGACTTCCACCAACGCACCGTCACGCACCAGAAGTTGGTTGCCCGACCCGCCATTGCCTACACTCAATCGGGTAGAAGTGATGCTGGTGTTGTCACCACTAGAAAAAGTGGAGTTAGTCCCCGTCACCAGCAAAACATTATTGGAGCCGGAAGATGGCCCTCCCACGTAAGAACTGACTGAAATCGAGGTATTGCGCACCACGGCCCCACCGGAAATAGTGAACTGGTTGGAAGAACCAAAATCGCCAACACCAAAGCCCGCGCTATTCGTCCATGTGGAATTTGCGCCTGTAATCAAGATACGATTTCCATTGCCCGAACCAGCGGGAGTAACTTTTGCGCCAGCGAATGCGCCGCCGGAAATCAATTTTCCGCCGTTGCTGACGGTCAAGAAATTGGAGTTAGCATCGGGACCGACTACAAACGCATCCACAGTCTTCCAGAGCGAGCCAGCGTCCGTGATCACGACCTCATTTGTTTTGGAAGTGAAGTTGAAACCAATTGCCGCATTACCGCTCACCACCAATCCGCCGTTACTAACGATGACGCGATTGGACGAACCGCCGTTGCCCATATTGACCGCGCCGCTGTTGGTCCAGAGCGAGCCAACGCCTGTGACGATGACCGCGTTGTTCGAGCTACCGCTGTTTTGGGAAATATTACCAAAAGTGTTGATCACTTTGCCGCCATTAGTGATGACCAACAGATTGAATGCGCCCGCGGAGCCAATGTTCAAAGTGGTGGCATTATGCCAAACGGAACTCGCGCCGGACACCGTGACGCGATTGCTGCGCGAACCGCTGTTAAGACCGATCGTGCCGCTGCCACTATTCGTCACCGCTCCACTATTTGTGATAATGAGTGACGTGAACGAGCCGTTGGTGCCGATGACGAGGTTGCCCGTGATGTTGGTGCTTCCCGGGCCAATGGTAACGGTGGCGGAATCATTAACTAATTGAGCGTGGGCTTTTGCGCACAGCACCGTGATGGCAATCAGCAGCGAGATTATATGGAGAATATTTTGGATCCGAGATGGACGTGAGATGTTCCGTCCGCGAAGCAACCTGGAATTTTTCATAACTTTGTGGAGTCGTGCATCTTTTAATCCGAAAACCCACGAGAAAATTGAAAAGTAACCAGCCAGATCAATTTCCCCGCAGCCGAAAGAATTTATTGCCTGAAATCGGGCCGTTGGTTTGCTGGTATTGATTGCCAACGATGGCGGCAGAGCCGCCAGCGGTGATCCAACTATTGGACGAAGTGATATTGGTTGAGGATTGCAATGCGAACTCGCTGGAATATGCCAGCCACGAAAGAACCACGCTACTGCCAGCTTTCTGAATGTCCAGTTTCGGTCGCCCCACTTCAAAGGAGCCAATGTCGGTGCCGTTGCCGCCGGGCGTGTTCGTAATCGAAGTGAAATTAAAAGGCCGCAACTCGCCGCGCTGATCAGGGGTAAGCTCAGAGCCAAAGGCGCCATTGTAGCCCTTGTCAATCGCGGGGCTGCCGGGCAATAACGCGTGCGTAAATGTCGGACCCCCATTGTCGGCCAGCGGGCCGAGCAGGGGATTAACGTTTCGGTAGTCGGTCACTTGGGTCAAAACGCCGCCGCCATTGTCACTGCTCAAGTTGAAGCCGTAGTCCACCACAGTGCCGAGTTGGTTTTCGATCGTTGGCCCGGATGTTCCGGTCTTCAGGAGTGTGCTGCGCAGGGCCAACGTTGCGCTGCCGCCAACCCCGTTGTGAAGAATGCCTCCACCAAAACTTGCCGAATTACTGCTGACCGTACTGTAGTCCAAGGCTACATAGGAGATGCCGGAACCCGTACCGTTATAGATGCCGCCGCCAGACTGGCCCGCCGTGTTTCCGCTAATGGTACTGGAAACGAATACAGCGGCGGCGTTGCCGCTCGTGCCGTCATTGAAAACGCCGCCGCCGACGCTGCCACTGCCGAAGGCGGAGTTCCCGCTGATCGTGCTGGAAACGACGAAAACCGTCCCGGTGCCCTGGTAACAGTAGTTGTAGATGGCGCCACCATGGCTCATCGTGGAGTTATTGCTGATGGTGCTCTGTTCAATCAAGCAGTACGCGGTCCCAAACGAACCGTCGTTGAAGATCGCCCCACCCTCGCCGCCGCCGCCTTTGTTGTCGCGAATGACGCAATTGCGCAACGTCAATGTTGAGCGCTCGTTCCAGATGGCGCCACCGACATTACCGGGAAAACTGCCACTGACGGTGCCTTGGCGGATGGTTAAACCCGAGATAGTAACGTTGGCGCCGTTGGCAATATGAAGCACCCGGCGGGCACCGTTTCCACTGATCGCTAAAACGCCGGGGCCGGGACCGACGATGGTCAGGTTGGTGGTGATTAGCAAATTGCTGGTCGTCAGCGTGATCGTACCGGTAACTGTGTTGGAGAAGATGATGGTGTCCCCGGGGCCAGATCCGTCGTTGTCCTGAATGGCCTGCCGAAGTGATCCCGCACCGCTGTCGTTGTTGTTGGAAACAAGAAGGTTAATGGCGCTCACCGGTGAGGCGAAAAACAACATGATCACCCAGGCAAACAACCAAACGTTATTTCGGGAAAAAGAATGACTTCGCATAGCACAAGTTGGTTGAGGAAAAAACCTTGCCACAGTTCGCGATCGTTTGAAAGTGCGAATCTTGCAAAATTATGTAATAAAAATTTGGTGAATGTCTTTGCCTTAATGGACGGTAGAATCACAACTCCGGTTGCTTCAGCCGGGTGAGATGTTCATTCACAAAAGTCATCCAAACGCCGTCCGGCTGCCAAATCTTCTTGAGATCATTTTCAGCCGACGTGCGATCCACGCCGTGCCGAAGTCGATGCAAAAAAATTAATGCGGACACACGCATGTTCGCCGCGCAATGAAAGAAAACTTTTTTGACCGACGCAAACATTCATCATTTTCGTGAACTGCTCGAAGTAGGTTGATTGCGGTGACTCGAAATTCACGGGGATGTGGACGTAAGTCATGCCCTGCACGGAAACCAAATCGCCTTCGTTCGGCATGGCGTTATCCGATGTCGGCATCGCGAGATTGATGACGACTTCAAATCCAGCTTGTCGCAACGCGGCAAAATCACTCGGCTTCGGCATGCCACTCGTGGATAACCGATCATCAATGCGCAGGAAATTGCGGATGTGGTTCAACGTATTCATGACGCAAGTCTTACCTGAGATATTTCGGTGGGGCGAGCGTCCTCGCGAGCCTTCCTTTTTAAAAAAATTCTCTCTAGTTTGTCGCCCATGCCGAACTCCCCAGATGATGAACTCCCGCATCGCCAGAATCCAGCGTCCGGCGTTCACATCAATCTTGGCCAATCCAACATCGTCTTGCTCACCGTCACGACAGAGAAACGCAATCCCTGGCTGGCCAACGAGACCGCGCACCGATTTCTCCATCAGACATGGTCAGAGGCAAAAGCGTGGCTCGTCGGCGATTACTTGCTAATGCCCGATCACCTTCACTTGTTTTGCGCGCCGCGAGATCTGCACTTCACCATCGAAACATGGATTTCATATTGGAAACGCGAATTCGCTTTGAAGATTAAACGACTTGAAGCAGCCAACCAAGGTGGGGCGAGCGTCCCCGTGAGCCGATCCCTGCCTTGGAAATTTCAATCACGCGGCTGGCATCATCGGCTGCGCGAAGGTGAGAGCTACTCCGAAAAATGGCTCTACGTGCAGGAAAACCCGCTCCGCAAAAATCTCTGCAAACAAATCGACGACTGGCCATTCAAAGGAAAAGTGTTCGACCTGATTTGGACAGGAAAATGAGCGTAAGCGAATGAACCGTGGGGCGGTGGAATGGTGGGGCGAGCGTCCCCGCGAGCCTTCCCATCAACCGGTGAAGCGAGGCTACTGACGAGCCGGGCAAACGGAAAAGTTTGTGAGGAAGAAGGCTCGCGAGGACGCTCGCCCCACCACACGCCTTCAGGAAATCAATTCGTTTTGATGCGGGTTTGTCGTTATCCGATGTCGGCATTGCGAGATTGATGACGACTTCAAAACCTGCTTGTCGCAACGCGGCAAAATTACACGGCTTCGGCATGCCGCTCGTGGCCAACCGGTCATCGATACTCAGGAAATTGCGGATGGGGGTCATCTCATTCAAACAATAGGGAAAATTTGCATCGAATTATTTGTTACGGTCCGACATATGTCGCAGGAGGGCGTCCAAGCCGACTCGGAGGCGAGCTGATCATTCTCAGCGCAAAATTCAGTAACGATTTATTCGTGCGAGAATCGTAAATTACACTTTGGAGAAATAGTACCCCGTATGGTGACGATTCAAATTTCTCAGATCCTGATTTTCGAATTTCAGTCCGCACGTTGAAAGGCAAATCTGTTTTAGGCTGATAACCCATTATCTGCTTTAGTTCAGCAGCAGTAGGATTTTTGAGTTCTATTGGTTTTGGAGTGGGATTGGGGGACAGCGGGTCGGTTCGGCGAATGAATTCTTCAACATTTGGCCAGCCGTCTCCATCTGGGTCCGCAAAGCCGTCCAACACACCGCCACTTTTACTGATGCTGCGAGATGGGTCGGTCTGAGTGACTAGAACTTCGTAGATGTCCGGTAATCCGTCGCCATCGCAATCTTCTCCAGAACCAGCGGTAAATTCCATTTGAGTTGAAGCCTCAACAAACCGCACATCGGGGAGCGGAGTCGGACGTTGGGCTGCCCCAGCCATCATGCCCAAAGAATCCACATGAAGTTTCACGTTTGAATTTGTCGCAATGAAATAGCCGCTCGCTCGCCAACGGGATTGTGGCAATACACGCGAGAGCAAAAGATAACAGGCTGTCGCGGTGCGATCAAACCTTCAGTGTGTGCGGTCAAACCTTCCATGATTATTGTTCCCCATCGTTTCGAGTCTTTGAGGAGGCCGGAGCGGAGCGCAGGCCGACGAAAAGACTCGAAACGATGGGCGTTTTCACGGACTTTCCCGCTGTGAAAAATATCAACAACTCTTCCACCGTCATGCCGCCCCTTTCATTCGCGATGTTTTAAAACGCTTCCGCGACCGCTCCATCTCTGCCGCCCAGGGCGCTGATGAACTGCAAATTTCCCAACGCCACTTCTACAGTTTGCGCCATCGCTATTTAAAAGCCGTTGCCGCCCGCCTCACCCGATCCTGGTCGCCCAAAACTTCCGGCGGCAATCGTCGCAAACCCTGGCCCGCTCTCGTCACCGCGCTTTTGAAAAAACTCCTCTCGGCCCGACCGCCGATTTCCTACAGCTTTGCCGCTTCCGAAGTCTTGCGCCGCCATGATCTCAAACTCGACCGCGCTTCCATCCGCCGCTGGGCGTTGAAAAATAATCTCGCTCCCGATAGCGCGCACAAAAAGAAACCTCAGCCGGTGCGCCGCTGGCAGGTGCAAAACGTCGGCCAACTCTGGCAATACGACGCTTCGCCTCATCGCTGGCTCGGCACCCAAAATTATCAGCCGACCCTCCTCCAGTTAATCGACGACCACAGCCGTGTTCTTCCCGGAGCCAAACTTTACGACCGCGAAAATCTCCCGGCCTATCTGGATTTTCTTTCCCACACCTTTGCCTCCGTCGGATTGCCCCTCTGCCTGTATGTCGATTATCACAGTTTTTTCTTCACCCACACCCCCGACGCGCTCACCCAACTGGGCAGCGCCTTGAAGTTTTATGAAGTCTCCTTGCGTTACGCCCCCACGCCCCAGGCCAAAGGCAAAATCGAGCGCGCCCATCATTTCTGGCAGAACCGGCTGCCCGCTCTTTTTGCCGCCGAAAAAATCTCCATCCTCGAAAAAGCCAACCCGTTGCTCGAAGAACTGCGCCGCCATCACAACGCCAAAGAAATCCATCGCGAAATAAAAATGACTCCGCAAGCCGCCTGGGACCTCGCCAAAAAAGAAGGGCGGTTCGTGCTGCGCCCAGCGCCTCAATGTCCATGGTGGCCTTACGTCTGGAGCGTGCGCACTGTTTTGAAAATCGGCAGCGACGGTCGCGTCCCCATCGGTTCTCAACGCCTGCGCATCGAACAATATCCCGGCGCCAAAGTCATTCGCTGCCAGCATTGGAATGGCGATGTCTCCATTCTCCTGGCGCCTCCGGCGCAGGGTAAATGACCCAAGCTTCTGCTCCATTGCCCAGCCTGAATCTCCACTGAAGGTTTGATCGCACAAAAATCGGAAGGTTTGAACGCACCACCACAGCAAAAGATAACAGGCTTGCGAAACGGGACGGCTGACAATCAGATCAAATCCATTCGTAGTTGGGCGAGCTGACACATCGCGGATCGTCTGCTGAATGGATTTCACATCAACGGCAACTGGAACTCGACGAATCGGCGGTGTGTAATGCGACCGAATTCGAAACAATGGTTGAGGCAATGTATTAACATTTGTCGCGATGTATTTGTAATCATGCAGTTCTGCCTTAGCTGCGATTTTCGCCACAACCCGATATTCGCCAGTGATGAACATTTCCTCTGGTCGACCACCATAAAACCGGTTTGTAGGAGGCCTGTTCGTGGGCGAGCGGTTGGGTGGTGGACGAAGGCTGCGATCTGCTCGTTCAATTACAAAGAAATTCGGCAGTGTGTTGCCCCAATGACTCCAAGTTAAAACTGCTGTGTTGTTTGTAAAAAACTTCGTGCTGAAACCGCCGGGCGCGTCCGGTGGATTCCATTGAAGAGGATTAGTACCGTTTTCAACTTCATCCAGATTTGACCAGTTATCGACGTCTGGATCTCTGTAGCCATCCGAGGTTCCAAGATTACCGGTGTCCGACCCCAAAGGATCGGTATGAGTAACCAATTCCTCATAATTATCAGAAAGTCCATCACCATCCGAGTCGGCCCCAACCGCCGCTATCAACGTCCAATTTTTCAAATCTGTAATTTTAAAGGTAACGGGAGATTTAGAATTTTGCGGCTCAGCGGATTTGAAACTAACTGTTACAAATTGATTGCTCTCTCCAATCACGCCCATCAGACCAATCCAATGCGCATCAGGACTATTGCTGCGCGCCATTATTTCGAAATAACCGCCGGGAACAATTGGGTTAAGAGTGAATTCCAATTCGTTCGTAGTCTTGGCTTTTACAGAAAGCCTAGGTTGCGCTTTGAGTGGAAACGAAGCGATCAGCAAGAGAAGTCCCACAAGCCAGGCAAGGCCGAAGTGAAATCGTTTAGTTTGTCTCACTGGAATTTATCCATTGCCCGAGAATTCGTCGTCGATTATTTCTTTCCCTGCTTGCCACGCTTTTCCAGCCAACGCGCAAAAGATTGCTGACTTTCTCCCGATGGTTTCCCAAGCACCAATCCTTCAACACTGATGTCTTCGTCCAAATCCGGCCAGTGGATGCCTTCGCCGCGACCGATGAAACGCCAGTGGTTATGTTCCTTGGCCGTTCCGTTTAGCAGACGCGGAAACCATGCGAGCGGCGCAGTGATGGTTCGTCCGTCCGATCGTTCCACGCACAATGTGTCAGCGGTCACGCGCACGTTTTCGCCTGTCACCAACCGAGGTTCATCAAGCAAAGTATTCATGCCGCTTTTTCCAAGGCGGTTTTGGGTAAGCGACCAAGACGAACAGCGCGCTCGACGGCTTTGCGCGCGTAATGATGATGCTCACGCGCTCCGGCCAGCAGTCCCTCCACGCCGATGTCGGCGTCAAGCTCAGGCCAATAAACTGAAGAACCGTTGATCTCGAATTGTCCCCGCTCCCCAGCCGTTGCCAGCGCAAGTGTCGGATAAAATGCCAGCGGCACACTGATGAATCGCCCGTCCTCCAAATGGAATCCAAGCAATTCATCGCTGACAACAACTTCGGTGACGGCTGGTGGCGTTTGCATATTTTCAGCGAAATCAGACGGTTGCGCTTCACCCAACTATTTCAATCGTTTGATCCTCTTGCCGGATGGAAGTTGCTTCTCGATTCGCAGCAGCGCGTTCTCGACCCGCAGCAGGAGCTTTTCGCGCTCGTGTCTTTCTTCTTCGCGGATACTCCGAAGTTCATAAGAAATTTTCTCGACCGCACTGGCGAGTTGATCGACTTCCTCACGCACGGCAGCGATGGCCTCTTTGTTGTCCCGCGTGTCACGGGCGGTGTTGAGCAAATCGAGAATGTAGTCAACGAGTTGTTTCAACATGACCCAGGTTTTCGCGAATGCGATTGAGTTTCTTGCGCGTGGAAGTTTGCAGTCGGCGAATTTCAACATCCGTGGCGCGATTGGCCACGCGGATTTGTGAAAGTTCTTTCATGGCAACTTTGATTGCTGGAAGAAGTTCCATTTCATCCACATCGGACACTAATGCTGAAGCTGTTTTCATGGAATCAAGTTAGCCGTTTCGCGACGGCATTCAAACAAAACAATCGCTCTCGCCAAATCAATCCAACCGGCAATACGCCGCCAATCCCTGCACCCCACCCTCACGTCCGAAGCCGCTTTCTTTGTAGCCGCCGAACGGACTCGTCGGATCGAATTTATTGAACGTGTTCGCCCAGACGACGCCGGCGCGGAGTTTGTTGACCATCTTGAAAATCTTGCTGCCTTTGTCGGTCCAGACGCCGGCGCTCAATCCGTAGGGCGTGTTGTTCGCGCGCTCGAAGGCTTCTTCCGGCGTGCGAAAGGTCATCACGCTCAAGACCGGGCCGAAAATTTCTTCCTGCGCGATGCGATGCGA
>JBDSYB010000214.1:0-8130 GCA_039925885.1 Verrucomicrobiota bacterium
GGATGGTATGATCAGGATGTTTCCGGCCCTTTCACAAAACCAAATGTCGAATGGATGCCGGGTGCGATTGGGTATCATCTCCATTCGTTCAGCGCCGCCGACCTTCGCAGCACCAATAAATTTTGGGTTGGCCCGATGCTGGCCAGCGGCGTCACGGCGACGATGGGGTGTGTTGATGAACCTTATTTAACGGGAACGCCGGACGTGGGGACTTTTTTTGCGCGCATCACGTTTTTTGGATTTAGTTTTGGTGAAGCCGCGTATGCTTCCCAATCAGCGCTGTCGTGGCAAACGACGGTGGTTGGCGACCCGCTATATCGTCCGTTCAGAAGAAAACATCAGGAATTGCACCAAGACTTGCTCGCGCGAAAAAGCAAATTGATCGAGTGGTCGCACTTGCGAATTGTGGACCTGAACATCGCGCAAGGATTCAAGCTGACGGAGGTTGTCGCTTACCTCGAAGCGGAGCCAACGACTAAGAAAAGCGCCGTCCTTTTGGAAAAACTGGGCGACATTTATTGGGCGCAAGGCAAACCGGCATCCTCGCATCAATGCTATGTGGACGCCTTAAAACTCGAAGTCACACCCCAGCAAAAAGTGCGTTTGGAAAAATATGTTGCGAACACGGCGGAAGCGGCGGCGAAATCGAGCGAGAAAAAATAAGAACTCATCGAATTGGTCTGTTGCCGTCTTTCTAAACCTTGTGATACGGTGCAACGACCTATGATAGCCTTGGTCGAAAAAAAGAAAAACGAAGTGGCAGTGCTTTGCAAAGAATTCAAAGTGCATCGTCTCGATTTGTTTGGTTCGGCTACGAAGAAAAATTATCGACCGGACTCCAGCGATTTGGATTTTCTCGTGTCATTTAATGAAAATGAACCGGCTGAATATTCCCGGTGCTATTTCAATCTGGCGGACTCGCTCGAAAAACTTTTCCAGCGCCATGTTGATTTGGTGACAGAACGTTCCGTTCGCAATCCCTATTTCCGTCAGGCCATCGACGAGACCCGTGAAACGGTTTATGCAGCTTGAGGCCAAGAAATTCCTGCTGGATGTTCTGACTTCGTGCGATGCCATTCAGGAATTTACCTCTGGAAAATCATTTGAGGAATATGCTGCAAGTCGCTTGATTCAATCTGCCACGGAACGGGAATTTGAAGTCATCGGCGAAGCATTGAACCGCTTGCGAAAACTCAATCCAGAAACGGCGGCAGAAATCTCATCGCTTGATTTGATCATCGCATTCCGAAATCGCATTATTCACGGATACGATTCGGTGGATGAAATCATCGTGTGGAATGCGATTCAAAACAGTGTGCCACCGCTGCGTTCAGAAGTGCAGAAATTGCTGGGGTAAAACTCGAAGTCACTCCGCTGGAAAAAGCACGTTTGGAAAAATTTGTGGCGAATACGGCTGAAGCGGCAGCGAAGTCGTTGGAACAAAAGAAAAAAGAGTAAGACCGACTCTGTATTTTGCAGCCTATTTAAATATTAGGCCACGTCGTTATATCTATAATCCTCACTCCTTCTTCAACGCCGCCAAAATCGCCTTCAACACATTTATCCCTTCTGGACTATGAGCCATCTTATCGTCGCCGGGAAAAGCATCTGAAACCTGCCAGACTAACTGCCGCACTGCTTCGGCGCGTTTATCGTCGAACTTTATGCTCATGTGGTCATCAAAATCCCATGCTGAATCCTTGTCCCAGTCGTTCTTCTCGATGTGGAAAATGAATCTCTCCAACGCGCCGATGATGACACCAAGCTCGTCAATCTCCTCTCGCTTCTTTTTGGATAATCCAAACATAAATGCGCATCGAGTGGCTTAACAGAGTTAAGCAGCAGACTTTGCAGGCTATTCAATGGTATTTTACGCCCCCATTCCATCTTCAAACGACCCCGCTGCAATCGGAAAGCAAAGATTGTCGCGCACGTATTGAATTGCGTTTGCACTCGTCGCATCGAGATCGCGATAGGCGCTTTCGGCTTCAACGACGAGCGGCGCGGTTTGTGTGCCCATCACCTGGCGATAGCGTTGCGGGTAGCCGCATTGAATCATCAACTCGGCGTAGCGCGTCATGTTCAAATCGCCGGAGGGAATATCGCAGAATTGCATCCCGCGTTTCTGCCAGTTCGGTTCCATCATACGAACCGGAACGCCTTTGCGGATGGCAAAATTTTTCACATGGCAGGCGTAAATGCGTGATGCAACTTTCGTAAAGCGCGTTTCAAAATCTTCGCCTTCCCAGCAGTGCGACGGGTCGGCATTGACGCCCAGACATTTGTCGTCGTCGCATGTGTCCACCAGCATGTTAAAATCATCCGCCGTCATCGCCGCTGTGCCACCGTGAATTTCATGTGCGAGAAAAATTCCGAGCTTGTTAGCGTGTTTGCGAATCTTTGCCGTTTTTGTGACGAAACGTTCTTTCCCTTCCTCGATCAAATCGTAATCGCCGCCTTTCCAGAATCCCCATGGATAACCGGTGGCCAATTCCCAGCCGAACGCGACACCCCAAAACATCGGGACAATTTTGACACCGAGTTCCGCGCAAAGGTCGAGCAAGCGCAGCAAATAATCTTCTGCCCATTTTTCGATTTGTTCGGAAGATTTCTTCGCCACATCGGCTGGGACAAAGGGGCGAATGGTTGGACTGTTCGTCCACGCTGTCGTGTGAACCCAGAACGGGCAATGCGCGGAAATACCGTCGAGGGAAAGCTTTGCTTTGGCGAAAGCCTGTTTGATTTCCTTCACGCTTTTCAAACCTTTGTCGCCCGTCACCATAAAGTTCGAGGGTTGCGCGCCGCGTGCTCCGGATTTTTTTGCGTAGCTTAAAAAGTCTGCAAGAGATTTTGCGCCGTGTTGTGCGCCTTCAATGCTCGGATGAAAAAGTGGTGTAGCCATATTTTAATAAATTGAATTGTTGTCGCTCAGGATTAACGAGGTTGCAAAATGAAAGCAACGGGAAATCAATCATTCCCGTCGATCAATCGGCCCAGGCCTCCGAGCACAGAACCTTCTTCCTTACCGCCGCGCAGTCCGCCGGGCGCTGCTGCCACGATTCGTCCCGCGAGGCGACTCAACGGAAGCGATTGCAGCCAGATGCGGCCCGGGCCGCGCAACGTCGCGAAGAAAAGTCCTTCACCGCCGAACAACGCCGTTTTGATTTTGCCGACAAATTGAATGTCGTAATCCACGCTCGGTTGAAATGCGACGATACAACCCGTATCGACACGAAGACTTTCTCCGGGCGCAAGGTCGCGTTGCAGCAAAGTTCCGCCCGCATGAACAAATGCCAGCCCATCGCCCTGCAATCGTTGCAAAATAAAACCTTCGCCGCCAAACAATCCTGCTCCGAGCCGTTTAGTGAATGCAATCCCAAGGCTCACTCCTTTGGCCGCGCACAAGAATGAATCTTTTTGCGCGAGAAGTTCACCGCCAACTTCGGCGAGGTGGACAGGAATGATTTTTCCCGGATAAGGCGCGCCGAAGGCGACCTTCTTTTTCCCAGCGCCACGATTTTGAAATACCGTCATGAACATTGATTCGCCGGTGATCAATCGCTTTCCGGCTCCCATCAACGCACCCATAAAACCAGTGTTCTTTTGCGAGCCGTCTCCAAAGATGGTCTCCATTTCGATGGCGTCCTCCATATACATCATCCCGCCAGCCTCAGCGACCACCGCTTCCATTGGATCGAGTTCAACTTCGACAAATTGCATGTCGTCGCCATAAATTTTGTAATCAATTTCGTGCATCGTATTCATAGAATTTCAAACGGCTTCGTTAATCTTTAATCAGGTCAAAATCGCTTTCACCACATTTCCCGCGATATGTTGGAGTATTTATCCGCGAGAAAAGCATCGATGTCGCCGGGCGTCGGCGGCAGACCTATCAAATCAAACGTCGCGCGGCGGATCAATGTTCATTTGTCGGCTGAAGCAGCGGGTTGAAGATGTTTCTCCTCGATCTTCGCCAAAATAAATTGGTCGATCTCATTTCTCGGCCACGTGTGATTGCGAACATTGGGAGGAACGAAATCTTTCACTGGTTGAAAAGCCCAGTGGTCAGAACCTGTTGCATCAGCCGCAAGCGCTGATGTCGAAATCAGAAACGCGGCTGTTACGAATAGCAATTTCGTGCGGCTCAGAAACATGTCAGGTATCAGACAAGTAAACCCAATTTTTGGTTACGTAACAATTTATTTATGGGCGAAGCGCTCCCGAACAATAAAATTACACGAACCACTTTGGAGCGCATTCTTTTACTACCACCAAACAAGTGATGCGGATATGCGTTTGGAGTTCCGCCTTCAGGCGGTTTGGTTTGACAAACTTGCGCCCGACCCGCCTGAAGGCGGAACTCCAAACGGAGGTGGTGTCCAAGATGCGCTCGAAGCGAAGGCGGTGAAAAACTTTGCAATCCGGGCGGACGGTCTTATTTTCAGGATAATATTTTGCGGCGGAATTGAGTCAAAGTTACCGACGAATACTAAAAATTATGCAATGCGTTTCGCCAGCTAAACGGTGCCGCCTTACCCGGATTTTTATTTTGCTGGTAATGCTGTTTTCTACCATCGGCAAAGTGCGCGCGCAAAATGGCGACAAGTCGGGTGAAGAAAAACAAGTCGCGCCTGTTCCGACCGAGAAAATTCCTCCTGCGCCGGTACTTTCGCCGCAACAGGCGCTGAAATCCTTCAAACTCGCCAAAGGTTTTCGCATAGAATTAATCGCGAGCGAGCCGCTGGTTCACGACCCGGTTGCCATGACTTTTGCGCCGGATGGAAAGATCTGGGTGGTGGAAATGAGCGGATACATGCCGAACGCAGAAGGCACGGGGGAAGACAAACCCACCGGAAAAATTGCGGTTTTGGAAGACACCAACCAGGACGGCACCATGGACAAGCGCAGCATTTTTTTGGACGGCCTCGTTATGCCGCGCGCTCTGGCTCTTGTCCGCGACGGATTGCTGGTCGCCGAACCTCCGCACCTTTGGTTTTGTCGTGACACAGATGGCGATGGCAAATCCGATTCGAAAATCGAAGTGGCAAAAGATTATGGCGATACAAAAAGTCCCGAGCACACGGCCAATGGTTTGATGTGGGCGCTGGACAACTGGATTTACAGCGCGGACACCACGATGCGTTTTCGCAACGAAGATGGCGAATGGCGTCGCGAGCCAACCACATTTCGCGGGCAATGGGGAATTTCCCAGGACGATTTTGGTCGAATTGTTTACAACTCGAACAGCGATCAATATCGAATGGATCTGGTTCCCTCATATTATCTGCGGCGCAACCCTAATTGTCGCAATCCCGCAGGGTTGAATTTTGATCCAATCAAAAATCAAACGACTTGGCCGATTCGGGTGACGCCCGGGGTTAATCGCGCCTATCGCGAAGGAATTTTACGGAAGGACGGAACCTTGGCGAGTTTCACAGCGGCCTGCGCTCCGTTGATTTATCGCGGAGATAATTTTCCAACGGAATTTCAAGGCAATGCTTTTGTTTGCGAGCCGTCTGCGAATCTCATCAAGCGAAATATTTTGCATGAAGAAAATGGAATTATCACCGGACGACAGGCTTACACCAACGCTGAATTTCTCGCTTCCACTGACGAACGATTTCGCCCCGTTAATCTGAACAATGGGCCGGATGGCGCGCTTTACATCGTCGATATGTATCGCGGAATTTTGCAGCACCGCATTTTTCTCACATCGTATTTACGCGCGCAATCCGAGTCGCGTGGGTTGCAAGCACCGATTGGACTGGGTCGGATTTATCGCGTTGTTGCAGAAGGTAAACCTCTCAAGCCAGTTGATCTGGCCAAAGCAACGTCTGCCGAGTTGGTGGAAAATCTTTCGCACGCGAACGGCTGGGTTCGCGATACTGCGCAACGATTGCTCGTGGAAAGGAACGAGGCGAAAACAATTTCGCCTCTGCAAATCAAAGCCGCCACTGACACAAATGTTTTGGGCCGGATCCACGCGCTTTGGACGCTGGACGGAATTGGTCAGACCGACAAAAAAACTTTGATGGCGGCCCTCGACTCTCCGAATCCCAAAGTTCGGGCTGCGGCAATTCGATTGGCGGAATCCCGCGCGTTGAAAACATCCGATGGAACAATTTTTTTGGAACGATTTATGGCGCTGGTGAGCAATGATTCAAGCGCCGATGTGCAATTGCAACTGGCATTCACGCTCGGCGAAATCTCGGATGCGCAAGCGGTGCAGGGAATGATGACGATTGCGAAAAATTCTTCAGCGAACATTTATATTCGAGACGCGATTCTCACCGGCCTCTACAAACGTGAATTGGAATTTCTGGAAAGACTTCTGGCTGATAAATCATGGAGCGAAAAAAAATCCGGGCGCGGGGAACTTTTGAGCGGCTTGGCCCAATGCGTTTTTTATGAACGCAAATTGAACCGGGTCAATCGTGTTTTCGAATTAGCCGCTGCCGCTCCCGCTTGGCAACAGGCCGCTTTGCTGGATGGCGTCATCGCGACAGGAACGCCCCTGGCCAAAGGAAAAAAAGCGGCAGCGCCACAGAAACAACTTTTTTTCCCGAGCGAGCCAAGCGGATTTTCCACGCTTGCCAAATCGCAAAGTAAAGAAACCGCGAATCGTCTGGAAAAACTTTCAGCGCTGGTCACATGGCCCGGGAAACCCGGCTACATCGCGCCTCCAAAAGTTACGCCTTTAACGGGCGAACAGGAAAAGCAATTCGCTGCGGGAAAAGATTTGTTCGCGGCGAGTTGCTCCGCTTGCCATCAACTCACGGGTTTAGGCATGGAGGGACTTGCTCCGCCGTTGGCCGATTCAGAATGGGTGCTTGGCCCGCCCGAAAAAATTGCTCGAATTATCCTGCACGGATTGCGGGGAAAAATTGAGGTTAAAGGCAAAAGTTATGAAATGGAAATGCCATCGCTGGCGGTGTTCGATGACGAACAAATTGCGTCGCTGCTCACTTACATTCGTCGCGAGTGGGAACATGGCGCATCGCCGGTGGACGCGGCTTTCGTGAAGAAAGTTCGCGACGCCAACTCGGGACGCAACGAGGCTTGGACAGAAGGGGAATTGTCGAAGGTGCGATGATTACGACCTATTGTTTTTTTTCCGACCGAACCAATCAGGACGTTGATCTTATCTCCGGGCGGCATCCACTTCCGCCTTCACTTCGGCGAAATCGTTTTGGAAGTGGGGATTGTTTTTCATCTCCCGCACAATCGCTTGGCCCAACACGCGACCCGCATAAATATCGGTCGGAAAATGTTTGCCGATCAGGACGCGATCCCAACCGATATTACGACCGACTTCGAGAATTCCTTCGCAATGGTCGGGAAAAAGTTCCGCAAGCAAAAGCGCCTGCACGGTGCCCCGCGTGGAATGGCCGCTCGGATAACTGAAGCTGTCTTCTGGTTTTCCGAGCGACAGCCGGGCATCCAATTGGTATGGCCTCGGTCGCTTCCAATAATCTTTGGGAACGTTCACGGCGTCCTTGAGTTCTCCTTTGAGCTTGTCGAAAAACGTTTCAGTCCTGGGAAGTTTACCCGGTTGAAAAATAGGGCCGATGGCCTCGGCAAACGAAAAAACTGACAGGCTCGCATCCTTGAAAGCGCGTTGTTCTTCAGCGCGAGTTCGTTTTTTGAAAACAGACCGCGCCGATGCAAGATCAGCGGCTTGTTCAGCGGAACCAGGAACGGGCGGCGGGGCCAGCAGGGCGATGCCATCGGGACGACCGGCGATGAGGTATTTCTCCGTTGCCGCCAAGGGCAGGGCGAGCGCGAACACCAAAAGAAGTGTTGGAACAAAATTGCGGCCGCAGCGCTTGGAGGAATTGTTTCTGCGACCAATCTCTAAATTCATGACGGGAAAACTTTAAGCGTTGTAGGTCGTGGAAGACACATTTCCACCGCGACCCGTCCAGTTGGTGTGGAAAAATTCCCCACGCGGTTTGTCAACGCGTTCGTAAGTGTGCGCGCCGAAATAATCGCGTTGCGCCTGCAACAAATTTGCGGGCAACCGCTCGGTGCGATAGGCATCGTAGAAATTCAGCGCGGTCGAGAACGCAGGCGTGGGAATTCCTTTTTTCGCCGCGATGGCGACGACGTTTCTCCAGGCGCGTTGGGAAT
>JBDSYB010000215.1:0-2630 GCA_039925885.1 Verrucomicrobiota bacterium
GGGATGACTAGACAACGAGCGGCGCGCACGGAGTGACGCGCCCTACCGATTTCGGTTCAAACATTTTTCATTGTAGCAGCCGAGGTGACGAGGCTCTAACTTTTTGGGCTGCTTCGTGGTGCGTGGAATATTCGAGCCTCGTTACCTCGGCTGCTACGAGTTTTTTTAAATTTCATTTCCGCTTTGTTTTTTTCAAATCCAACACAAAAATCCCGTGACCCACACCGAAGTCGTCGTTTGATTTTGCCATTTGAAACGCGATGAACCGGCCATCGTCGCTGACGACAGGGTTGGACGCTTTGTAGCCCGGATAATCGGAGAAGAAAGTGAGGCGCTCGACATAACCGCCACCGTCGAGGCGCAGTTTCCAAAGATCAATGTGACGCGGGCCGAGTTTGTTTTGTTTGTCGCACTCGACCAGCGTGAATTTGCCGTCCGGAAACACGCCTTCGGGTTCGTCGTATTGCCCCGGCGCATCGGTGAGGTTCCGCACCTTCCTGGTCGCCAATTCGACGATGCCTACCTCGTTGTTTTGAATTCCGTAAGTGAAGGTGAGTTCCTTTTCATCCGGCGGCACGAAGTTTTGCGTTTCCATTCCAGCAGGAACAGGCAACTCACGGCTGTCAATGATGAGTCGCTCATTCGCCAGCTTCGGCTTGCCCGCTTCGAAAATAATATCGGCCTCGCGCATTTGCACCGCACCGCTCGGCAACGTGTCGGGATATTGCGCGCTGACAATCGTCCAGGCGATGTGCATTCGTTTGCGAGAAACGGCGGGGCCTTCAGAACATTTTTTCCCGAGCGGCCACGGTGGTTGCGTGAGGCTTTTGTCCAATACCGAAAGAAAACATTGCGTGCGCGCGTCGCCGGGATTTTTTGGATCAAACGTTTCCGGGCCGGAGAGCAGAATGTCGCCATTGGCGAGGTAAAGCGCGCGCGTGAAACCGCAATGCGGAAAGTGATGCGACATCGCGCGGATGATTCCACTGGCAACTTCGACTTCATACACGTCGCCAAAAGTTTTTCCGAGAAACAGGATTCGTTTTCCATCGGACGACCAATCGGCGCGTTCGCCGAACCAGGTGATTCGCTTGATGTGCGATGGCAATTCATCGGCGGGATTTTTTCCAGCGAGAGAATTGGTCTGGGCTGCGGCGGAAAGAAATGGGAATGCAAAGACTAAAACCAGCGAAGCAGCGATGAATTTCACGGAAACGTAACTAACTGAAAGGGGCGTGGATGTGCAAGTCTCCCTGCAACTCTTGCCAATGCGTTGAATTTGCAGCCACCCAAAGCGCCAGAGGACAGCCGCAGTCCAAGACGCTTCGCGCCAATCGGTGAATCAGCGAAATGCGCGCCAGCATCCTGGACTGCGGCTGTCCTCTGCCGCTTTTTCGGGAGCAGTGTTAAGCTGGCCCTCAACGTCTCTGAGGTGAATTTCCTCCAAGCCCTTTTCTTGAAAAAATTTGAGGTTCTCAATCGGATTTCCAGTGCTAGATTCGCAACCTGATGATTTTGACACAGGCAGAATTGGACAGCCTCGTTCACGCGCAACATCGGTCGCCCCACACGCTTTTGGGGATGCATCCGCTCGGCGATGGTTCCGGCGTGGTGGCGCGCGCGTTTCTTCCGGGTGCGGCGCAAGTCGAAGTTCGTCCAACGCACGAAAAGAAAAAGTCGAAGATTAAACTCCAGAAAATCCACGACTCGGGAATTTTTGAAGGCGTCTCGAAAGATGGCGGCAAAGTTTTCGCCTACGACCTCGTCGTCACTAATCACGACGGCACGCGCTGGCAGACGCGCGATCCCTATTCCTTTCTCCCCACGCTCGGCGAACAGGATTTGTATTTGTTCGCGGCGGGTGATGAGCGACGCATTTACGAAAAACTCGGCGCGCACATCCGCCAGATCGACGGCGTGTGGGGAACGAGTTTCGCGGTTTGGGCGCCCAACGCGCAACGCGTCAGTGTCGTTGGCGATTTCAATCAATGGGATGGACGAAAACATGCCATGCGTTCACTTGGAGCGAGTGGCGTTTGGGAAATTTTTCTACCGGGCGTCGGCGAAGGCGCGCATTACAAATACGAAATTAAAAATATTCACGGTGCAATCGTTTTGAAAACCGATCCTTATGGATTCTTTTTTGAATCTGCGCCGAAAAACGCCTCCATCGTTTGGGACATCAACAAAACCAAGTGGAGCGATGACGCGTGGCTGAACAAACGTCGCGACGCCAATCCGTTTCGCTCGCCGATGAGCATTTACGAAGTTCATCTCGGCTCGTGGCAAAAGAAAAATGCGTTCGAGTCCTTCAGTTACCGCGAACTCGCCGGGCCGCTGGTCGATTATTTGCGCAAAATGAATTTCACCCACGTCGAATTCATGCCGGTTTCCGAACACGCCTATTATCCGAGTTGGGGTTATCAAGTGACCGGATTTTATTCGCCCACGAGCCGCTTCGGCACGCCGGACGATTTTCAATTTCTGGTCAACGCGCTGCACGAAGCGGGCATCGGCGTTTTCATCGATTGGGTTCCCGCGCATTTTCCGCGCGACGAATGGGCGCTCGCGAAATTCGACGGCACCGCGCTTTACGAACACGAAGATCCGCGCCAAGGCTCGCATCAGGA
>JBDSYB010000216.1:0-6961 GCA_039925885.1 Verrucomicrobiota bacterium
CGGGCGGTAATTCCACGATTTCAAACCAGTATTTACCCATCACTTTCACCGTGTCCACGAGCGATTGAAACGTGACCGGCTTGGTCACGTAGGAATTCACTCCCAGATCGTAAGTGCGTAAAATATCTTCCTCCGCTTTGGAAGTCGTGAGCACCACGATTGGGATGCGGCGCAAATCCGGATTGGCTTTTATTTCGCGCAACGCTTCGCGGCCATCTTTGCGCGGCATGTTCAAATCAAGCAGAACCAACCCGGGCAATGGCTGGTCTTTCAAATCTTCATATTTGCCTCGACGCAAAAGATAATCCATCAATTGTTCACCGTCCTCGACGAAGTGAACCTGATTGGCGAGGTGACATTCCTTGAAAGCGTCCATGGCCAACTCCCGGTCGTCCGGGTCATCATCCGCTAAAACAATGGTAATTAGTTTTCCAGAATCTTTCATGTTGGCTTTTTATTTTGTTTCACCGGGAGTTTCACAATGAAGACCGCGCCCTCCCCCGGTTTGCTTTTCGCTGTAATTTCCCCGCCATGATGTTCCACAATTTTACGGGTAATCGCCAGTCCGATGCCAGTGCCCTCATAAGCGTCGCGCCCATGCAAGCGTTGAAAAACCTGGAAAATTTTATCAAGGTATCGTTCGTCAAAACCAATTCCATTGTCGGCCACAGTCAAGGTCAAGATTTCGCGCGACGCCCCGTCTAATTCTGCGAGCTGATTTTTGTCGAGCGAGATTTCTGCATTGATTTTCACGAGCGGTTTTTCTTCGGGACGGCGAAATTTCAAGGCATTGGCAATCAAGTTTTGAAAAAGTTGCCGCATGTGCAATGCATCCGCCTCAATGGTCGGCAGAATTCCAATTTCGAATTTTCCACCCGCTTCCTCAATGCTCGTTTCCAGATCACTTAAAACCTCCAGCGTTACTCTTTGAAGATTAACTGGAACAAAGGGTTGGGGATTTCTCGTTACGCGCGAAAACGAAAGCAAATCGCTGATCAGGGATTGCATCCGCCCTGCTGCTTTTTGCATTCGCTCTACATAATCCCGGCCTTCCTCACCCAACGCTTCACCGCATTTGCTTTTCAAGCGGTCGCCGAAAACGGCCACTTTTCGCAAAGGTTCCTGCAAGTCGTGAGAGGCGACGTAGGCGAAATCCTGCAACTCACGGTTGCTGTTTTCCAGACGCGCGGCGAATTCGTGCAACTGCTCCTCCGCAATTTTTCGGTCAGTGATGTCGCGGAACAGGCTCAATAAATGAGTGGGCTGGCTGGGTATTTCCAAAAAACTGTTGGACAATTCAAACCAGACTTTTCGACCGTGCCAAAGCAAAAGTTCTCTTTCAAACAAGGGCGCCACGTTGCGCGCCTGAAAACGCTCCCGATGTTTAGCCAAAAACGATTCTGTCTTGGACGCTTCGTAAATCACGGAAAAAGGTTTGCCTAAAAGTTCCTCCGCCGTCTTGCCGACCATTAGGCAAAAAGCTTTGTTAACCAGCAGCATCGTTCCATTTCCGTCGGTCAAACGCATTCCATCGTGTGATTCCTCCCACACGCGGCGAAATTCCTGTTCGGAGTTTTTCAACAATTCGGCGGCGCGCTCGCGTTCGATGACCCGGCTGAGTTGCAGACTGACCCGCTTGACGAACGCCAGCAGATTTTCGTCTGGTTCAACAATTTGATCGGAAAAAAATTCCATCACCGAGACAACTTTTTCCTGAAAAATAATCGGGAAAGCAAAACCGGCATTGAGGCTCCAGATGGCCGTAGCTTCCGCCAGAACGCGGCCGGGCAAACCGACCCCACGCGGTAACGGAATGGATTCAGTAATTTTCTGGAAATCCTCGTATCGTTTCGGGTCGTCCAAGTGCCAAAGTTTGGTGGAAAGCAAAAGGTCGTCGTCCTCCGGTGAAATCGAATAAACATGGCCAACCGGCCAACCCGTGTGCGCACAAATCTTGTGGAGCGCAAATTGCAAAACTTCTTCCGCACTGTGAAGTTCATTGCCGGCTTCTGAAATGGATTGCAACAAAAGCAGTTCTCTTTGTTTATCGTACAATTCACGTAACGACCGCTCGCCAATAGACTCGGCTTCAGCCCGCGCTTTACGTTCCCGCGCCAGCTCTCGTTCCAAAAAAGCAATGCGCAACGATTCTTGAAGCAGCAAGCTAGACATGGCGTGGTGTTTCCAATTTTGAAAATGAAAATTCCAACAGGCAATGCGCGTCGCCCCGATGCATACATTCCGGATGTTTCATGGCGACTGTCTCGCCAAAATGAGTCGCTGCACCCTCAACGAATCCCTCCGCCAAAGCACACAAACGCCGCATCGAACGATAACGCATGGTCAATTGATTTGGTGCCGGCACTTCAAAATCGAACTCCGGCACATACGCGCCCGGATAAAGTTTGCGAACCTCCGGGTGGACGATCGAATTCACCGTTAAAACAAATGAAAGCGTCGTCGTGTGCGGCTGAAAAAACTTCGGATATTTGTTGGCAAAAAGAGGCATTGCCTGGACGCCCAACCAGCGAACGATTTCGTTGGGGGGCAACTGCAAAGCTGCCGAAGCCGCGCCCACCAGCTTCGTGAAATCATCGTCCGGATAATTTCCCAGAGACGTGTAGATTCCTTCCAACTGCGCTGCGTCGAGTAATGCGGGCCACATCTTTTCTCCGTGTTCCTTGCGCACCACTTCCTCCAACAAATTAAAAATAATTCCTTTCATTTAATTCAATGGCCCAATCTTCCGCTCTGCTGGCCAAAAGTAACGAAAACTATTTCAGACAACAACGAATCTTTCCGGGACGCTATTTTCAAACCGTTGATTTGAAAAACCAAGGCTGAGGCATATCAATTTGCGCAATCCAATCTACGTCGCTATTTTTTGTCCCGCAGGGAAAACTGACAATAGCCCGGCGTTTCAACGCCGGAAAAAGGATATGATTGGCCCGAGTTCCGAAGGAACGGCTTTACCCAACCCACGTTGAAACCGTGGGCTATGGTCGTTTGTCCCTGCGGGACAAGGAAACCGGACATATCAAGATGCGTCAGCCTGCGAGAAAACTGATGAAGATTGGCAAAACCGGCGCAATCAATTATCAACCAGTCGATGGCTGAACCGCTAAATTGTTTGGGAATTATTGCCGGGAACCGCTCGTTGCCGCTGGAACTGGCCAGACAGGCGCGCGCTTCAGGCATCGAACGCCTGGTCGCCATCGCCTTTGAAAATGAGACCGATCCTGCTCTGGCAAAACTGGTTGATGAAATCGTCTGGCTGAAAGTCGGCCAGCTTTCCAAAATGATTTCTGCTTTCTCAAGTCGGGGAATTTCGCGCTGTGTCATGGTCGGCCAGATCGCGCCCAAAAACCTTTTTGACCTGCGGCCCGACCTGCGCGCCGTGGCCATGCTTCTAAAGCTCAAAGAAAAAAACGCCCAAACTATCTTTTCAGCCATCGCTGATGAATTGGAAAAAGAAGGAGTCGTGTTGATCGAGGCTGTTCCGTGGTTGAAACCTTTGATGCCTGCGCGAGGGTTTTTACTTGGCCCGAAATTATCTGAGAAACAAAAGGCGGACGTTCAATTCGGGTTCAAAATTGCCAAGGAAATTTCGCGACTGGAAATTGGGCAGACTGTCGTCGTAAAGGAAGGAACTGTCCTGGCAGTGGAAGGCTTCGAGGGAACCGACCGCTGTCTGGCGCGCGGCGGAGAGTTGGCTGGAAAAAATGGCGGAGCAGTCGCGGTAAAAGTCGCCAAAGAAAGACACGACTGGCGATTTGATATTCCTTCAATCGGTGCGAAAACAATGGAGGTTTGCCGTGACGGAGGGATTTCTGTCTTTGCCTTTGAGCCGGAAAAAACCTTGTTGTTGGAAAAGGATTTAGTAGAAGAACTGGCTCGTAAAAATAAAATCAGCGTGACAACAACCGACAGATAAAAAAAATTCTCTCAACCCAACTCCACAACTCTCGACTACTAAATGCTTACTGCTCACGAACTTTTTGGTTTCATGTCGCCCGCTTTGTCCAACCAAATCCTCGAAACTGCTTACGAATCAGACAAGGACAATTATCGGCTTGCCATCGGTGCCGTCGCCGAAGCGCGGAAATTGCGCCCTGCCTTTTTTGAGCGCAAGCCACGCCAGGAACGCCATCTGGAAATGGCTGCGATGCTGGCCAAACCTCGGCTGGACGGAGCCGCCAGTAGTTTAATCCGAATCTGGCTGATGAAAAAACATCCACAAATGCTCGTCGATTTTCTCGACGCGCTCAGCGTGCCGCACAAAGAAGGCGTGGTGGATGATTTGCCCGCCACGATGGAGGACCCGAAGTTGCGCGGCGCGATTGAAAAATTGCTGGGGAAATATCCGCGCGAAGAAGTAGCCGTGTATTTAAATGCATTTTATTCGATGAATGATGTCTCATGGCTGAATTTGAAAACGCTGCTCGAATCGGATGCCCGTTTGCAATTTGGGATTTAAAAAGAGGGAGACGTTCAGTGTTCAGTGTTCAGTGTTCAGTGTTCAGTGTTCAGTGTTCAGTGTTCAGTGTTCAGTGTTCAGTGTTCGATGTTCGATGTTCAGTGTTCGATGTTGCAAATTAAAGGGTATTAAACTTGCCCCTCAACTCCACCGTCTGCAGAGAAAAGATTTCGAACCAGAAATTTTTCCAAATTTTCCACCGCCCAATCGGGTTCGTGTGACCGCAATTCTTCAAGAGTAGAACCGCCCGTGGCCACCGCTAGAACTTTTGCGCCGATGGCGCGGGCGCAACGAATATCCAGCATCGTATCGCCAATCACCAGCACCTCTTCGCCGCGCAGTTTTGTGCCAAGAATTTTATCGCCGCGCTCTTTGGCAATGGAAGCAATGCAATCGCGCTCTTCGTGGTCGTCCGCGAATCCACCGAAGGAAAATTCATCCCACAAATCGTAATGGCGCAATTTGATTTCTGCGCCCCGCTTGATGTTTCCAGTCAACAAGCCGAGGGCTGGCGGATTGGGAAGTCCGCGCAACTCTTTCAAAAAATCAGGCACGCCGGGACAAACTTCTCCCTCGCATTTAACAATCATATTTTCGAGATGAGAAAGGTAGATTTTGAAGAAGCGTTCGAAGTGCGTTGCGTCCGGCATGATTCCATGATGGCCGAAAAATTCGCGCACCAGCGAAACATCCGTGCGCCCGGCAAATTTTAATTTTTCGGCACCGTCTGCGAGGCCAAATTCCGTTTCAAAGGTGCGGGCAAACGCCTTCACCCCTGCCCCACCAGTTCGGATGAGCGTTCCGTCGATGTCGAAGAGCACAAGTTTTATCACTGGTTATCCATCGCGGAAAACATAGACAAAATCCACTGCAAACAAATTTCTCCGTTTCAAAAGAGGAAATGACTTTGACTGTTCTTCTTTGGAAAAATAACCTGCGCCGTGAATTTAACTTTAAGTTTCCGTTTGACGTTTCTTGCTTTTTTGACTCTCACAGGGCCCGTTTTCTCCGAGGCGCAAGAGACTAACTTGTTTGAACCTCCGGCCGTTTATTTGCAATGGCAACGTGATCCCACGACCACCATGACCATCCATTGGCACACGACCAACCGCATCGAAACGATTTTGCAATTTCGCGCCGCAGCGCAAAGCGATTGGTTTGAAGCGAAAGGCTCGAACGTCGCGATGCCCGACACGACTACCGAGCGCACCATCCACGTCGTCGAGTTGAAGGGCTTGACTCCAAAAACGGATTACGTGTTCCGTTTCGGTGAGGAATCCAAAGAGTTTAAATTCCGCACGATGCCGAAGAATTTAAATGAACCCATCCGCTTCGTTGAAGGGGGCGACGTTTATCATCAGCGCGAGTGGATGGACAACATGATCCAGCACGCGGCAAAATTCGATCCTGCGTTTGTGCTCGTCGGCGGCGATTTGGCCTACGCAAATATTCGCAGCAATAAATTAGAAGCTGTGAAACGCTGGTATGATTTTTTTGATTCGTGGAAGAAAAATGGGGTCGCGCCCGATGGCCGTTTGATCCCGCTGCTTTGCACCATCGGCAATCACGAGGTCAAAGGTTTCTGGGGCAAGACCCCGGATAGTGCGCCCGGTTTTTACGCCCTTTTTTCGATGCCGGGAAAACAAGGCTACAATGTTTTGGATTTTGGAAATTATCTTTCGCTGGTTTTGTTGGACTCAGGGCACACCCACCCCATCGCAGGAATCCAAACTCAATGGCTGAAAAAAACGCTGTCCGAGCGCCAAAACTTTTCTCACGTTTTTACGGCTTATCACGTTCCGGCCTACCCGTCGGCTCGTCAGGATGAAGCGGGCGAAAACGGTGATCTCACCCAGGAAATTCGTAGGAACTGGTGTCCGCTCCTGGAGAAATACGGGGTAAAAATATCTTTCGAACATCACGATCACGCATACAAAAGAACTTTTCCTATTCTGGCGAACAAAGTTAATTCGAAAGGAGTGACCTATCTTGGCGACGGCGCTTTTGGCGTGGAACTCCGGGTTGCTGAACCAGAAGGCCCGCGTTGGTATCTCGCCAAAACTGGAACCATTCGTCACTTTTATCTGGTGACTCTTTACGAGGATCAAAGAGATATTCTCGCGATCAACGACAAGGGCGAAGTCTTCGATGAAATTTATCAACGAGTAAAATAGCTCCGCGCTGCCCATTGCGATGTCTTCTTTGCATCTGGACCAAATTTCCAACCCCTGGTTTTTTGTCATCCTCTTTCTCGTGGCGTCGATCTTAATGGTTTGGCGTCTGGAATCCATGAACGAAAAAGGACTGGAGGGCACGGTCCTGGGAACGCTCGTCATGCCGTATTGTTCCGGCCTGGGAAATTTGATCTTCGCTTTTCTCCTCGCGAAAAAAAGCAACTCAGGCGGCGAAGTGATGATCAATTGCCTGGTCAACAACGTGACCAACCTGACTTTGCTCCTGGGACTACCGGCTCTGATTTGGGGG
>JBDSYB010000217.1:0-9080 GCA_039925885.1 Verrucomicrobiota bacterium
CGCGGATTTTACGGCGAATAGCCATGCCTCGCATCCGGCGCAGCGACCTCCCGCGAACTCTGTATGCGCATTTGTTGGAGCGCGTTAAATCCCGGAAAATTTCCGCCGATCAACTTGGACTTTTGGCCGATTGGCTCCGTGCCGAACCTGAAGTGCCGGAAGGAAAATGGTTCAAGACATTTCCCGGGATGAACGTTTGCGGCGAAGGCGAATTCATCAAGACGTTCCTGCTTCCCGGTCAAGTGCCGGACGGGCGTGAGATTTCGTAGAGCGCTATTGAAGAAACGAACAGATTTCCCGGCAACCTGAATGTGGAATGGTTTTTCGCACACGCAACTCGACGCTGCAAAGGTTGAGAATGTTGCCCGTGAGCGGATTTCGCAACTACCTCGTATTTTACCGCGATGACGGCGAAAGTATCCGCGTTCTTTATGTTGTTCACGGCGCAAGGCATCTGCTCCTTTTGTTTCAGCACGAGCCGCACAAGTAATCTGCAACGCTGCCGGAATTCTGGTTGAATTCTTTCCCGACCAATTTGATACTCTGGACATGCAGGACTCCCAAAATCGAATCACTGTCAATCCTCGGCAATGTGGTGGACGCCCGTGTGTTCGCGGGATGCGGATTCGCGTGAGCGACGTGCTCGACCTGTTTGCTTCCGGCCTCACCACCTCGCAGATTCTGGAAGAAATGCCCGATCTTGAAGCCGAAGACCTCAAAGCCTGCCTCACCTATGCGCGCCGTCGAATTGATCATCCGGTTCTGGCCGTATGACCCAACTGTTGCCTTGTCGAAAGAAAAATTTTAGCCGATAATTAAACCCATGAGCGCACAGCAATTCATCCAGGAATTCAAAGACCTTCCCGCCGCCGAACGCGCGCAAGTGGCCAAGTTCGTGGTGGAAAACGACGACTCATGGATTCCCGAAGAGTTCAAGCAAGGCATGGACGACATCGCCGCTGGTCGCGTAGTGGATTTGGATACCGCGTTGAACGAACGGTATCCGGGGAATAAATGAGCTATCGCTTTCGCGCCGCCAAAACCTTCTGGCGCAACTGGAGCAAGCTCTCGCGAGAACAGCATCAGATCGCGCGACAAGCCTTTCCGATTTTCAAGCAGAACCCTTTTGATCCGCGTCTCCGCGCGCACAAAATCCACCGACTCTCCGCCCACTACGGACGCACGATTTACGCGGTGGACATTGCGGGAGATTTACGTGCCGCTTTTTATGTAGAGGGCGAAACAATCTGGACGGTGTCCATCGGCACGCATGATATTTACAAGGGGTGAACCGCTCGGAACGTAAAGATTTGCGGTGGTGGAATTCAGCAGAGTTTGATGAAAAAGGCACGATACTATTGACCGACCCCTTTATGCGCCGGTTGGTGGCTGGGGGATTTCTCGTGGAGGGCTGAATCCTTTTGGAATTCTCAATGCCGTTGCGGTGTTAAATTTATCTCCGGTGAGGTGTCAACACCGATGAATGTTACGAGCATCGCATAGTTTTACGACTAGCCTCCTTTAGAAATTTTCGAACCTCCTCAAGACTGTACGGGTTTTTACGCTTGTGGATAATTGCATGGCAATTGGGACAAACCGGACGCAGGTCTCTCACTGGGTCAACTCTATATTCCTCAGCAATCTGAGAAAGTCGCCGCAAATGGTGAACATGGATAAGACCCGCGCCGACTTGACCATATCCTTCTGCAAAAATGAATTTGCAAATGCAGCAACTTGACCCATAATGCGCAATACATTCTCGTCGCGCCTTTGGATTCCGTTCGTAAGCGTTGACCTCGATTAAACGCTTGGCACCTTCATAAAGAGAATGTGATTCCTCCTTCTCGATTTCTTCGGGCAACAAATAGCCGTCGTCGCGCCGATTCTTCCTAGCAGGACGTATCGTGGTATACCTAGTCTTCATTCCCCGCCATACTTTGGGATAAAGTTTCCGGACTTGCTCGCTAAACTTGAGGAACTTTTTTTCCGAGAACGGGCCATGAACAGTCTGCAACATCGACCTGCCAAAAATCTCGCGAAAAATGGTTAGCGGAATCTCCTGTTCAACCGGTCTGATCTCTGCCTTCCTCTTAAAGTGCCACCATGTCGAGTTTTGGTCGAAAAAGAATTTTCCGATTATCCGAGCGAAGCCATAGAGATGCACACTTTTTTTTTGGTTGGGAGGATAACCCACACACATGACTACGATATCGCCGGTTTGCCATTCGTTCGCGAAATTCCAAATTGTCCGAGAGGCATTTGGTGAACCCTTCTTCGGCTTGATTGCGAGCTTGAACTCGGCAAAGTTTCCAAACCGTGTAGGATCTGTTTTGATGGCCGACCAGCCAATCGCGACTGCCTTCTCTTTTTGAAAATCATTCCAATGATCCACATGGCGAGGCCCGCCCTCGGTCGTTTTGAGAATCCAAACCTGAGGATGCCGCTTGCGAACGGTGCTGATTCGTACTGACTTTGACACGCGCTTCTAGAATTCTTCGTTCAGTCTTATTTTGACGTTCGAACTGTTCCCCCCATCGCTTCAACTTCCTTTCTGGAAATAAGCCGATACCCTTTAGATTTCATGCACGCTGAAATAATCTCGTTCTTTCTGTCCGCCTGCTCAAACGCTCGTGTAATACCATCTGCAGCTCCGGATCCCGCTGCTCCTCCAAGACCGCCGGTGTAGGAAGAATTTTGGGGAGGAACATATCCATATTTTTTTACGTCATACTGGCAGGCGTGAAAGTCTGCTTCAATTTGGGCATCTGTCCTTCCTTCCTGATACCATACTCCTCTGCTTCCTGGGGAAACGCATCCCGCCAATACAAGGCCCATTACTGTTATGATGAATAATTTCATTTTTATTTGGTTTCTATGATTTGAGAACGCGCCCGGAGCGATACAATGCTCTCCGTATTTATTAATTTATATGGAGTTTTGGCGCGGCCTTCCAAGAGTCAAGTCCCGATTTTTATGATATATTTATGTTGCGGCTTCCCCCGCTGAGAGCCGCTTCTCTAACAGTCGCCACGGTCGGTTTTCCGACTACTGGCATGCAAGGGTTCGCACCCAAGTTTTCCAAAGGAGAAATAGCGGCGCTCTCGGGCGCGGGCGATGTTGCCAGATATTTTCAAATCAGCGTTCCGGTGCAGCCGGGAAATTCCGGCGGCGCATTGGTGGATGAACGCGGCAATGTCGTGGGCGTGGTTTCGGCCAAGCTCAATGCGAGGGCGGCGCTGGCATCGAGCGGGTCGTTGCCGGAAAATGTGAATTACGCGGTGAAAAGCAGTTTCCTTCTCAGCTTCCTTGAATCAGTCCCCGAGGTTTCCGCTAAACTCAAAGAACCCAATACGAAAGACCGTCAGTTCGATGACGTGGTGAAATCTGCCGAGCAAGCAGCGGTGCTGGTCGTGGTTTATTGATTAACGTTTGGGAGCAACTGCTTTGAGGAGCAATTTCGGATGGACGATCTGAACCGGAGGCAAATCAGCCTCTTCAAATCGAATTCGCAACGCGATTTCATCAATATCCAGCAAATCGCTGTCGCTGGTGACCAGAACGGGAATTTCAGCCAAAGCAGTTTCAGCCAGAATCAGCCCATCATTAAATTCGCCTTCCGGCAATAAACCGAGTCGCATCAATTTTCGGGAAAACTGTTCCGTGATGCCATGACCCACGGATTTTAAATCGTATGGAGACAATCGCCATGAACGCATTTGTTGCAGTGCCTTTAGCGCGAGCGGCGTTTCTGCGGATTGTTTTTCAAGCGCGCAATACGTGAGTTCCTGAATGACCGTGGGCGGAATTTTGAGTGAATAACCTCGTTCCTGATAGATTTCCCGGAAGGTATGGGCGAAATCGCGATCCGCAGCGAGATCGAACAAAAGGTTAGTGTCGAGCGCCAACAGTTTCTTTGGTCCCTGTGCCGCCATAAATAATCTGCATCCCGCGTTTGAAAAGACCTTCCCGCTCGCTCTCTGTCAGCTTGTTCGCTTGAGCGCGAATCCGCCTGGCGGTTTTCGCTCCAGACGTGCTTTCTGGATAAACGTGATTCTTGGAATGGTGCGCCTTCTTCATTGTGCGGTTTTAAGTTTTCACAAACCTGGTGGGATGTCCAACGGTTTATCGGCATCCAGGAATACGGGAAATCTCGGCACTCTCCGGCAGCGCGTTGGTGGATGAGCGCGGCAATGTCGTCGGCATGGTTTCGGCCAAAGTCTTAGCAGGCGGCCACCATGCGAGGACGGCGCTGTTATCGAGGGGGTCGTTGCCGGAAAATGTGAATTATGCACCCTATCTTTCCTCGAATCAGTCCCGGAAGTTTCCGCCAAACTCATTGAACCCCCTCCAAAAGAAAGAAAGTTCGATGACGTGGTGAAATCAGCCGAGCAAGCGGCGGTGTTGGTAGTGGTTTATTGATAATCATGTCGTGATAAAGTACTGGCGCACGGCCTTAGTCATGAATTTCAAAATCATGGAAGGACATTGGCCAGAGCGTCCGTTGACACTCGCTTGACCGCCGTTTAGTTTTCGCGCCATGTCACGATTGCCCTTTGAGGCTTTTCTCGCTCTGCGCTATCTGCGGCCGCGCCGGACTTTTGTCTCCGTTATCACGGTGATTTCCATTATCGGAGTAATGCTGGGAGTGGCGATTCTCATCATCGTTATCAGCGTGATGAGCGGCTTTGATCAAGAGTGGCGTGATCGTATCCTGGGATTCAACGCGCATTTGAAAATTTCGCAAGTTGATCCAATGACAGGGCGCGATGAACCGTTGCGCAATTTTGAACCGCTTGCCAAAAAGATTCGAGCGGAACCCGGAGTGATTGGGGTGGCGCCATTCGTCACCGGGCAAGTGATGCTGCAATCGCAGCCAGCAGAGGGAAATCCGAAGTTCGCTGCGCCCATTCTGCGGGGGATTGATCCGAAACTGGAGAGTAGCGTGAGCGTCTTGCCCAAAAGCATCGTGGAAGGTGATTTCGATTTGAGCAGATCGGGTCTGCTGGTCGGTCGTGAATTTGCGCGCGGTTTGGATCTGCAAGTGGGCGACAGAGTGGTGATTCATTCTCCGAGCAGCATTGAAAAAATTGCGCGCACTCACGGAAAGACAAATGAAGAATTTGATATTCCTGAAGAGTTTGTCGTCAATGGAATTTTCGACGTGGGCTATGCGGAATACAACGCGTCCATCATCGTAAGCTCTCTGGAAAAAGCGCAGATTCTTTATGAATTCAATTCAGATTCAGTGCGCGGTTTGCAGGTGATGTTGCGCGATCCGTTTCAAGCAGACGCTGTGCGAAGACAACTCTCCGGCAGTCTCGGGCCGGAATACAATATTTTAACGTGGGCCGAAGAAAATCCACAAATCTTCAACGCACTGGCCGTGGAAAAGAACATGATGTTTTTTCTTTTGTTCTTCATCATGATCGTCGCTGGCTTCGGAATCGTGAATTGTCAGATCACGTTCGTGGTGCAAAAAACCCGCGAGATCGGCATTTTAAAAGCGCTGGGCGCGAACAATCGCCAGGTGCTTTGGCTTTTTTTGAGTCAAAGTTTTATTGTGGGATTTCTCGGCGTGGGTCTGGGCTTTGGAATGGCCACCCTCGCACTGGGGTATCGTAACGAGTTTCTTACCTTCATGAATCGAGTGACCGGCAGAAAACTGCTGGACGCCGCCATTTATCAAATTGACAAACTGCCCGCGTCGATCCAGCCGGGCGACGTGGCAATTATCTGCGGCACCGCTTTTCTGACCTGCGTGCTGGCGGGACTTTTTCCGGCGTGGAAAGCGAGCCGTTTGCAACCTGTGGAAGCCTTGCGCTATGAATAATCGCGAGCAAAATCCAGCGAGTGATTTGGAGTCAGCCAATGAACAGCCGCTGCTGGAAGCGCGCGCCGTTCACAAAACCTACAACATCGGCAATCGAAAACTGGAAGTGTTGCGCGGCGTTTCGTTGGCGGTTAAACGCGGCGATTTTCTCGCCCTACGCGGGGCGTCGGGCGCTGGGAAAAGCACGCTGCTGCATTTGCTGGGCGGACTCGATCTGCCCAATCGCGGCGATGTTTTCTTTGCCGATAAAAATCTCGGCGAATTATCCAACCCGGCCTTGACTGAGTTACGCAATCGCCGCGTCGGATTTGTTTTTCAGGCTTACCATTTATTGCCGGAACTGACCGCGCTGGAGAATGTCGCATTGCCAGCGCGAATGGCGCGAGTTGACCCGGCAAAAGCATTCGACACTGCGCGCGATTTGTTGAAGCGCGTCGGTCTCGGCGAACGAATGGAGCATCGTTCCTACGAACTTTCTGGAGGCGAACAACAACGTGTGGCCCTGGCTCGCGCGCTCGTCAACCAACCCGATTTGCTTTTGGCCGACGAACCGACGGGCAATTTGGATTCACACACGGGCGAAGAAATTATGGATTTAATTTTATCCCTGCGCGAGGAACGCAAAACAACGCTCGTCATCGCGACTCACTCAGCTCGATTGGCGGCGCGCGCGCCAAAAGTGATTGAACTGCTCGATGGGGAAATAAGAGCGGATTAACGCAAAGGCGCAGGGGCGCGGAGGAAAAAATAAAATATTTTTTCCTTCCTGTTTCTTTGTGCCTTCGCGACTTTGCGACTTTGCGTTGAAAATTATGCAAAACACTGATTGGGAATTGCGTTATCAAACTCAGGACATGCCGTGGGAAAAGGGCGAGCCTTCGCCTGGACTCGTGGATTTTTTGGCGGCACATCCAGAGATCAAACGAGAGACAGTTTTAGTTCCGGGTTGCGGCATCGGTCACGATGTTCGCGCGTGGTCGGAAGCTGGCTTTGAAGTAACAGGCTACGACCTTGCACCAAGCGCCATCAAACTAGCGGAGGAAAAAACCAAGGAAGCAGGACAGCGCGCAAAATTTGTGTTGGGCGACTTTCTCGTGGATGAGCCTCCGCAACTTTTTGATTGGATTTTTGAGCACACATTGTTTTGTGCAATTGATCCGCAGCGTCGCGATGATTACGTCAACGCAGTTCTCCGGTGGCTCAAGCCGGGCGGAAATTATCTTGCGGTAAATTATTTGATTCCCGATGAAGACGGCCCGCCCTTCGGCACGACGCGTGATGAACAAATCGAAAGATTTTCTCCGCACTTCAAGTTGGTTGAAGAATGGGTTCCGCGTTCGTATGAAAACCGCACCGGTTTAGAACGGATGTTTTGGTGGCAACGAAAAATGTGATTCGCAGCCGCGCCCGCCAGAGCGTGGCGTTGTTTTAACCCAAACTCCGAAGTGGAACGCGGTGCAGCGGTGGGCGTCTCGCCTGCCGTAGAGGGCTGGCGTCTCGTCGCCCGGAAAGAACCGTCGCCTTTTTTGGAGCGGTCTGAAATTTTCAAGGCCATGGACCGCCGGGCGAGACGCCACGGCTCTACGGCAGGCGAGACTCCCTCTGCTACTTCGGAATTCGGGTTAAAATGTTCTCGCTGCAACGCCACGCTCTGGCGAGCGCGGCTACGAACGAAGATTTGACTTCAAGCGAGAGTCTCGGAATTTGAGTCATGCCGTTTTACGAATATGAATTGTGCGAGGGCGGATGCGTGGTGTGCGGGGGAAAATTCACGTTGCGCCGTCCGGCGAGCGCAGCGGAGTTGACGAAATGCCCCGCGTGTAAAAAACCGGTGCGCAAAATTCTTTCCAGCTTCAGTTCGCCACAAAAACTCAAACCACTTTCGGTTTCCGACGCAAAAAAAGCCGGCTTTACCGTTTTGAAACGGGTGAATAAAGGTGAGTATGAGAAGCAATGATTTTCTACCTTGTGATGGGAAGAATCAAAAATCTTTTCCTCGTCGCGCAAGAACTTGGCGCATTGTTTTTGTCGCATTGTTCGTTGCGGTTGTTTCAATTTTAGTTTTTACCCTTTCTCAAAATGAGCCTAGCTACCAAGGGAAACATTTGTCGCAATGGATACACGGTTTGGAATATGAAAACGTCAATCCCACCGAGGAACAGCGCGCGGCTCTTCTGGCCATGGGCGAACCGGCAATCAAAAAACTCATTTCTCTTTTGGAGGAGCGGGATTTCGCATTGAAACGAAACTTTGTCGCATATTCGCGCCATCACGCAGACATTCATAAAAGATTTATTGCTCCGCGTTACGTGGTTCCCGAAAGTGTTTACCATGCCCAAGCCGCAACTGCGCTCGGTGAAATTGGCCCAACGGCGTCCCGAGCAATTCCGGCGCTAGCCACGGTAGCAACCAACAAAGATGTCTTGCTCAGTCTTCGGGCCAAGGCAGCGTTGATGAAAATCAGGCAGGAATCCGTCGCGCCACTCTTGGTGATGTTGCAGGAAACCAACTATACAAATTGGGGATCTGCGGCTTACCTCGCAAAATATCTTGGCACAAACGCTGAACCGGCCGTGCCTTCGCTCGTAAAATCATTGCAAAGTACAAATGAAAACGTTCGGGAACTCGCCGCTGACGCGCTCGGCGGAATCGCAAAGAATCCTGATATCGTTGTGCCTGCATTGCTCGATTGCTTGGACGATCAAGATGCGGGAGTGCGTAGAAACGCAATCGATTCGCTCTGCAAATTCAAAAGTGCGAAAGAGCAAATTGTGCCGAAACTTTTACAGTGTTTGTCGGACACCGACAATAACGCCTGGCTAGGCGCGGCGATAGGGCTGGATAAAATCCTTTCCAAAGAAGAGAAGAAGACTCTTTTGGTTCCTGCGTTGATTAAGTCTTTGAATAGCCGCATTGAAGTGATTCGCGCAAATGCCGCGTCGTTTCTCAAGCACATCGATCCAGATGCCGCGACAAAAACCAAGCAATCAAACTAACCCAGTCAAAATCCTCTTTCTCATTCGCCGGTCGTCCGCCATGCTAGTGCCATGTCTGCTTTAATCGCAATTGTGGGTCGCCCGAACGTCGGCAAGTCGGCTTTGTTTAATCGAATTGTCAAAAAACGAATTGCGATTGTTCACGACGAACCGGGTGTGACTCGCGACCGAATCAGCGTGGAAGCGGAATGGCACGGGCGACCATTCACCCTCGTGGACACGGGCGGAATTGGTTTGTTGCGCGGCGAAAAAGC
>JBDSYB010000218.1:0-4768 GCA_039925885.1 Verrucomicrobiota bacterium
CTTCGGCATATTCCTTTTTTGGATTTAAATCAATTCCATCAACTCCAGGAACATCCATGCCTTGTCGCAATCGAAAAACGATCCAATCTTCCAACGCACTTTGCAATTCATCGCGGCATTCTTCCAAAGTCGCAGCTTCTCCCCACGCTCCCTGACATTCGGGAATGTTTCCAAAAAAACGACCGTTCTCCATCAACTCATACTTGCCGTGGTGCATGGCGGCTTGGATGTAATTGATTAACATGAGTTTAACGTAGCTGTTTTGGTTTCAAATTTCGATGGAATAAATTTAACTGCCGCCGACGCGCGACACATCTTTCGCGTTCACTTCAAACGCGGCCATCATCGCCTCTTCTCCGCTCAATCCAGAGGCTTCCATTTCTTTCACCGTTTGCAAAATACGTTTGTAATCCTTCGGAATCACGCGCACGAATTTTGAAACGAACTGCTCCCAGTTTTGCAAAATCTTCAGTGCACGTTCGCTTTTCGTGTAATCGGCGTGGCGCTGAATCATCCCGCGAACTTCGGCAATTTCCTTCGGGTCTTCGAGTTTTTCGAGCAGCACCATTTGCTGGTTGCAGTTCCGGTCAAAATCGCAAGTTTCGTTGAGGATGTATGCGATGCCGCCGGACATTCCCGCCGCGAAATTTCTTCCCGTGCAACCGAGAATCACCACGCGTCCGCCGGTCATGTATTCGCAGCCGTGATCGCCGACGGATTCCACAACCGCATTCACGCCGGAGTTACGCACCGCAAAACGTTCGCCCGCCATGCCGCGAATATAAACTTCACCGCTCGTCGCGCCGTAAAGCGCCACGTTGCCGGTGATCATATTTTCTTCGGCAACAAATGTGGAACCTTGCGGTGGATACAAAATAATTTTTCCGCCCGACAATCCTTTGCCGATATAATCGTTGGCATCGCCTTCGAGTGTAAGCGTCACGCCTTTTGGAATGAACGCACCGAAACTTTGTCCAGCCGAACCTTTAAAATTCAAACAAATTGTATCTTCCGCGAGCGCATTGACTCCGTGACGCCGCGTGATTTCGCTGCCGAGAATGGTGCCGGTCACACGATTCACATTTCGGATCGGCAGATTCGCGATGACTTTTTCTTTTCGCTCAATCGCCGGTTCGCAAATTTTGAGCAACTGCTGCATGTCCATCGATTTATCAATCCCGTGATTCTGCGTCATCGTTTGGAAACGTCCGACTTCCGCGCCCATTTCTGGCTGATAAAGAATGTTCGAGAGATCCAATCCTTTGGCTTTCCAATGCTCAATGGCTTGACGCGGTTCGAGACGGTCGGTGCGGCCAACCATTTCGTTGATAGAGCGAAAACCAAGTTCCGCCATCAGTTCGCGAACTTCTTGCGCGACAAACTTCATGAAATTCACCGCGTGCGCTGGATCGCCGGTAAAATTTTTCCTCAGTTCAGGATCTTGCGTCGCGACGCCAACTGGACAGGTGTTCAAATGGCAAACGCGCATCATAATACAGCCGAGCGAAACCAACGGCGCAGTCGCAAAACCAAATTCTTCCGCGCCGAGCAACGCGGCCACGATGACATCGCGACCGGTTTTTAATTGGCCGTCGGTTTCAACAGCGATTCGGCTGCGGAGATTATTGAGAACCAGAGTTTGATGTGTTTCGGCGAGACCGAGTTCCCACGGAATGCCCGCGTGTTTGATGGAGGTTTGCGGCGATGCGCCCGTTCCACCGTCGTAACCGCTGATGAGAACAACATCCGCGTGAGCTTTCGCAACACCTGCGGCAATCGTTCCAACGCCCACTTCGGCGACGAGTTTCACGCTGATGCGCGCGTGGTGGTTTGCGTTTTTCAAGTCGTGAATCAGTTCCGCCAAATCTTCGATGGAATAAATATCGTGATGCGGCGGCGGAGAAATTAATCCAACGCCCGGAGTGGAGTGGCGCGTCTTCGCGATTTCCGGAAAAACTTTTTTTCCAGGAAGTTGTCCACCTTCGCCCGGCTTCGCGCCTTGCGCCATTTTGATTTGCAACTCGCGTGCGTTGACGAGATACAAACTCGTCACGCCGAAACGTCCGGACGCAACTTGTTTGATCGCGGAATTTTTTGAGTCGCCGTTTGCTTCGAGAACGTAACGCGCCGGATCTTCGCCGCCTTCGCCGGTGTTGCTTTTGCCGCCGATACGATTCATCGCGATGGCCAAACCTTCGTGCGCTTCTTTGCTGATCGAGCCGTAAGACATCGCGCCGCTTTTGAATCGTTTCAAAATAGATTCGAGGGATTCAACTTCTTCGATGGAAATTGCCGTCGCCGTTTTGAATTCCAACAAGCCACGCAACGTGAAATGTTTTTTCGTCTGGTCGTTCACCAACGACGAATAATCCTTGAACGCTTTGTAATTTCCGGTGCGGCAAGCGAGTTGCAATTTATGCACTGTTTGCGGGCTGAACAAATGCGCTTCGCCCTCGGAACGCCACTGATATTGGCCGCCAACGTCAAGCGTGTGTCCGTTGACCTGCCGATCTGGAAATGCGTGCTGGTGGCGAATCTGAACTTCCTTCGCAATCACATCGAGGCCCACGCCTTCGATACGTGTCGAAGTCCAGGTAAAATATTTATCCACCACCGATTGCTTGAGCCCAATCGCTTCAAAAATCTGCGCGCCGCGATAACTTTGAATCGTGGAAATTCCCATTTTGGAAATCACTTTGACGACACCTTTGACGGCGGCTTTCGCAAAATTTTTGCAGGCTTCTTTGTGTTTGATGTCTTTGAGCAAGCCCTGACGAATCATGTCGTCGAGCGTCTCGAATGCGAGATACGGATTGATCGCGCCACAGCCATAACCAACCAGGAGTGAGAAATGATGAACCTCGCGCGGCTCGCCGGACTCGAGGACAAGGCCGACTCGTGTGCGCGTGCCTTCGCGAATCAAATGATGATGCAAACCGGAAACTGCTAGTAGCGAAGGAATCGGCGCGTTCTCTTTGTCAATTCCGCGATCGGACAAAATCAAAATATTGACGCCGTCTTTTATTGCCGCGCTCGCCTTCGCGCAAATTTCATCCATCGCTTTCGCCAAACCCGCTTCGCCGGATTTTACGTCAAACAAAATCGGGAGCGTGATCGATTTGAAACCGGTTTGGTTGATGTATTTGAGTTTCGCAAATTCTTCGTTCGTGAGAATCGGCGATTTTAATTCGATCAAATGACAACTCTCCGGTTCTGGATTTAGAAGATTCCTTTCAGAACCAATCGTCGTTTCGGCTGAGGTGACAATTTCTTCGCGAATGCAATCAATGGGCGGGTTGGTGACTTGCGCGAAAAGCTGTTTGAAATAATTGAACAACGCCTGCGGCTTATCGGACAAAACGGCGAGCGGCGTGTCCGTTCCCATTGAGCCGACGGCTTCAACGCCATCGCGCGCCATCGGAGCCATGAGAATTCGCAAGTCTTCAAAGGTGTAACCGAATGCTTGTTGGCGTTGCAAAACCGTGTCGTGATCCGGCTCAGGCAAATGCGGCGCGTCAGGAACTTCGGCCAGTTCAAGCATGTATTTATCCAGCCACTCGCGATACGGATGCTTCTTCGCGTTTCGATTTTTGATTTCTTCGTCGGCAACAATTCTTCCCTCGTTCGTGTCGATGAGAAACATGCGGCCCGGTTGCAATCGGCCTTTTTGCAAAATGCGCTCTGGCGCGACATCCAACACGCCAACTTCCGATGCCATGATGACCATGTCATCTTTCGTCACGTAAAAACGCGACGGGCGAAGTCCATTTCGGTCCAACGAAGCGCCGATGCAAATGCCGTCCGTGAAAACCATCGAGGCTGGTCCGTCCCACGGTTCCATCAGGCAACTGTGATATTCGTAGAAAGCTTTTTTCTCATCGCTCATCGACTCGTGATTCGACCACGGCTCGGGAATCATCATCATCATCGAATGCGACAGCGTGCGTCCCGACAGCACGAGAAGTTCGAGACAATTGTCGAACATCGCAGAATCACTTCCGTCAGTATTGATAGTCGGCAGAATTTTATTGATGTCGTCGCCAAATACTTCGGTGGCGAACATCGCCTGGCGCGCGTGCATCCAATTGATGTTGCCGCGCAGCGTGTTGATTTCGCCGTTGTGCGCGATGTAGCGATACGGATGCGAACGTTCCCACGTCGGAAAAGTATTCGTGCTGAAACGCGAGTGAACCAATGCGAGCGCCGACTCCATGTCAGGATCGCGGAGGTCTGGAAAATATTGATCGACTTGCGCGGGCATGAGCAGCCCTTTGTAAATGAAAGTTTTGCAGGAAAGACTCGGCAGATAAAAAGCGTCGCCCTCTTTCTCTTGGGTGTAACGCATCGCGTTCTCGGCGCGCTTACGAATCACGTAAAGTTTCCGCTCAAAAGCCATGACATCGGCGAGCTTCGGATTGCGTCCAATAAAAACATAACGCATCACCGGCTCAGCAGCTTTCGCCATTTCGCCGAGTGAAGAATTGTCGGTGGAAACGGTATGCCAGCCCAACAGAGTTTGCCCCTCTTCTGAAATGATGTTTTCTAAAATCTTTTCGCAGGTGGCGCGCTCTGCCGCATCACGCGGAAGATAAACCATGCCCGCACCGTATTGGCCAGCCGTCGGCAGTTTGATATTTATTTTGCCGCTTAATTTTTGGAAAAATTTATCTGGTATTTGGATCAGGATTCCCGCGCCGTCGCCGGTGTTGGCTTCAAAACCAACTGCGCCGCGATGATCGAGATTCAACAAAATCTGCAATCCATCTTT
>JBDSYB010000219.1:0-17148 GCA_039925885.1 Verrucomicrobiota bacterium
CATTAAAGGCAATTTTCTCGGGCAAAAACGCGCGACAGGTGACTGGCTCGCAGGTTTTCATCACAGATTTTGCGATGAAAACTTTTCGCAACGGCAACACCAATCAAATCGAGTTGATTGCCGAAGCTCCCGAATGTTTGCTGGATCGCAATTCAGCGGTGGCGTCATCGGCGGGCGCGGTCAAGGCCTACACCGCGAACACAAATTTTTATATTCAAGGGGTTGGTTTCTTTTGCCAGCAAAGCAATGGCTTTCTCGTGATTTCCAACGAGGTGCAAACGATCCTGCACAAGGAAGCGCTGGGGACAAATTCTCCGACGCCCTTTCAACAATCCCCTGCCCTGTCTTCAACCGCGCAGATTTTGCAAATTTTTTCCGATCACTTTCGTTTTCTTTACGAATCGAATCTCGTCACCTACAACGGCAATGTGCGCGTGGAAGATTCTCAGATGACGCTCACTTGCGACCTTCTCAATATTTATCTGACGACGAACAAAAGTGTTCAGCGCATTGTCGCGGAAAATAGCGTAAACATTGTGAACAAAAAAGATGGCAGCCGCGCCACCGGCGACCAGGCCATTTACACGTTGGAAAACAACAGAGAATTGATCGAACTTACCGGCCAGCCTTTTTGGTCTGATGGAAAACAAGAAGGCCGCGCTGAAAAATTTATTTACGATCGCAGCCAAAATTTATTTCGCGCGGAAAAAAATGCGGTCTTCAAACTTCCGCGCAGCAAAATCGGGCAGATCAGTTTATTGGACGCCAATTCTTCCAGCCCAACAAATACCAGCTCCGACCTTCCCGTGGTCATTTCTTCGGAACGCATGACGTTCAAATTTCCAGCCACCAATGGGCCGATCCAGGAAATGATCGCTGAAACAAATGTGATCATCACCAGCGAGAGCGACGCAAGCCGCGCCACGGCCGAGCGCGTCACTTATTCGGAGGCAACCGGGCAAATGGAACTGACGGGCAAACCGCGCTGGAAAATGAAAGAGAGCGAAATCTCCGGGGAAATTTTATTCCTCGGTCGAACCCATTTTTTCGGCGCGAAAACTAATGTGCAGTTGAAAATTCCTGCGCTGCTTTTCGGCAAAACATTCGCGGCAAAGCCAGGAACGATTTCGAGTGTGCCCACGAATCAATTTGTCGAAATTTTGGCGGAAGATTTCTTTTATACCACCAACGCGGCGGTGTTTCGCGGCAACGTTCGCGCCCAAACGAAGGACGCCGCCCTTTCGCAAATCAATTTGTCCTGTGAGCGTTTGGATGTTTTGTTTGGCGCGAGCAACCAGGTCCAAACAATTGCGGCCAAGGATAAAGTTTTTCTGCGACAAATTCCGGATGAATCTGCGCGAACCAATTTGATTAAAAGAACCATCGCCTGCGACACGCTTAAGATTCAGCGCGCGCCGTTGACGGGCTTTTTTGAAAATATTTTCGCCCGCACTAATGTGGTGTGCGAGCAGACCGATAAGACCGCTCAAGGTGAAAGGCTGGCAAGAATTTCAGCGCAAGTCGTGACCGTTAAATTTTTCTACGCGACCAACCAGATTGAAAGCGTCGTGGCGGACACGAGCGTGCGCGCCGAAAAGATCGACCGAGTTGAGGGAAGGGAAAAACTTGCGGAGGCGCGTGGTGAACACGGCGTTTTCGATGCGACCCGTCAAACGGTGGAAATGACGGGTAAACCCACAGCGCGCATGGAAAATTTTTTGGTGCATGACGCCAGGGTTTTACGGTGGAATTTGATCACGGGAAAAATCAGCGGCGCGCCCTACAAAATAACAGCTTTGACTTCCACGAATTCATTGAAAACGCTGCTCCAACCCAAGCCATGAATTCTTCTGAGCCAAATCCAGCAATGCAGAAATCAGGCGAGTCGCCGGTTGTGACGACGGGTTCCGAACAAATCCTGGTTACAACTGAAAAACTGGCAAAAGCCTACGGACATCGCCGCGTCGTGGATGGCGTTTCCATCAATGTCAACGCAGGAGAAATTGTCGGGCTGCTTGGCCCAAATGGCGCTGGAAAAACGACGACCTTCAACATGGTCGTCGGTATCGTCAAGCCGGACGAAGGAGCGGTGAAATTTGAAGGACGCGAAATAACCGGCTTGCCGATGCACAAACGGGCGCGACTGGGAATTGGTTATCTAACCCAGGAGCCGTCAGTTTTTCGCAAGCTGACTGTTGAACAAAACATCCTCGCCATTTTGGAAACGTGCGAGATGGATTCCAGCGAACGAAAAATTCGCCTGAAATATTTGCTCGATGAATTGGATCTCGCGCGACTCGCGAAAAGCAAAGCCTACACGTTAAGCGGCGGCGAAAAACGTCGTCTTGAAATTACCCGCGCGCTTGTTACCAGCCCAAAATTACTTTTGCTCGACGAACCGTTCGCGGGAATCGATCCCATCGCCGTCTATGAAGTGCAAAAGATTGTCCGGCGGTTGCGCGATCGCGGCTTGGGAATTTTAATTACGGATCACAGCGTTCGCGAAATGTTGAAGCTGATCGACCGCGGCTACATCATCGTCAAAGGCGAAGTTCTGCGCGAAGGTTCCGCGGAATTCCTGGCCAACGATCCCAAAGCGCGGGAAATTTATCTGGGGCCTGAATTTAATTTGTGAAAACTTTTGGAGTGCTACGCCGAGTCATGAACCGTTCATGGTAAAATAGCGAGTCACCATTTAACGTGCTATCCATTCATCAATCCTTATGAAACGCGATGAGATTACGGTTGAGCGATTTTACACTGAAGAAGCGAGTGCGCTGGAACTCCAGTTGGTTGCGGGAGCCAATGGGTTAAAAAGAATTATCCGCGAGCCGACTGTCAACCGCCCCGGCTTGGCGCTGGCAGGTTTCACGCGTTATTTCGCCAGCAAACGTGTGCAGGTCATCGGGAACGCGGAGGCTAATTTTCTGAAATCGCTTCCGGCTCTCCAACGCAAGGAGCGTTACGAAACTTTGTTCTCCTACAAAATTCCCTGCGTGGTGTATTCGCGGAATCTCCGACCTGACCGATTGTTGCTGCAGGCGGCGGAAAAAGTGGACGTGCCGGTTTTCATCAGTCCTCAGATCACGATGAAGTTTATCAACCTGGCAACACTCTCGTTGGAAATGCTTTTTGCTCCGCGTGGAACAGACATTGGGAGCATGGTGGATATTCTGGGCATCGGGGTGATTATTCGCGGGGAAAGCGGCATCGGCAAAAGCGAAACGGTGCTGGCGTTGATTGATCGCGGCTACAGTTTGGTTTCCGATGACATTACGCGCGTGACGTTAATTGATGGGCGCGAAATCGTCGGAACAAGCGCGGAGTTAACGCGAAACCACATGGAAGTTCGCGGCATCGGGATCATCAATGTCGCCGCCATGTTCGGCATCAAAAGTATTCGGCAGGAAAAGCGGGTGGATTTGGTCGTAACCATGAAAACCTGGAATGATGTGACCGACGTGGACCGGCTGGGCATGGACGAAGAATTTGTAAAAATCCTGGGAGTGGATGTGCCGCATATAACAATTCCTGTGCGGCCCGGGCGGGATTTGGCGCGCTTGATCGAGGTTGCCGCGTTCCAGACGAAATTGAAATCCACCGGGCACAACGCGGCCAAGGAATTAAATGAACGGTTGATTGCGCAAATGTCAGGGAATCTCCGCTTGTAAAAGTTTTCACAAAAAATATTGTGTGACGCAACTTACCGAAGATGAGCGCGAAAAAGGCAAATTCCATTCAGGAACGAGAACTTGTTGTTTGTAACAAGCTCGGCATCCATGCGCGCCCCGCCGCTATGTTTGTGAAAACGGCCAATCGTTTTGATTGTGAAATTTTTGTGGAAAAAGACGGAGAAAAAGTAAACGGCAAAAGCATCATGGGTTTGATGATGCTCGCTGCGGGTCCGGGAAGTAAGATCACCGTTTCGGTCGAAGGACAAGATGGTGACGCAGCGCTCAACGAACTGGAAGCGCTGCTCCATCGTAAATTCGACGAGGAATAATTTTATCAATCCTTCGTCGCAAAGTTCCCATCACGGGGAACTTTTTCTCCGCGCCGGATTTTAATTGCAGCCGCGGAGAAGGAAAATCACCAACAAAATCGGCACTGGAATTCCCAGGAGCCAAAGCAGTCCGTAGCCCATTTTTCCTTCTTCTCTAATTTGTTTGAAAATAATTTTCATAAATTTGTTTTTTCAAGATAACAACGGTTTTCGAGTCAGATTTTTGTCGTGACGATGCTGATTTCTTCGTGGGCGTGTTTTTCTGCGGAGCCGTAAATGGTCGTCGAAGTTTCAGCAGTCATAGTTTGTAATTGGTTCGGGAGCATATCTAAGTGAGGTGAATGAGAATGCCTAGAGGCTAAAAACTTATTATAGGTTGAGGCTTTACCCCATATCGCAATGGTTTGGTCGAAGGCAAATTCACAAAACGATTTGCTAAAAATTTTATGAAAAAAAATAATTCAAAGCCTTTGCGCGTTGCCCAAAAAACGGCAGAAACGCATCAAACCACGAACGAACTCGCCAAAACGTTGCGAACCAATCAGGGCATTCCAATTGCGGATAACCAAAACTCACTAAAAGCGGGACCGCGCGGTCCGACGCTGCTGGAAGATTTTGTTTTGCGCGAAAAAATAACGCACTTCGATCACGAGCGGATTCCTGAACGGATCGTTCACGCGCGGGGCACCGGCGCACACGGTTATTTTCAATGTTACAAATCCTGCGCGGACATTACCAAGGCTGCGTTCCTACAAGATCCGAAAGTGAAGACGGAAGTGTTTGCCCGTTTTTCCACGGTAGCGGGCGGCGCCGGTTCCGGCGATATGCCGCGCGACGTGCGCGGATTCTCGATCAAATTTTATACGCAAGAAGGAAACTTCGATCTCGTGGGCAACAACATTCCGGTGTTTTTCATTCAGGACGCGATCAAGTTTCCTGACCTGGTCCACGCAGTAAAAATGGAAGCCGACCGCGGTTTTCCCCAGGCAGCCACGGCGCATGACACCTTTTGGGATTTCATTTCGCTGTCGCCCGAATCGATGCACATGGTCATGTGGATAATGTCGGACCGCACGATTCCTCGCTCCCTGCGGATGATGGAAGGCTTCGGTGTGCATACGTTTCGCATGATTGACGCCAGTGGAAAATCGAACTTCATCAAATTTCATTGGCGACCCACCATCGGCGCGGCTTCCGTCGTTTGGGATGAAGCGGTGAAAATTAATGGCGCAGACCCGGATTTTCATCGCCGTGATATGTGGGAATCCATCAAGAACGGATATTTCCCAGAATGGGAATTGAGCTTGCAAGTGTTCGACCAAAAAACTGCGGACGGTCTGGATTTCGATGTGCTCGATGCCACTAAAATTATTCCTGAAGAAATTATTCCGCTGCGGAAAATTGGCAAAATGGTTTTGAACCGCAACGTGGATAATTTTTTTGCGGAAACCGAACAGGTCGCATTTTGTCCGGCGAACATCGTGCCGGGAATTGGTTTCTCGAACGATCCACTTTTGCAGGGACGACTTTTTTCCTATCTCGACACGCAACTCAGCCGACTGGGCGGCCCCAATTTTCATCAACTGCCAGTTAATGCGCCCCGTTGCCCCTTTCACAATCAACAACGTGATGGCATGCATCAAATGGAAGTTCCGAAAGGCCGCGCGAATTACGAACCGAATTCAATTGATTCGGGCGACGTGCGGGAAAATCCCGCACTCGGTTACAAACATTTTGCCGAAGCGATGGAAGGCGAAAAAACGCAGTTGCGCGCGGAAACCTTTGCGGACCATTACTCGCAAGCGCGGCAGTTTTATCGTTCGATGACAGAGCCGGAGCAGCTGCACATGATCAGCGCGCTCGGCTTTGAATTGGCGAAAGTTGACGTGATTCCGATACGCACTCGGATGCTTGGTCATTTGGCAAATATTGATTCTTCGTTGCTACAACAGGTCGAAGAAGCGCTCGGCATGAAGGGTAAAGCGGATAAAATCCAACCCGCCGTTAAACCGCGCGACTTGGAACCTTCCGATGCTTTGAGCCTGATCAAAAAAGCAAAACCCACGTTGAACGGCCGCAAAATCGGCGTGCTCGTCACGGACGGGTTCGATGCGAATTTGCTCACCGCTTTGCGAAACGCAGCCAAGACGGAGAAAGCTACCGTGGCACTCATTGCGCCAAAAGTCGGCGGCGCAAAAGATAAGTCTGGAAAATTAAACCCTGCGGACATGTCGTTGTCCGGCGGACCTTCGATTTTCTTCGACGCAGTGGCGATTCTCGCGGATAAATCCGAAGCCGAAAAATTGACAAGCGAAGCGTGCGCCGTTGACTGGTTGCGCGATGCGTTCGGCCATCTCAAAGTGATCGCGCACACGGATGGGGCGCAGCCTTTGCTGGACAAGGCGGGAGTGGTGACCGATGAGGGGATTATCGCACTGGGAGATAAAAAATCCGTCTCGCAATTCATCCAGACGGCGAAGAAGGGCCGAATCTGGAAACGCGAACCAACCCTGCGTTCGCCAGGTTAATTCGTTTACTCGCGATGTGAGGAAGGTGTCACCCGCCTTTCTCACATTATTTTATCAAGCATGGATCTGACCTCTGATTATCCGTTCTGGAGTATTTGTAACGGATTACTCAAAGTTTATCCCCCGTTGGATCGAGACATTTCCTGCGAAGCGCTGGTGATAGGCGGAGGCATTACGGGCGCGCTGATTGGGTTTCACCTCGCGGAAGCTGGCATTAAAACGGTGCTGATAGATCGACGCGACATCGGCACTGGCAGCACGAGCGCCAGCACGGCGTTGTTGCAATATGAAGTCGATGTTCCGCTGCGCGAATTGGTGAAACGGATGCCACCTCGTGACGCCATACGCAGTTATCAGCTTTGCCGCGAAGCCGTGGAAAAAATCGGCGATCTCGCCCACAAATTGAAAATCGATTGTCAATTCTCCAAGCGCCCAAGTTTATTTCTCGCCAGAACCAAACGCGAGATTCCTGAATTCCGTGAAGAATTTCAGTTGCGCAGGAAAAATGGTTTTCGACTGGAATTTCTGGATCAAAAATCGATTGAAAAATTGTTTCCATTTTCGCGCCCCGCAGCACTTTTCTCCAGCGATGGCGGGGAAGTCGATCCACATCAATTGACCCACGGTTTGATTGCCGCCGCGCATCGACGCGGGATGAACATCTTTGACCGAACGAAAGCCCGGCGATTTGCGCCTCACCCTCGCGGCATTCGAGTCACCACGGAAAGAGGATGCGTGATTTCAGCGCGGCGCGTGGTCTTTGCTACCGGATTTGAATCGATGAACTACGTGCGCGGTGAAGCAGGATTTTTAAAATCCACCTACGCGCTGATCAGTGAACCGTTGGATAAATTTCCCGATTGGCACCGACGCTCGCTGATTTGGGAAAGCGGATCGCCCTATCTTTATCTACGCACCACCGCGAACAATCGCATTATAGTCGGCGGTGAAGACGAAGATTTCGTGAATCCTGAAAAACGCGACGCCTTGATTCCCCAAAAAACGCGAACGCTCGTCCGCAAGTTTTCCAAATTATTTCCCGACGTGAAGCTGGATGTCGCCTACGCATGGGCTGGCACTTTTGGCGAAACGAAAGATGGCCTCGCCTACATCGGAAAAAATAAATCCATGCCGAACGCATACTTTGCTTTGGGCTATGGCGGAAATGGGATCACTTACAGCGCTATCGCCGCAGAAATAATTCGCGACGCAATTTTAGGACGCGCCAATTCTGACGCCCGCCTTTTTCGTTTTGGCCGTTGAAGGAAAGCGAGAAACTTTCGAAATCAAATTTGTTGTTTTGATTTTTTTTTTTTGCCCCTTGAAGTTTCATTGGCGCTCTTTAATTTTCTTCCCGTGTCAGATTTTAATGTCAAATACGTCGCGAACCTCGCGCGCATCGCGTTGTCGCCTGCCGAAGAAGAAAAACTGGGCGCGCAACTCGGAAACATCCTCGGTTATATCGAGAAATTGAAAGAGCTGGATGTGAGCAATGTCGAACCTACGGCACACGCCGTTCCGTTGATTAATGTTTTCCGCGCGGACGAAATTCGCCCGTCGCTTTCCAACGAAGAAGCCCTCCGCAATGCGCCCGCTCGAGCGAATGGGTTTTTTCTCGTTCCTAAAATCGTGGAATAATTTTTTGTTTCCTGAATCCCTCCATGTTGAACCAACTTACCATTTCCGAACTCGCCCAAAAATTATCCAGGCGCGAAGTCTCATCGCGCGAAGCGATGCAATCTTGCCTCCGTCAGATCGAAAAGGTGGATGGGGAAGTTCACGCGTTTTTGAGCTATGACGGCGCGGATGCGCTCGCGCAAGCGGATGCCGCCGATAAAGAATTGGCCGATGGAAAAACCCTCTCGCAGAAACCGCTGCTCGGAATTCCCATCGCCGTTAAAGACGTTCTCGCCGTTAAAAATCAACCGTTGAATTGCGGCTCGAAAATTCTCGGCAAATTCATTTCGCCTTACGACGCCACCGCGATTGAAAAATTAAAATCAGCGGGAGCAATTATTTTTGGCCGGTTGAACATGGACGAATTTGCGATGGGCAGTTCGACAGAAAATTCTGCGTTTGGCGCGACGAAAAATCCTTGGGACACGACGCGAATTCCCGGCGGTTCTTCGGGCGGCTCCGCAGCAGCGGTGGCGGCGGATGAGTGTTTCGCATCGCTCGGAACCGACACCGGCGGGTCGATTCGCCAACCGGCCGCACTCTGCGGTTGCGTCGGATTGAAGCCAACCTACGGAAGAATTTCGCGCTACGGTTTGGTCGCCTTTGCTTCATCGCTCGATCAAATTGGCCCGTTCACCAAAGATGTGCGCGATGCCGCGACGCTGCTCGAAGTGATGAGCGGGATTGATCATCGCGATTCGACCAGCGTGCCGCAGCCGGTTCCAAATTACGCCGCAGCGCTCACAGGCGAAATCAAAGGACTGAAACTGGGTTTGCCCAAAGAATACAAGATCGGCGGACTGAATTCTGAAGTGAGCCAAGCCGTGGACGCGGCGGTCAAACAACTCGAAAAACTGGGCGCGGAAATCGTGGAAATTTCTTTGCCGCACACCGATTACGCAGTGGCGACTTATTATATTGTTGCCACTGCCGAAGCCAGCGCGAACCTGGCGCGTTTCGATGGCATTCGTTACGGCGCACGCGTCGAAGGCGCAACTCCCGACGAACTTTACAGCAAAACGCGCGGCGCGGGATTCGGTGCGGAAGTGAAACGCCGCATCATTCTCGGGACGTACGTTTTGAGCAGCGGCTATTACGATGCATTTTATCTGCGCGCCCAAAAAGTGCGCACACTGATTCGTCAGGATTTTCTCAAAGCTTTTGAAAAAGTGGACGCAATCGTTACTCCAACCGCTCCAACCGCTGCCTTTAAAATCGGCGAGAAATTCGATGACCCGTTGCAAATGTATCTGTCCGACATCTTCACAATTTCTTGCAACCTTGCGGGCATTCCGGGAATGAGCCTTCCCTGCGGATTCACGACGAATCCGAAACTGCCCATCGGATTGCAACTTCTTGGAAAACCGTTTGGTGAAGAGACTATTTTGAAAATCGCCCACGCTTACGAACAAAGCACACGCTGGCACAAGGAACGCGCCCCACTTTGAAATTACGTCGGTCATAGGATTTCGGCATGAGACTCTCCAAACTATTTTGCGGGAGAATTTTCGTTTGAGGCTTTGGCGACTTGCTTTGGCCCGCTGTTTTGACCCGCGGGACGCAGGTGCCACCCACCGTCAAACCACGTTTTGCTTATACCAATCCAACGCCATTTCCAATCCATCGCGGACGCAATAAGTCGTTTCGTAGTGAAGCAGATGTTTGGCTTTGCTGATGTCGGCCAAAGAATGGCGCACATCTCCCGCACGAAAATCCTGATAAACTGGTTTTTGATCCGGCATGGCGGCATCGCGTTTGCGTAAACTCGATTGCAGCAACGAAAAAAGTTCGTTGAGCGTCGTGGCTTCGCCGACGGCGATATTATAAGCCTGATTGACGGCGTCCGGGTTCGTCGTAGTTGCGGCAAGCAAATTTGCCTGCACCACGTTTTCCACAAAACAAAAGTCGCGGCTCGTTTCGCCATCGCCGTTGATAACGACCTGCTGTCGCTTGAGCAGCGCAGAAATCCATTTGGGAATGACGGCGGCGTAAGCACCTTCCGGATCTTGACGGGGACCGAAGACATTAAAATAACGCAAGCCAACGGATTGAAATTTGTAAGCGAGCGAAAAAACTTCGGCGTAAATTTCGTCCATCCGTTTTGAGGCAGCGTAAGGTGAAAGCGGCTGGCCAATTTTTTCTTCAACCTTCGGCAAATACGGATCATCGCCGTAAATGGCGCTACTCGAAGCGTAAACGAAACGTTTCACTCTCGCATCGCGCGCGGCAACCAGCATGTTTACAAATCCGGTGACGTTGCTTTCGTGCGTTGTAATTGGATCCAAAATGGACAGCGGAACGGAGCCGAGCGCAGCATGATGCAAAACGAAATCCACTTCGTGACAAGCGCAACGGCATTCGGCCAAAGAGCGTATATCCCCGTTGATAAACTGAAATTTTTTCCATCGCTCGGGACCGATGGACGCCGCGACTTCTTGTAAGTTTTTTTCGCGTCCGGTGGAAAAGTTGTCTAAACCAATGACGCGCTGACCGAGATTCAACAAGGCTTCAAGCAGATGAGATCCGATAAACCCGCTCACCCCCGTAATGAGCCAGGTCTTTGGAGAAACTTTTAGTTCGCCTTTTACTTCCTCGTATTTCATGTGCGACCTCGTCACGCTCTCCAAACCTTTCCAGACGGAATCTTTATGGAGGCCATGGCATTTATTAAAGCGATTTTGACACTGCGAAATATATTTTCCAAAAACTTCGTATCCAGGCCGATGACCTGAACATCATATCGCGCAAATTGAAGGCAGAGCGGTAAGCCAACGTAACCCAAACCAATGATCGCAATTTTCATGGAGCGAAAACTATCCGCAGAAAATATGCGCGTGCCTAGTCAATTTTAGAGAGTCTTTGTTAGCTCATCCAAAGTTTGATTGCCGTCATTCGCGCGGTCTGAAATTGTTGGGGCCATGTCACTGCGCGTCCTGATTGCTCCCGACAAATTCAAGGGAACTTTGTCTGCCAAAAACGCCGCGCGAGCGATGGCGCGCGGCTGGAAAAAATCGCGCCCGGAAGACGTTCTTGAACTTCTTCCGATCAGCGACGGCGGAGATGGTTTCGGCGAGATTATCAGCCAGCTAATCGGCGCGAAACCGCGCAAAATCAAAACCGTCAATGCCGCGCATCAGCCGATTGAAACGATGTGGTGGTGGAATGCAAAAACCAAAACTGCCGTCATCGAATCTGCCAAAATTATTGGGCTGGCGATGTTGCCGCCGAAAACATTTCATCCCTTTCAACTCGACACGTTTGGTCTGGGAAAAGTTTTGCGCGCCGTCCAAAAACGCGGTTGCCGACATTGCGTGATTGGAATTGGCGGCAGCGCGACGAACGACGGCGGCTTCGGAATGGCCCGCGCTCTCGGTTGGAAATTCTTGGATCAACAAGGAAAGATAATCGAAAGCTGGATCGAATTAAAATCTTTAGCGAAAATTGCGTCTCCGAAAACGGCGCGAATGAAAATCACCGTGGCCGTCGATGTGCAAAATCCGTTGCTCGGCTCGCGCGGAGCGACACGAATTTACGGGCCGCAAAAGGGTTTGCGCGAAGATGATTTCGACATTGCGGAAAACGCGCTGAGAAAACTGGCTCAGGTTCTGAGTTCCGCCTTCAGGCGGTCCGGGAACCGCCTGAAGGCGGAACTCCAAACAAAGGATTTCGCAAAAATTCCGGGCGCAGGCGCGGCAGGTGGACTGGGTTTTGGCTTGATGGCATTTCTCGGCGCAAAACCCGAATCCGGTTTTGAAATTTTTTCCCTCGCGGCAAATCTGGAAAAACGGTTGCTCAAAAAGGATTTGGTTCTCACCGGCGAAGGTGCCATCGATCGACAGACGTTGATGGGCAAAGGCGTCGGGCAAATCGCGTTGCTTTGCCAGAAATATCGAATCCCCTGCATCGGAATTGCTGGTGTCGTTCTGGAACCTGACAAAGCGAAAAAACTTTTCACGCTCACGCGCGGCTTGACCGAAACAACCAGCTTGAAAAATGCGAAGTCCCATCCAGAAAAATATTTGGAAAAGCTGGCTAAGAAAATCGCGCAGGGTTGAGCAATGTGCTGCCGAGTTGCACTCGGCAGTTCTGAAACTGCGACAAGAATCGCCCATGGCCAAATCGGCGGAAACTGCCAAGCGTAACTCGGCAGCACGTTAAGCTTGCGACTACATGGCGACTCGCTACGTTGCGCCGCATGAATTTGGAAGATCATTTGGGCGACATCATTCGCAAAGCGCGGTTGATGACGAATGTTTCCGCAGAAGCCGCCGCGAAAGCTGCTGGTTTGAGTGAAGCTGAACTTTCCGCACTCGAAGCATCTGGAACAATTTCGAAGCGTCCAAACTTTTCCGCACTCGCACAATTGATTGGTCTGAATGGAGGAAAGCTGGAGAAAATTGCGAACGGTTGGCTACCGGCCGAAGTTAATTTGAGTGGCTGGGTCGAGTTAAGAAAAATCTCCACGACCAAAAATTACGCAGTGAATTCTTATTTGGTCTGGGATGAAATTTCCCGTGAAGCGGCGTTGTTCGACACGGGCTGGGATGCGGAACCGATTTTCAAACTCATCGAGGAGAATGATCTTCAACTAAAACATCTTTTCATCACGCACATGCACGAGGATCACATCGCGGCGTTGGGCGCAATTCGTGAAAAATTTCCCATTATTCGATTGCATTCAAATTCCAAAACCGCGCCGCCGCAGAGCCGCAATCGCGCCAATGATTTTGTTCACCTCAACAATTTGCGCATCACCAATCGCGAGACGACGGGGCACTCGGAAGACGGCGTGACTTACATCGTCGGCAATTGGCCGGAAGACGCGCCGTTTGTCGCCATTGTCGGCGACGCGATTTTCGCCGGCTCGATTGGAACCGGAAATGATTCGTGGGATCTCGCGAAAGAAAAAGTGCGCGAGAATATTTTTTCGCTGCCTGCAGAAACGTTGATTTGTCCGGGACATGGGCCGATGACGACGGTGAACGAGGAAAAGGCGCACAACCCATTTTTTTGACTGGGAGCCTGTTTGACCACCCAGGTTTGGAGTTCCGACTTCAGGCGGTCGGGCGAAAAAAACCGCCTGAAGGCGGAACTCCAAACTTTCTCCCGCGTATTACAACCGGATTTCAATTGGTCTCTCATAAATTCCGTTGACGATTTCGGCCTCAAGATTACAGTTTGTGTATGACAATGCTTTTGCAAACGAGAGTTGACCAAAAGGTGGCGGCGAAATTTCAGAAGGCAGCGAAGCGACGCGGGCTTTCCCCGTATGCGTTTCTGCAAAAACTTGTGATGGATGCGGCGACGCTGAAAGATTCTTCTTCATTGCCGGCAAGCGTTGAATTGAGCCGGGCCGGATTTACTTTGCCAGAATTGCCTGGAAAGACCGAGTGGGAACAAATCCGTGCTGCCATCACTCGCCGCCATGTTTCTCGCTGACACCAGTTTTATCGTCAGCCCGTTCGCCAAAACCCCGAAACGCCGCGCGTGGGCGCAAAAGTTTTTTAAAGAACAACACCACCATTTATGTACGACCGCCGCAGCTTTTACCGAAGCGAGTCATTTGATTGGAGACTGCAAAGTCATCGCGAAAATCATCAGCGACTATCATTTCGTGCTGGACGTGGAGGAGGAGAAACATGCGCTGGCGGCGTTGCTGGAAAAATACGCGCCGGAAATGGATTTCGCAGACGCGACACTCGTGCGTGCCAGCGAACTTTTCCCTTCCTACAAAATTGTCACCAACGACAGCCATTTCAAATGGTATCGCCGCAACTGCGAGGAGAAATTGCCGGTTGTTTGGATTCCTGAATTTTAAGAAAATGCAAATTGACCGTGCAAGATCGCGTTGCTAGTTTTTCGCCCCGTTTCGACGGGAATTATGCGACATACCATTTCAGTTCGGGTGGAAAATAAATTCGGCGTGCTGACGCGCGTGGCCGGACTTTTCAGTGGACGGGGTTACAACATTGATACGCTCAACGTCGCGCCGACGCAGGACGCGGACACGTCGCGCATGACGATTGTCACTCGGGGCGATGACGCGACGCTTGACCAAATTGTCAAACAACTCAACAAGTTGGTGAATGTTTTAGAAGTGCGCAATTTCAGCGAAGGCGAATATGTGGATCGCGAATTATTGCTCGTGAAAGTAGGTGTCGATTCCAAATCGCGTTCTGAGATCATGCAGATCGCGGATATTTTTCGAGCGAAAATTGTCGATGTGCAGCCGAAAAGTTTAACCATCGAAATCACCGGAAACGAAAGCAAAGTGGAAAAATTCCTCACGTTGATGATGACGTTCGGCGTGACGGAATTAACGCGGACGGGCAAAGTTGCGCTGCCACGGAAGTGAAGTTCAAAGCTTGAGGTTCAAAGTTCAAAGTTCAAAGTTGAATTGCCGCGACATTTAATTTGTTTCGCTCGTAAATCGTAAATCAAAAAATCGTAAATAAAACTATGCCTGCAAAAGTATATTCGGATAAAGACGCGGATCTAAACGTTCTCAAAGGTAAAACGCTCGCCGTGCTCGGCTTCGGTTCGCAAGGACACGCGCACGCGCTCAATCTCAAAGAGAGCGGCTGCAAAGTCATCATCGGACTTTACGAGGGAAGCAAATCCATTCCGGTCGCGAAGGAAAAAGGTTTCGAGGTCGTGAGCACGGCGGAAGCGGTGCGTCGCGCGGATGTGATTTTCGTTGGGATCCCCGACACGAAACAACCGAAGGCTTATAAAAAAGATATCGAGCCGAATTTGAAGAAGGGCAAAACACTTTTGTTTTCCCACGGCTTTTCGATTCATTTTAAAACGATTGTTGCGCCGAAAGATGTCGATGTGATTCTGGTCGCGCCGAAAGGACCCGGGCACATTGTTCGCCGCCAGTTTCTCGAAGGCAAAGGCGTTCCTGCGCTGATTGGGATTTATCAAAATCCGAGCAAGCAGGCGAAGAAAGTGGCGCTGGCCTGGGCGAAAGGCGTGGGCGGCACGCGCGCGGGAGTGATCGAAACGACGTTCAAGGAAGAAACGGAAACGGATTTGTTTGGCGAACAAACTGTGTTGTGCGGCGGGGCAACGGCGTTGATTCAAGCCGGTTACGAAACCTTGGTGGAAGCCGGTTATCAACCGGAGATGGCTTACTTTGAATGTTTGCACGAGTTGAAACTGATTGTCGATTTGATCAACGAAGCGGGCATTGGCGGAATGCGTTTTTCAATTTCTGAGACGGCAAAATGGGGTGACGTATCGGTCGGCCCAAAAATCGTGGACGCGAGCGTCAAAAAACGGATGAAGGCGGCTTTGAAAGATATTCAAAACGGTAAATTTGCGAAGGGCTGGATTCAGGAATACGAGGGCGGTTACAAGAAATACAATTCGCTCTTAAAACAAGGCGAGAACCATTCCATCGAAAAAGTGGGAGCGCGTTTGCGCAGCATGATGCCGTGGATGAAAAAGCGATCCACGAAAGGCGCGCAGGCGGCTTATTAAACTTGTTCCAGGAAACCTGTCGGAGAGTTCCGGCGGGTTTTTATGGTGGGCTTCCGCAACTTTGAAAAAGCGGTGGTGTTAACAAAGCGATAGGATTACATTCAAATTATGAATCGCGTTGGACAAATTTTATTGGGTGTTGCGGCGGCGGGTTTTGTTTTTAATGCGCACGCGGTTACGACCAATGAACATTACGGCACGATTGTGGAGAGGAACGTTTTTCGGTTGACCGCACCACCCATCGTCGAACCGCCTAAGATCACCAACGACGTGCCTGAAAAAAACATTGAGCTTTCTGGAATTTCCACCGTCAACGGCCAGAAAAAAGCGTGGTTTATCATCAAGCCAAAAGCGGGCGGCAAGGACGCGCCGCAATATGTGAGCCTGGCGGAAGATATGCAGTTCGAATTTTTGAAGGTGCTGTCTATTTCCGAGAAAAGCGGTGAAGTGAAGGTCGTGAGTTCCGGCAATTCCATGACTCTTTCTTTCGAAAAAAATGGGGCGAAAGCTCTTCCCGGCGCGGTGTCGGTGGTTCCTGTGCCAGCGCCAGCAATCGTCGCTCCCGTAAATAATTTGCCTGTCGGCCTTGGCGACCCGGCGGTTCCCCAAAACGGGAGTATCAACGGTGGCTTGTCGTATCCAACCCGCAACGGGCGAGGCGTTACAGTCACAGGCGGAACGCAGACACCCCTCGTACCCGGCCAGGCACCCAATGCGTTGCGACAGATTCCCTCCCGCACTGTCAGGCTCCCCTCCATTGCGAACCCGCCAGCCGAGCCGGTCGTGGACGCAGTGACGCAACGGGCCTTGATGGAAATTCAACAAGCCGAAGCGGCTCACAGCGGCAAACAGCTTCCTCCCCTGCCCCCGTTGCCCCAGTGATTCAAAGGCGCAAAAATTGTTCCGCCGCCCAGTCAGCGTAGCGCAAACCTCGCGAGGTAAGATGAAACCGTTCCGCGCTTAATTGCGCATAGCCCAGTTCAACCATCTGACGGATTTCAGAAGTCCATTCCTCTCGCAAATCAAAACCAGTGCGCTGATTAAACTCCACCAACGGCCAGCCGCTGTTCATGCGCAAACCGAACGCCGCAATTTCTCCAGCCCGCGACAACGGTTTCAGTTCCTCACGCGACTCGATGGCGCGAGTCCCTTTTTCGAGCTGTTCGCAATAGAGCGTTGTGTTCGCCCAGTTTTTGGTGCGGACGCCGCGAACGTAACCCGCCGCGCTCGGCCCTAGGCCGTGGAAAGAGCCGCCGCGCCAATAATTCACATTATGTTTACAGGCCCGCGCCGGAATAGTCTCCTCCATCTCCCCTGGAAATTGCCTCGCGAAATTGGCGATCTCATATTGTTGGAAACCCTGCGCGGAAGCGGCGCTCAAAAGCTCGTCATACATCGCGCAGGCCAATTCCTCATCCACATCGAATTTCCCCGCCTGAAGTTGCTGGTAGAGCG
>JBDSYB010000220.1:0-3424 GCA_039925885.1 Verrucomicrobiota bacterium
ATTCGGAATTATCGAGGAGGACCACCACTTGTCCGTTGGTCACGGTGTCACCTTTTTTTACGCCGATCCATTTCACGGTGCCCATGAAACGCGGGCTGAGTTCAATGCGTTCGCGGTTGATGATGTAGCCGCTGACGGTCAATACAGAACCTTCCACCTGGCTGGGTGCGGTTGAGGTGGATGAGTGATTGGTTAAATTTTTTGAAGACGTTTTGCTGTCGTCCGCCTTGACGGCAACTTGTCCTTTTTGCAAACGGAGCTTATCGGTTTCTCGCGGCCACCAGAAATAAAGCGCAATGACAATGACCAACCCCACGCCGACGAGGATGCTCCAGAACGGGCGCTGCGTGCGCTGTTTCGTTTGTGAATCGATGCTGAGTTTTTGCAGCTTATCTTCGTTCATATTTAGTTCGCCGGCGCGGTCGAGCAACCCTCCCGCTTTACCATAACGACCAGGCGATCCAGCAACGCCGCCCCGCCGTTCAAATTGATTTAAGCGCGGCGATCACGGGCAGGCGCGCCGCGCGCAATGCCGGCAAGAGCGTGCCTAGCGTGCCGACGATAACCGAAAATAAAAGCCCTTTCAAAATTAACGACCACGTGATGGTGAATTCAAAAACGGTTTCGCTAAAAGTTTCAAATCCAATCGTGCCGGTGGCGTATCCGTTCATCGGCAACGATAAAAGACTGCCGAAAAATCCGCCGATCAACGCCAGCAACGCGCCTTCAATTAAAAAACTTAAAACAATCGTGCGCCGTCGATAGCCCAACACCCGAAGCGTCCCGATTTCACGGGTTCTCGCCCCGACGCTCGCATACATCGTGTTCATCGCGGCGAAAATCGCGCCGATCGACATAGCCGTTGCCAGGAATCCGCCCAGCCATTTGATCGGTGTCGCAGTCATGGTTTGTTTGGCGTAATATTCCGTTTCGCTGAAGGCGCGGAGTTGAAGGCGTTTATCATTCTCGATCCGGGCGAGGAGTTTAATTTTTGCAGCGTCATCAATCGGTCGGAGCAACAAACTCGAATACATGTCGCGATCAAAAATCGAGCGACATTCCTCCACGTCCATCCAACATTCCGAATCGAACGCGCTCTTGCCGCCTTCCATCCAACCCACCACGGTCATCCACTCCGGCCCGGTTTTAAATCGGTCGCCTACATTGAAATTTGCGAAGCGGGCGGCTAACCGTTTGCTCACGACGACTTCGCGTTTTCCGGGGATGAACCAGCGGCCTTGCACCAGCTTCACCTGCGGACGCAACGCCGCGCCAGTCGCCGAAATGCCGCGCAATAAAACATTTGCTTCGCCTTCATTGGTGTTGCCACGCCGGGGGAGATTGATCAGCACCAAGACGTCGGCGGAAATCATGGGCTGCTCTTTTTCATTGCGCTGAATTTCTTCAAAATATTGCAACGACTTCAATTGCTCGCGGGTGATCAGACTGCTGGATTCCGCCGTGGAACCTTTGCGCACGACCAGCACGTTTCGTGGATCACCGGTGTTCGCGCTGCTTTTTTCCAAACCGATAGCCAGCGACTGCACGAGGATAAAAACCGCGACCACGAGCGCAATTCCAAGCACCGTGGCAAGCGTGGCGCGCCAGCGAACGAACACGTTGCGAACATTATATTTAAGCGGCAAGGCCATTTTAATTTATAATTATTGAGTGGAAACGCTCGCCCTCACCCTGACCCTCTCCCCCGAGGAGAGGGACCATCTATTGGACATTTCCGTTTGAGCGAACGGCTTTATGGGGAATCCAGCGATCCCTATTTTCAAAGAAACACAAAATAATAATTCTCCCTCTCCTGGGGGAGAGGGCCGGGGCGAGGGCGGTCGTTTTATTTCTGGAGATTTCATTTTCAATCCAACGTCTTCAATCCATCCACCACACTCGTTCTCGCGACTGAAATTGCCGGAGCGATCGCGGCGACCACCCCTAAAACCGACGCGACTAGAAAAGCTGTTCCCATGATTTTGGGCGTCACTTCGAAATAAATGAAAATGCCGTTGGAGATTTTGGAAATGTCGATGTTGTGAAAGAAAACCCACGCGCCTCCTGCGCCTGCCAGCGCGCCCACCATGGCCAATCCAAAACTTTCCGCGAGGATGAATGCGAAAATCTCGCGCCGTCGAAATCCCAATGCTTTTAAAACTGCCAGTTCGCGAAAGCGTTCACGAATCGCCATGCTCATCGTGCTGACCGCGACCAGCAAAAGCGTAAAGACGACGACCGTTGCGATGGAGCCGATCAAAAGTTTTATGTTTCCCCACATGGAAACAAAACTCATTTGGAAGGCGCGCTCCGTTTCTGCGCGAACTTCCGCTGAACTGTTGGCAAAGGCTTTGTTGATCTGGTCGATGACCAGCGGCGCTTCTTCCGCTGAATTGGCGCGCAACCACCAGGCGCCGACAATGCTGCTGCCGTTCATTGATTCATCGAGAAGTTTGTGGTGGAAAAAAACAGAACGATCATCAAGCGTGCCGCTGTATTCGCCAACAATTTTCAAGTCAAGATCGCATGGATAAAATGTGCCGGTGAGTTTCATGCGGTCGCCCACTTTCAATTTGTATTGGTCCATGGTCACTTTGCCGACGATGCACGAGGTGCGGTCTTTGATCCAGGCTTGCAACTGATCGGGCGGCGCTTTCACATCGACAAAAACATTGGTGAAGCGCGTCGGTTCCACCGCGAATTGGGCAAACGTCGTAAAATCTTTGTCCTGAAATTTCCCGCCAAAATAAGTGAATGGAGTTACGCCCGCCACACCCTTGATGGTTTCCAGCCGTTGCAATTGGCGCGCGGGCAGGGGAACGCCGAGTGAAACTTTATTGCGCACCGCGATTCGCAGGGACGCGCCGATGTCTTCGGGCGGAATGGTAAACTCGCGCATCACCACCAGTAATGTCACAAACAAAAACAAACTGACGGCGACACTCATGACCGACAACGCGGCGCGACGTTTGTTGCGCAAAGCGTTTTTTGAAATAAAACTTGCGATGGTCATTGCCTCGAGAAAAGGGCGAGTTTGAAACCACGAATAGACACGAATTTACACGAATGAATGTCGGAGAAATCGAGTTTGTTTTGATTCGTGTCCATTGGTGTTAATTCGTGGTTAATCTTTCTGGTCATTCCGTGAGCCTTCCTTTTTCCAAGTGAATGGAACGCGAACCATAAGCCGCCGCCTTCGGATCGTGCGTGACCATGATGACGGTTTTTCCCGCTTGTTGGCTGAGCGATTTTAAAATGTTGAGAACATCCTGGGCCGATTGAGCATCGAGATTTCCAGTCGGTTCGTCGGCCACGATCAATCGCGGATCGGTCACGAGGGAACGGGCAATCGCGGTGCGTTGTTCCTGGCCGCCGGACAATTGTTTGGGCAAATGCCTGGCGCGATCCTCCAGACCGACGAGTT
>JBDSYB010000221.1:0-3051 GCA_039925885.1 Verrucomicrobiota bacterium
CTTCGAACAATCGGGCGAGTTGTTCGGCCCTATAGGCGTCCGCTCGCTCAACAGAAAAACAGTGACGCCCTTGACGAACCCGTAGCTTAAAAGCTACACTTTCTCAGTTCTCGTCACGCCCAAAGAAATAGAGGTCTTCCGCGCCAAAAATGGCGGAGTGCCGTTCGAGGATTGGTTGGATGATCTGAAAGATAAGAAGGCTGTGGCCCGCGTATTGGCAAGGTTGGCTCGTGTGCGTCAGGGTAATCTGGGCGATTGTAAATCGGTGGGTGAAGGCGTTTCCGAATTGCGGGTAGATTACGGACCGAGCTATAGGGTTTATTTTGGGCAGAAAGGCCGGACGTTAGTAGTGTTGCTCTGTGGAGGCGACAAGCGGACGCAGGATCGCGACATCCGTTTGGCGAAACAATATTGGCACGAATTCAAAGTGAACGAATTATGAAAACCGTCAGTTACAAAAAAATTCTGCGCGAGAAACTGGATGACCCTGAACAAGCGGCTGAATATCTCACCGCCTGTTACGAAGAAGGACCGGAAGTGTTTCTGGTTGGCCTGCGCGATGTGGTCGAAGCGCAAGGCGGTGTGAGTCGCACAGCGGAATTAAGCAAATTGAATCGTGAAAGTTTATATCGCCTTGTTTCGCGCAATGGCAACCCACGTTTATCGAGTTTGAATTCTGTACTTTCTGCGCTTGGTTTAAAACTCACATTTGAGGCGACCTGAAATATCGCGACCAAGATGCCTCCAAAAAAATCGCGGTTGTGCATTCATCGCGCGCCGCTCGGCACGCACGAACGTTTCATCGGTTTCCCGATCGAACATTATGCCGGCAATTTCCCGCTCTGGCTCGCGCCCGAACAGGTCCGCGTCCTGACGCTCAACGCCGACGACAATCTCGTCGCCTACGCCAAAGACATCGCGCAACAACTCCGCGCCGCCGAAGTCCGCGTGACCAGCGACCTCGGCCCCGAACCAATCAAAGCAAAAATCGCGGATGCTGAATCAGCCAAAGTCCACACCATGCTCGTCATCGGTGGCCGCGATGTGGAAGCAGGCAACGTCAGTGTGCGTTTACATGGGAAAGGGAATGTGGGTGCGAAGGCGAAGGCGGAAGTGATTGCGGATATTTTAGCGAGTATCAAAGAGCGAAGGGCGTGATCCCGGTTGCTCCGGTAGCGCAAGCGTCAAGCCTTCTATAGCGATTGCCAAAAGTAATTTCCGAAAAGGTAGGGAATCGCTGCGGCGATTCCAGGCAAACCGGCAGGTTTGCCCTACCTTTTCGTAAATTACTTTTGGCAACCAGTATAGTTGACCGATTCAACGAGGTTATGGCGGCTGATTGGTTTGGCGTTGAGTGTTTTAGCTTCCAATCAAACCAGCAAGAATACCCAGCTTGCTAAAACAACGCCGTCGAGTAATTATAATTTTACAAGATCACCCTGCTTCGCCAACTGACTGTTCGGGGTTTTTGGATTATGCAACGATTAGATCAACCACGTCCAACTCGGAAGCCGGATGGTTTCACTTTGATTGAATTGCTGGTCGTCATCGCCGTCATAGCGATTTTAGCGTCCTTGCTGCTGCCAACGTTGAGCAAAGCCAAGGAGAAGGCGCGGGCGATCAGTTGCCTGAGCAGCATCAGGCAAATGTCTCTGGGTTACAGCATGTATGGAGACGATCACTCTGGCGACATGGTGGCGTTGGCGTTAAACCAACCAGCGCCGCCCGGCGCCTATTTCCCAGGTGCGGCGACATGGTGGGTGGACCTGCTTCGACCTTATCTTCAAACTACAAACCTTATCAAATGTCCAAGTGTCCAAAAAGGCCAGTTTGGCATCGCGGCGAGCCATCCCGAGCTTACAACTTGGTTTTGGACCAAAACCAAGTTGTCGGTAATCAGAAGACCGGTGGAATCCATTGTATTTGCCGACGCCGGTTTGATTGCCAATAGCTCGGAAACGGATCCTGATAAATGGGTAGAAGTACCGGGGCAGGAAAATCTTTATTGGCGCACTCCAGCCAATACTTTTTGGTACGATCAGGATCCACAGCGTCCGGTCAATCGACACAACAAGAGATGCAACGCAGGTTATGCCGATGGCCATGGGAAAGCGATCAAGGTCAGTCTCATCGGGCTGCAGTATTTTCCTGGAAGGAATGCCGCTGGCCAGGTTGCGACCGGCGTTCCGTGGCTCGGTGGCAATAATCGGTATGATTCACGTTGGATGTGGGATCTGGAATAATTCCGGAAAAAAAGTGAACTGCACCCCGCTTTGTCCAAGCCAAAATATTGATCGCCACCGACAAGTCCAACGTCCTGACGCTCAACCCCGACGACAATCTCGTCGCTTACGCCAAAGACATCGCACAACAACTCCGCGCCCCCGAAGTCCGCGTGACCAGCGATCCGGCCCCGAACCGATCAAAGCCAAGATCGCCGAAGCCAGAAAGCGAAAGTCCACACGATGCTGGTCATCGGTGGCCGCGATGTGGAAGCGGGAAATGTGAGCGTGCGTTTGCATGGCAAAGGAAATATTGGCGCGAAGGCGAAGGGGAAGTAATTGCGGAAATTTTGCAGATGGCTGAAGAACGCCGTTGATAGGTGATTCGGACTTGAGACGAAGCCTCGGCGGCTTTAGGATTACCTCATGAAAACCCGACCACATTGCACCAGGATTTCTTCATTTACTCGACGGCTTGGCTTGATTTTGATTTCGCTGTGCACCGTGAGTTCCGCGTTCGCGGAGGCGGATCCGACCTTTTGGCAAGGCCAGAGCATTTATCAGATTTTCACGGATCGGTTTTTCGACGGCAACACTTCCAACAACAATGCGTCAGGTTCATACAATGCTGCTAGCGGGACGGGTGTTCACGGAGGAGATTTTCAGGGCATTGAGCAAAAGCTGGATTACATCAAGTCGCTCGGATTCACCGCGATCTGGCTTTCGCCAATTGTTTTAAACGGCAACGGGGAATATCACGGTTATGCAGCAAAGAATTTTTATCAGGTGGATCCGCACTGGGGGACGCTTTCGAATCTGCAAAGCATGG
>JBDSYB010000222.1:0-6356 GCA_039925885.1 Verrucomicrobiota bacterium
GGCACGGGCGTCTCGCCCGTGCGTTCCAATGAAACGCACGGGCGGGACGCCCGTGCCACTACTAACGACGGCGCGCACGGAGTGACGCGCCCTACCTCTGATTTCGCGAAACTGAAAAGTTTTCAGAAAGGATTTTTTTACGTGCAAGATCCGAGCACGCTTTTGGCCGTGAGGGAACTGGACGTGAAATCTGGCCAAACGGTTCTCGATTTGTGTTCCGCGCCGGGCGGCAAAACGACTTTCATCGCTCAACTCATGCAGAATCGCGGAAAAATTTTCGCGCAAGACAACGACGCCGAACGTTTGGAATTGGTCCGTGAAAATTATCTTCGTTTGGGAATCACCTGTATCGAAACCTCCATCGCGCCGGAACAAATAATCGAGAAACCGTCGCTGCGTTTTGATCGAATCCTGATTGATGCGCCTTGTTCCAATACTGGAGTGATGCGTCGTCGCGTTGACCTCCGTTGGCGAATCGAGCCGTCAGAAATCGCGCGACTCCGCCAGGAACAACTCGATTTGCTCCGCCGCGCCGCGCCGCGATTGAAACCGGGCGGGATTCTGGTTTACAGCACATGCAGTCTTGAGCCGGAAGAAAATCAGGAAGTCGTCGAGCGATTTCTTGAGGAACACAAACAATTCAAACTGGAGAATCAGCGAGAACTACTTCCGTTCGCCGACAACGTGGATGGCGCGTTCGTGGCGAAGCTAAAATTGATTTAACACGAACGACGGTAGGGCAAACCTGCTGGTTTGCTCCATTCTCGTGCGCATCTTGACCCTGCTACGGAGCGCGGCTCTGTGAGCCGCAGCGTGTGGATACGCCGGACGGCTTCCTCTTTAATTGCTGCTGCGACTCACAGAGTCGCGCTCCGTCATTTGGGCAACACGCCCTCAAGATGCGCCCGATGCGTCAGCCCGGCGAAAAGGTGGGTTGCCATCTTCTGCTGGGAATGAGATAACAGCAGCGTAGAAAAACCTCGGGATAATCTTTAAAATAAATGAGCACTATAGCGGTTGCCAAAAGTCATTTCCGAAAAGGTAGGGAATCGCTGCGGCGATTCCAGGCAAACCGGCAGGTTTGCCCTACCTTTTCGGAAATAACTTTTGGCAATCAGTATAAATCCATGAACTCTCGTTTGTCCCTGCTCGTCCTTTATTTTCTCTGTTCTGCACTGGCCGGTTTTGACGCCATTTCAACGAACTCCACCGCTGCCGTCAACCCGCCTGCGCCGCCGTTGCAGATTGTGATGTGCCGCGAGGGGTCGGATGTCGAAGGGTTGATCGCACAGTTCAAGCTCAAGCCGAAGTTCCGCGCACCCGCCGTCAAAATTCTGACTACGGGTTCGGCAATGGTAGGCCACAGCTACGGTTCTCTAACGGGCACCAGTTTCGCCGCACCGCACGTTGCCGGACTGGTCGCCCTTTACATCGCGGCCAATGGTCGCGCCACCAATGCCGAGGGGGTTTACAAGATTCGTCAGGCCATCGTCGATGCCAGCCTGCCGCAATCGCAATGGCAACCGAATGGTTATCCTTTTCACTCCGTGACCAACACCACGCTGGACCCGGACACCAACCTCGAACCGCTCGCCATCGCTTCGGAGAACTGGATACCCAAACCGGTCATCACCAACGCCGGTGCGCCGGGCAATCTCCAACTTAGCTTCGCCGCCGTGCCCGGTTACGATTACACCGTGCAATCGGGAAACGACCTGACGCCGCCGGTGGCGTGGACCAACCTTTTCACCGTCTCCGCCAGCAGCAACGTCGCGCCCTTTTCCGTGACCGACACCAACGTCGCGAGCCAAAGTTTTTATCGGCTCCAGCGCAGTCCTTCGCCGTAGTTCTTTTGTTTTGCGATTTAATTTGGGCGACGCAGCAGCGTCGCCCTACCCATGAATCGGTAGGGCAAAGCTGCCGCTTTGCCAAAATATCCAAAGGCGGCGCAGCAGCGTCGCCCTACCAAAAAATTACCAAAAAACGGTAGGGCGATGCTGCCGCATCGCCCCAATCGCCCAAATATTTCCTGAATTTACCCTTTCCCCACTGCGCCATTTTTAGTTACACCCAACCGCATGGCAGAATCTCCTTTCCACGAACCGGGTCGCCGCACGCCCGCGAAAGGGGTTCACATTTCTTTGGCCGGACCCAACTGGGTTTTCCTAACTGTTTGCACCGACAAACGGGAACGTTGGCTGGCGCAAACTTGTGTGCAAACCGCGCACCAAATTTGGGAACACACGGCCACGGCCTGGCTGGTGAGTGATTATTTGTTGATGCCGGATCACCTTCACCTGTTCTGCGCGCCGCGCGATTTGAAATTCACCATCGAACGTTGGATGGGATTTTGGAAAGACCGCTTTGCAAAAAAAGGATTAGAGTCCGGCACGTTTCAAGGCGGAGGATTTCATCATCGTTTGCGGAGCGGGGAAAGTTACGCTGAGAAATGGCAATATGTGCGCGAGAATCCAGTGCGTCTCGGCCTCGTGGAGAAGCCGGAGGATTGGCCGTATTTTGGGCGGGTGCATGAGATCCGGTTTTGAATGGGGCGGAGCGGCAGCTCCGCCCTACCAATGAACCGGTAGGGCAAAGCTGCCGCTTTGCCCAAATATCATTTCGTCTGCGGCTTGGCGTCGCCTTTTTCCAAACCGGGCGCCCATTTGATTCCGCTCAAACATCGTTTTAAAGCTTTTAAAAATTTTCGCGCAAAAACTGTTTGATGTGATCGTGATTGCCGACTGTCTGCAAAATCACATCGCCGCTTTCGAGGGTGAACAGGACGCGCAGCTTCAGTCCCACACGAAATTCAAAGACGCTCGGTTTCAATCTTCGGATGCCGCGCCCGGAATGTTGATGCGGCTGGCCGATGATGCCCGGTAAATCCGCCACTGCCGCCGCGATGTCCGCCAGTTCCTGGGCGGAACGTTTTTTGGCCGCGCGACGATAGGAAGGAGCGGAAAGGATGTTCACGACTTCCACGGCTTGAGCTTGCCCGCTTTGCGCTCGTCGCGTGTTTTTTTGGCGAGATTTTTTTCCACGCGATCCATTTCTTCAGAAATAATTCCGTATTCAGTGAAAGCGTAATCATCGCTATAAACTTCGACTGGTCGAAGCGCGATGATTTTCCCGGTTGCGGAATGGACAATGCCAATGTCTTCGCCACGGGCAGCGCGTTCGAGCCATGCGCCAAGGTTTTGACGGGCTTTGGTGGCGGTGAGTGTCTTCATATCGACACTATAAAGACGCAGGATTCAAAGTGCAAGGGATGACACGCCGCCCCTCAGGGCGGACGCATCTAAATCGCGTTAGAATTCAGAAGATCAAAACGCAGCCTTGGGTGTGCGTTTCTCCCTCTCCTCCATCGGATGGAGGAGAGGGTCGGGGAGAGGAGGCTTTTTTAACTAAAACTGAACTTTCTTCGATTTTAAAACCCCCTCTCCTCAATCCTCTCCCCACTCGTTCCTCGCGGATCCTTCTTCGCCGCAATTTCCAGCCGTTTTAAATAATCGTCTCGCGGAATTTCGATTGCTCCCAGCAAACGGGTGACGGGCGTGATCATTTGGATGTCGAATAAATCAAATCCGCGTTCTCGCAGACGGCCGATCAAATGACTGAGCGCGACTTTGGAAGCGTTGCTGACGCGATGGAACATCGATTCACCCGCAAAAAATCCACCGATGCTCACGCCATAAACGCCGCCCACCAATTCTTCGCCCTGCCAACATTCGACGCTGTGCGCGTGGCCTTGCTCATGTAGGCGCGTGTAAGCCTCGATGAATTCAGGCGTAATCCAAGCGCCGCGCCGACCCGGAGCAGGCTTCGCACATTCCTCCATCACTTGTCGGAAGGCGCGATTGAAGGTGACGCGAAAAGGTTTCTTGCGCATGAATTTTTCGAGACTGCGCGGCGGAATAAATTGATTGAGTTCAAAAATGGCGCGCGGATCGGGAGACCACCAAGTGACGGGATTCACTGTCCACGGAAAAATTCCGCTTCGATACGCGAGCAACAAACGCGGCACGGATAAATCGCCGCCGCTTGCGACCAATCCTTCCGGGTCAGCTTCTCTTGGATTCGGAAAGTGCAAATAAGATTCGGGCAACATGCCAATTTTGGTTCCTCGCTGTTTGCAATGATTTCAATGTTTAACGCAGAGGTCCCAGAGGATTCTTCGTTCTCTCCTATGCTGACTCTGCGTTCCTCTGCGAAAACCTCCGCGCCCTTTGCGTTAAAAACAATAATTCAAAAATGACGTTGACCCTCAGCGCGTAGGTTCCGTTGGTTCGTGAACTCCAAGAGCTGCCAGCAACCCCACTTGAAAATAACCGCTGATTTCCAAAGCGAAAATATAAGGCGCGTTCGTCGAAGACGGTTTCGGGCGGGTCAATTCATCCGGTTCGCCGAGGGCGAGCCACGCGCCGACCCGCACGTCGTTTAACACTTGCAGAAGCCATTCGATTTCCGCGCGCAGGATTGAGAGCAGAAATCCGTGCGTTGTTTTACGGAATCTTTCCGGGTCATTCAAAAACACCTGGACGCGTTTGCCATTTTCGCGCCGCTGTTCGGCGACGGCTTCGTCCAATAAAAGCTGGTCTTCCGGGCGCGGCTTTCCGCGATTCGTCTTGTTTAAACGATGATGCGCGGGCGGCACGAGCGGAAACATCGAAAGCATTTTGCAGAAAAACTGTTTTTCTCGCAGGTTGACGCTGAAAGCGAACTGCTCTTTTTCTGCGCGAATGAGTTTCACTTTTCCGGCTCCATTGTGGCGTGCAGGGTATATTTCTGAAGTTGATGCACGTAATGTTCCGCTTTTTCCATCGTGGTGCGGGCGAGAAGACTTTTGCCCTGATTATGCACCTGCTTCATGTGATATTCAGCCTTCTCCTTGTTCCAGCCGAAAACGGTTTGGAAAACGTGCGTGACGTAAACCATCAAATTCACTGGGTCATTCCAACAAATCACCAGCCACGCGGAATCCAGTTCCGATTTGGAACTGGTTTTTTCCTCATGCCCAACCTCGGGCAGAACTAACGGGACGGCTATTTCCGGCATGGGAACAGATTAAACAAGACTTCAGAGCATGGCAAATTAGTGTGTGCGAAGGCGGCGATGGATTGATGACCCAGAATCTGTTGAGTTGGAAAAATTGCAGGCTCATTGCTCACTTGGCCTGCGGTTTCGCCTCACCCTTTTCCAAACCAAGCGCCCCATTTGATTCCGCCGAGAATGATTTGGTCATGTTGCTAATCGGTCAATGATCTGTTCCGCCAATAATTGGGGCGGCGACTGGTATGCGCGATTGCGGCCACCCAAATAATCTCTGGCAATTCCATGAAAAAGATCGTGTAAGGAAAACTTTCAACGAAATATTTTCGGAAACCGGAGTTTTTGTGCGGCGGGAATACAATCGGATATTTGCGAAGTTTTAAAACGCCCGTTTCCACCTCTGTTTGAAGATCCAAACCAAGGCCCTTTTCCCGCGTCTCGTAGTAGGCAACGGCGTCGTCCAATTCGGCTTTCGCGTCGTTATGGATGATGACCGGCTTCACGAATATTTTGCTCTGATTTCGGCAAAAACTTTTTCGGCGGGTTCGCCTTTGGCTGTTCCATTGCGAATTTCTTCGGCGCGTCGTGCGAGCTCGGCATCCCAAGCCGCTTCGGTATCCTCATCGGTTTTTGCATCCAAAGACTGAATGAGAAAATGCGCGAGTTCGGCCCGCTCATTGGAGGGCAGAGAGGAAAGCTGGGTTTTTATTTTTTCAGCAGTAACGCTCATGGCAAAATATTACTGGAGCAGGGGTTTGCTTTCAAGCGGTGTCATTTGGCCTGCGGTTTCGCATCGCCGTTTTCCAAACCGAGCGCCCATTTGATTCCGCCCAAAATATGTTTTTGGTAGGACTCGCTTTCCCAGACATCTTCGCGGTGGCCGAGTGAGGTGTAGAAAACGTTTCCTTTGCCATATTTTTTGCACCAGGCAATCGGATAATCACCCGGCGCGCCGGTGTTCGGTTCTTTGTCGAGCGTGAGAAGGCCATGGACTTTCGCGCGGTCGAATCCGTTCAAAATGTAAATCTCATCTTTGACCGCAAACGTCGGGCCGAAATTTTTGCACGCGGGATGTTTCGGGTCTTGATTGAGGCAAGTGACTTCAACTTGCGCACCGTGACCTTTGAATTCGCCGCCGATCATTTCGACGTAAGGATCAAGCGGCGTGTGGCCGCGAAAAGTGTCGGTCGCCGAATGCATTCCGATGAACGCTTTGCCGGATTTAATCCAATTCAAGAACGCATCTTTATCGGGCAAAGGCAGATCGCCAGTCGTGTTCGCAAAAATAATTCCGTCGTAATTTTTCA
>JBDSYB010000223.1:0-6779 GCA_039925885.1 Verrucomicrobiota bacterium
AAGCGGGCATCGGCGTTTTCATCGATTGGGTTCCCGCGCATTTTCCGCGCGACGAATGGGCGCTCGCGAAATTCGACGGCACCGCGCTTTACGAACACGAAGATCCGCGCCAAGGCTCGCATCAGGATTGGGGCACGCTGATTTTTAATTTCGGGCGCAACGAAGTGAAAAACTTCCTCTCCGCCAACGCGCTTTTCTGGTGCGACAAATTTCACATCGACGGGCTGCGTGTCGATGCCGTCGCGTCGATGTTGTATCTCGATTATTCGCGCAAAGCGGATGAATGGGTTCCAAATAAATACGGCGGGCGCGAGAATATTGAAGCCGTCGAATTTCTCCGTCATGCGAATCATCTCGTTCACACCGAACATCCTGGCGCAATTACCATCGCCGAGGAATCGACCGCGTGGCCGCAAGTCACGCGACCGCCTTACATCGGCGGACTTGGTTTCACGTTCAAGTGGAATATGGGCTGGATGCACGACACGTTGAAATATTTCAGCCACGATCCGATTCACCGAAAATATCATCAGAACGATCTCACGTTCGCGATGCTCTATCATCACAACGAAAATTTCATCCTGCCGATTTCGCACGACGAAATTGTCCACGGCAAAGGTTCGCTCCTCGGCAAAATGCCCGGCGACGACTGGCAAAAATTTGCGAACCTTCGCGCGCTGCTTGCTTATCAATGGCTTTTTCCCGGCAAACAACTTCTGATGATGGGCAGCGAATTCGGTCAGGGCGCGGAGTGGAACGAAAATAAATCGCTCGATTGGTGGTTGCTGGATCAAGGCCCGTTTCATCGCGGCACACAACGTTTGGTCGAAGATTTAAATAAATTTTATCGCGGCGAACCCGCCCTCTGGGATGGCGACTACGATGTCGCGGGATTTTATTGGATCGACAGCGGCGACGCAGAAAGCAGCGTGCTTTCGTTCGTGCGTCAGAATGGCGATTGCTCGCGGCAAGTTGCAGTCATTCTAAATCTCACTCCGGTTTTGCGAACGAACTATCGCATCGGTTTGCCGAAAGCCGGTTTCTGGAAAGAAGTTGTGAACACCGACGCTGAAATTTACGGCGGGAGCAATCAGGGAAATCTCGGCGGCGTCACCGCGCAAGAACATAAATGGCACAACCAGGAATTCTCAGCGGAAATAACTTTGCCACCGCTCGGAGTGGTTGCTTTCAGCCCAGACGACGTAAGAACTTGATTTGTGGAGAAAACAAAAAAGCAAAAACTGCGCGATCTTTAAAATAGAGGTTTGCCCCATTTGGGTCCCGCGATAAACAGGCACTCTTTCTGTTTTAAAACCGATGAATCAAACCTTCGGTAAACTCGCCGCTGCGATGGCTTGCCCGTGACGTTTATCCTGTTCGTTGGGAACGTGAAAAACGATCTGCCGCGCTAATTCTGGAAATTCCACACGCAGGACTTCCTTTCCCATTTCGAGGATGACGTCGCCCCCTTCGCCGCTGGTGACACGACCGAGTAGCAGCACATTTTCAATTTCATAAAAATTCGCGTAATGCGCAACCGCATAACCGAGATAAACGCCGATGGTTTGATAAATTTTTCGCGCGCGTTCATCGGCTCGCTCCATCAGCCGTTGCACTTCTTTCAATTTTTCCGGAAGCGAAAGCTCGGATGCGACTTGAATTCCCGCCGTCGGGATAAGCCGACCGACGGCTTGTTGGGAAAAATATTGCACGCCGCAACCATAATCCCCGCTCCACTCGTCGCAAGGCGCAACGGGATTGTAATCAACTGGCATGAACGCAAGTTCGTTGAGCCAGGTCGTGATATTACCCTCCGGCGTGACGTAGCCACCCGCCTGGCTCGTGCCCATTGCGATGCCGAGAACGGAATTTTTCCCGAGAGACATTGAACCAGCGAGCGCGGTTACTTCGCCGTCGTTAACGATCTCAAACGGGACGTTGTTCCAGAGTTTTTTGATTTCGAGAAAAAGATTTTTCACGCGCGCATCGAACACATCTCTCGGCACGCCGCGAAAAAGCGAAGCCACTTTTACTCGATTGTTCACGTAAACTCCCGCTGCGCTCCCGCCAATGGCATCGACGCGGGGCAAATGCGCCGCCGCTTTTTTTAACGAGCCCATGATGCCTTCAAAATGATATTTGGGATCCGCCTGATGATATGGATCCCAAACCACCTCCTCGCTGAAAACAACTTTGCCATCGATGACCGCCGCCGCTTTTCGGTCGCTTCCGCCCAAATCAAAACCGATGCGGCAACCATCGAGATGACGACCGAGCGGAGCGGTGGCTGAACGAGCGGCGGGAATGTCCTGCGTGGAGACGATTTCAAAGGGACGTTCGTAAATCCTTTCACCCATAATTTCCGCGTCGAATTTTCCCGTCGCGGTTTCACGAAAATGCTTTTGTAATTGCGCGGCGAGATTTTTAGGTCCATCGAGATGCACTCGAAAGCCGCCCCACGCCCACAGGAGAAGTTTCAAAATGCGTTCGACGTGACGAAAATTTTCTGCGGCTTGCGGATGGCTCTCAGGAAATATTTCGGTGGTAAAATGGAAAACAGAACCGTCCGCTTGTTCGAGAGCCAGTTTGATCGCCACGGCACTTTTGGATGCGCGCACTTGTTCGTGAAAATAGCGCGTTGCCAGCACCGCAGGGCGAAACTGCGGGTCAAGGGGCGGGACAATTTTTGGCTTGATGAGCGGAAGGTTCATCAAAATTTATTTCTCGCGAATCAAAATTTGCTCGAGAAGTTTGCCGTCGCATGGAAATTTTTCGCCGAGCAAATAAGCAGCGGTCGGCGCCACATCAAGGTTGTCGATCACGTCGATGCGTTTGCCTTTTTGAATATCGCGTCCCGCCGCTATGAAAACCGCATTCATCTTCGGGTTCGTTGCAAGGTATCCGTGACTGCCGGAGCCGCCTTCCCTCGTCGGGATGATTGTTTCATTTCCCGCCGAAATGCTCGAAAAGCCGTAGAGAGGTTTCGCGCACAAGACCAGTTCTCCCATCTGCGAATTTTTTTCCGGCGAAGGATAACTGTATTGAGCAAAATCTTTTGGCTCGATAACCTGCTCAATGCCCTCGTGATCCTTAAACAACTCCATTACTTTTTTCCGATCTTCTCTCCTCGTTTTTGCAGAAAGAAAATAAACCAGCGCCGTTCCGCCTTCAGAAATAATTTGCACCCGCGCTTTTTTGTCGGCGGTTTCCAGCAAACCTGCTTTGCGCAAAATCACATTGGAAACGATTTGTTTTTTCACCTTCTCGAAACCGTGATCCGCCACAATAAAAATGCTGGTATTTGCGCGCAGCCCTGTTTTGTCGAGCGTATCTAAAAGTTTGCCGATATTTTTGTCAGCCGAAGCCAGTGCTTCATACCCTTCCGGACTTTGCGGGCCGTAACGATGTTGCGTGCCGTCCACGATCAGCAAATGGAATAGAAGATAATTGGGCTGTCGCGTCCGCAAGATGTAACACGCCACATCGGTCCAAAGGTCGTCGCGCTTCGTGGTGCTCTTGTCGAGGAAAACCTTCTCGCTACTGTCATCGAGAATTTTTTCATCCTGCAAGTCTTTGATTAACTTTGGCGTTGAGAAATGGATCGCGTCCGGCGCATCGGGAAAATCATCGTCCAGAGTTTTTGCATTGCGTGTGCAAGGCCAATTCACGGCGGCGGTGCGAAAACCTTTTGGGTGCAGAAAATCATAAACGGTTGGCACCGCCACGAGGTCCGTCTTGTCCAGTTCGGGATTGCGCTGAAGTTCACCACGTTTGTCGGGAAACATTTTTCCGTTGTAGAGCACCGAATGTTTTAAGGGCGAAACGCCGGTCACGAGAGTGGTGTGATTCGGCCAGGTGACGGAGGGGTTTGAAACTTTCATCCCCTCAGCCACTACGCCTTGCGCCGCGAGTTTTCGCAGATTTGGAACAGGAGATTTTGGATCGTCAAACAAATAAGCGGCCATGCCGTCAATGGTGATGACGATGACGTGACGATTCTTTGCCGAAGTCGAAGGCGTAGCTTGCGCAAGCAAACTGGTCGCGAAAAAAATTAAACAGATAAACCTGAGCATTTTATTAATTATTTTAAACGATTGAACAAATCCATCACCGTTTCAAAAATTTTTGGCGCGGCTTCGATTTCGAGGTAGCTCGAACGCGCGCGCCAGGTTTCATATCCGCCGAGTTTGTGCTGCGCAGGCGTTGGCAAATAGCCGTTGTAACCGTTGGCCAGTTCGATGGTGAACGTCGGCTTAAATGGACTTTGTTTTTTGATGTCGAGACCGATTTCCACAAACACTTCGCAGGGAATTGCCGCAATACCTAAATCTCCAATGCGGAATGTTTGCAAAATCACGGGGACTTGTGGCGGAAATTCTGCCAGCAAAACCGTTTCGCGCGCGTAAACATTCGTGCTCCAGGAATCGAGATCACCGTTCACGGAGCGTTTCGCTTTCGACAATGCTTCCTTTGCTTTTTCGACTTCGGCTGGGCTGGGCAATCTCACAGCCAATTGAATCTCTTTCTGTGCCGATTTCAGAGCGACCCAATCGCGCCATTCTATTTTCTGGTAGGCCATCAAAGCCACGTCGGCCACATCATTGGCGACGCGCTTGATTTGAGAGTAGGCCGGTTCTGGTTTGTTGGGTTCGCGAAAATTTGTGCTGTTGCAATCGCCGCTCGTGCCGTTCGACATGATACCGACGAAGGAAGGTTCTTGGCGATCTGCCTTGAGCAATTGTTGGATTCTGTCGGCAAACGCACCGAAATAATCCGCCGAATAAGTGTTGATGGGAACTCCGCCACAATAATGCATGGAATAATTGGCCAACAGGGCGATCGGTTTTCCGTCAAGCGATCTGACAGCAATCACTGAAACTTCGGGGTCGGTTGGTCCTGCGGGTTCCAGCAAATCCTTGCTGCCCGGAGGTGGATTCATGCGCACCTGATCGTTGGTGCCGCCAAACAAATCCTTGTTGATCACGCCGGGTTGCATTTTCCAACGACGATTTGACACGTGACGAGGTTCGCTTCCCACGGCCCATCCAATCTTCGCTGGCTCCAGATTATTGATTGCCTGACAAACGGCGTCTGCTAAACGCAACACCAGAAAATTTTGATAATTTGTATCTGCCTCGCTTTGAAAAGCGCTCACGGAAGCCGGAGCGGAATGCGTGTGGGTGGCGGACATTAAAATATTCTCAAGGGCAAATTTGGTTTTCTGGTTCACTAATTTTTTCGCACGGTCGAAAATTTCGCGATAAATCAAGCAACTGTCCGCGACAACGATGGCCAGGCGCGTTTGCCCGTCATCGAGAACAATTGCGCGCGCGTGCAGCGGATCGTGAAGGTTTGTCCCCTTGTGATCGTTCATATTGCCGTTGATGGAAATTCCCATCCACGGCGAAATGTCCGTAGCGGCAGCGCCCGCGCGAAATGTTTTGAGAGTGGGCTGCGCGTTTAGGATCGCAGCAAACGAGAAAAGCAGAATCGCGCCCAACGAGAAATGGCGCTGGAATATCTGACGCGAATATTCTCTCAATTTCATGGAAAGATTGAGACAGCTTTTAGTGAAAGGCGAAACTACTTTTTCCCAAAGCCCGTTTTCGCCGAACCGTCTTTCTCAAGTTTATTGCACGACCAGAGCAACCCGCGCGTCACGAGGTCGAGATAAATGTCCAGTTTCATCGTGTCGTTGAGGTGACCGAGCGTGGTGGCGAAAACCCGCGATTTGCCGAAGGTGTTGATCCAGATGCAGGGGTGTTCATCTTTTTCATCAGTCGGCGTCAAACTTTTTGCGAGCGGAATGCAGTTGGGCCAAACTTTTTTGATTTCGTAAAGTTCATCTTCGGGATCGTGAAATTTCGCGGGCCAGCTTTTCATAATTGGATGTTCGGATTTCACGTTGATGACATCGAACGCTCCTTTTTTCTGGTGACGATAAGAACTGACGCCGAGAAGCTTCCGCCATTCGTCAGTCTCTGCATCGCGATAGCTGTGAACCGCGCAATGAATCATCACAACTCCAACACCGTTGGTTTGCGCGCGCGCCATTTTCTCGATGAACGGAACATCAATCACCTTTCCAGAACATTCGTTGTGGACAATGACGTCGTAACCCTTGGTCCAATCTGGCTTGTCGTAAATGCTGAACTTATGTTCTTTGCCATCGCCACCCTCGTGAATAATTGTCCAGGTTACGTTGGCTCGGGCCGTGATGCCTTCGGTCAATGTTTTCTTTTGCGCTTCATAATCGTGGCAACAGCCGCCGGTGATGAGAAGAGCGCGAAGAGGCTTGGGGGCTTCGGCGGCGCTTGCAAAAATGGAAAAAAGGAACATCGAACATCCAACACTGAACATCCAACGTCGAAGGTTTCCACAAAGGCGCTTCTCAAATTCAATGGTCAATGTTGGATGTTCAATGTTCGATGTTTTCATAATTATTTATTCTGTATTGGGATACGACCCGAGCACTTTGACAAAATTACACTCGCGCTCCAGGTGGGCGATCGCTTTCGCAACTTTGGAATCGCTCACATGCCCGTCGCAATCGACAAAGAAAAAATATTCCCACGCCTTGCGCTTGCTCGGGCGCGACTCGATTTTCGTCATGTTCAATTTAAAACGGCGAAAGGCGCTTAACGCGGAATGGAGCGCGCCGACTTCATGGGCAATACTGATCATCAAGCTCGTGCGATCTTTTCCCGTGGCCGGGCTGCACTGGCGACCCAGGACCAAAAAGCGCGTGGCGTTTGCGGAATTGTCCTGAACATCGTGGT
>JBDSYB010000224.1:0-7101 GCA_039925885.1 Verrucomicrobiota bacterium
AAAGATTCCGAGGAATAGCGAATCACTCTGGCAAGAGGTTTAGAAGATGGGTTTTGATATAACTGCCAGCGGTCTGTGGGTCGTAAATGATTCCGTTGCGAAGCAATGGTTCCATGTCTGAACAAAATCCGGGGTCTTTAAGGTGCGCTTCAAGGATTCCAATAAACTCCCCGCGTCCGGCTTTGGTCCGTTCTTGTTTCATGTAATGCTGAAACGATTCAATAATCCCCGACGGATCAACCGGGCTGGTGGATTTGGTGAGTGCCCAATACAAATCGAACAAATCCCGCCCACGTTTTCGCTGGAACATTGCCCGCATCTTGGTGCCCAGCATCTCGTGAATATCGTAGCCTTTGATCCGCGTCTGGACGGGTTTATCCCGGAATGGAAAACTAAACGGTATCTCAACCACGGAACGATGCGGCTTGCGCTCGGTCACATTCGCCTCGACCACGATGTCCAGCATCCGACCGGGTTCAATGATCGAAGAAATTGAGTAGGTCATTCGCAAAACCCGAGATGGCTTGACGATGTTTCGTATCGCCAAAAACAGCTTATCCCATTCCCATGTCTTCGGACTTCCCAACACATCCGCCAAAACCCGTCGGACAGCCAGACGGATATGATCTTCCGGGCGAGTTCCCACGACTACCAAATCAATGTCTTCGCTGTAACGGGACGCTGGCGCGAGATGGACTTTATGCAGGAGCGTGCCACCGCGCATGGCGATCTGACTGCTCAAGAAGGCATCATCGAAAAGCGCCGCCATCGTCCGACACAGCAAAAGGTCTTGCTCAACTTGATACTGCGCCGACCACGGCACAACGGCTTGATGAGCCAAAATATCCTGGCGCGTGATGGGTGTCATAATTTCAGTTCGCCAGAATTGTTGAGAACCTGCCAGCGTTCGACTACTGGAATGTTTTTACCTTCACCCTTTGGTGGAGACAAGGGAACTAGCACCAATTTTTCGGGAAGCCAATCGTAAATAACTTGAGCCAGTTTTTTCTCGCCAGCGGCTTCAATGACAAAACCCAACCTTTGGGCGATGGCAGGTTGACTCTCCGCTTCGAGCATTCGTTTAAGTTCGCGGACACGCATACTTGATAATAACGGGATGATGGTTTCAGCCGCGCGCTCGATTCCGCCAATGCTGGTCGCATACCGGATCAAATCAAATGCGGTTGCTTCCGGAGTGCTGATACACAGTGGTGCAGAAGCCCGCTCCAGTTGCTGCGTTGGAGTTCGTTCAATCCCGCGCTTGACGAAGAACCTGACCCGAATCCGTCCCACCTTCATTGCCCGGCAGGGACGGTCGGTCATCACTTGCGTAACCTGTAAAGCTTGTGGATTTGAACCATGCGAACTGGCCGCAGATTGAAGTGCCAAGTAATATGGGCGACCAAGCCAGTCAAAATAATCTTGAAGCCACCAGATTGCCGGCGGAGCGCCCATAGCGCGATGCTCCGGTCCAACAATCAAAAAAAAAGGCTGCCGGGGAGAAACTCTGACGACTTTGCCAACAAGCCTCGATAACTGACGTTTTGCAGCAATCGCCGACAACCCCGATTCCTTCACCAAATCAACCAGAGAAAATGCGACGTGACCTAAAGCCAGACGGGCATCCATAAAAGCCTCTGCTGCGCCAATCCGCCGAAGCTCTTGAGCGTATTTAAGCTCTTTTTCCATTTGCGTATCGTATCGTCAGACGGTTTTTTATGCAAACGAAATATACACGCTAATTATGCAGACAAAATATACAGGTCGAAGGTTAGGACCACGGAAAATTATGAAATACGGTTTTGTTCTGTTAAAAAATCGGGGTGTTTTTTTTAACGCAGTCGGTATGCAGAGTCGGTCGGTGCGGCTGGACGGCGCAGCAGGCGGAACGAACGCATAGTCGTCTCCGCCAAGCGCGACGGGAAGCGGCACGGATCGACCATGATCCAAACCGTCACGGCGCGTGCGTTGGGTTGGCGGCGCGAAGTGAGCGCAGCCAACCGCACGCACGGGCCAGCGCGGTTTCCATTCTGAGGGGCGTTGCCCAAGAGGTTTTGCGAACGATTTTAGTGCCAGCAAAATTGCCAGCAATGCATCTTCAGATGAGTTTTTTTGCACTCGTTGGCGAGTAGTAATTGAGTAATTGCCAACTTGACGAAACGCGCAGAAAAGCCCATTTTCACAGGTAGTTCTGATGTCTGTCACACGATAGGTCTGTGATTGCAAGAGTTGTGAATGGAGCAGTCAAGCGGGTTGAATACCCAAAAGCTGCCCAATTCCGACCCTCGCCTCCAACTCTAAGTTGCAATTTTGCAATCGGTTGTAGCACCCAGAGGAGGCAAATGCCAGTGAAAGTGCCAGTGAAATCATTACCGGGATACGACTCAACGGTCACTCCGGTATTACTCGGCAACTACTGTTGAAAACGGGATTCGCAGCCCGTTTGGTGTAGCTGATACACCCAAAGCCGCGTTCAGTCTCATAGCTTCGGGCAGAAAGTCTGAACCTATGAAACGTCGTTTCATCCTCTATCGCCGTAAGCTCGGCGGAACATTCTACGTCGAAGACACGGAAACCCGACAGCAGGAAAGCCTTGGCACGAAGGACCGCGCTGAGGCGACATCGTTGCTCAACGCCCGCAATGAATCCGTTCGCCAGCCGCAACTAAATCTACAAATCGCCAAAGCATATTTGGCGGGGACGGATTCAGGCATCGCAAATCGGACATGGCAACAAGCTCTCGATACTATCGTTGAAACCAAAAGCGGTTCCACTCAGGATCGCTGGCGACGCGCAGCGAGAGAGACTGCTCTGGACGGAATTCGTCACCGCATCATAATTGAGACACAAGCGGAACATCTGTTGGCCTGCCTCAAGGCGGGAACAGTCAGCACAAATGTTCATCTGCGGAAACTCCACAACTTCTGTCTTTCAATGAACTGGCTGCCGTGGCCGATTGTTCCGAAACGTCTTTGGCCGGAGGTTCGTTTTCAGCCAAAGCGCGCCATTACCATTGAGGAACATCAACTCATCATCGAGCGGGAGAAAAACCCGGAGCGACTCAGCTTCTACGAATTGTGCTGGCATCTCGGCGGTTCTCAAACCTACATCGCAAATCTAAAAGCAGAGGACATTGATTGGGCAAATCAAAAAATTGCCTACGTCCGGCAGAAAACCGGAAGCATCGCCATGATTCATTTTGGCCCGGACATCGAGACAATTCTGCGCCGCCTGCCCGCAACCGGAAATTTGTTTCCTTATTTGCAATCGGTTCGTTGCGGTGATCGCGCCACAGAATTTAAGCAACGCTGCGTGGGACTTGGTATCAAGGGCGTTTCCCTTCACTCCTATCGTTACGCATGGGCGGAGCGTGCCAAGCAATGCGGCTACCCGGAACGCTTCGCACAAGAGGCGCTCGATCACAACAGCAAAGCAGTGCATCGTGCCTACGCGCGTAAAGCGAAAGTGAAATTGCCGTCGCTGGAAAGTTACGACCGACAGGCAGCGGAAGGCCGTATCATTCAGTTGCGGCCGATTTCGACGGAGGCCGAGCGGGTTGTTCGGTCGGGGCAGAAGGTCGGCTGAACGGTGCGTTTTTCTTCGAGCGATACCCGCAGGCTGTTTTCTTGCGGGTGTTTCTTTTTCGCCAATAGATGCAAATCGCATCGCTGGCGCGGGCAAGCCACTTCTCGTCACGGCGGAGGTGTTCCAATGTTTCCGTGGCGAAAAACTTCGTCCTGTTGCGGGCGGGATGGCCGAGCGGTTTCAACAAGCTCACCGCAACGAGCATGGAAATCTCGTGTGGCTCGAAGCCGAGAAACCAAGCCGCTTGCAAAGCGTCAAGGCGGGCGGGAACAATTTTCCAACTCAAGAATTCGGTTTGTTGGGCGGTCACATTCATACGCGAACTGCCGCACGGCGCGCGGGCCGGGGCGAATGAGTTTTGGTTTGTTTTTCGGAAATCTTCTGCGCGGTTTCCTCGGAAGAATCGGCGTCAACCTGGCTCGGCGCTTGGTTCTTGGTGAGGTCGAGCTTTTCTTCAATCTCGCTCTGACGGCGGCTCAACTGTTGGAAGCGTTCTTCGCGCTCAAACTTCGCGCCGATTTTCTCCCCAAGCTCCTTGACGCGCTTGTGGGCGTCGGCGATGTCCGTTTCCAGTCTGGTCGCCCGTTCCTCGAAGCCTTGGATGTTCACTTCGAGGGAGCGGATTGTGCCGAGAGCCGAATCTGTAACCCGCGCGCCGTAACTGTTGCTGCCGCGCACAACCATTTCGGCGGTGTTGTTGAAGCTTGGACGCATGAACAAATCGAAACCGGCAAAGTGCCCGATTCGGATGTCGTCGCCAAAACGCGCCTTCAGTTTTTCCGCACGGCGCAAAATCAGTTCGCCCGCGATGCCACGGTTGTTGCTTTCCCCTCCGTCGAGTTCAATGCGAAATTTATCACCTGACGTATCCTGACGAACGGCCAAGTCCTGCCGCAGATTGGCAAGGCGTGTGGTGAACATTTCCGCGTCCTCGTGCGAGCGGCGGAGATTGGAACGGGTTCGGTAAGGAAAGCCACGCGTTTGCGAGCGATTCTCCAAACGGCACACGCAGATTGACGACGCGCTTGCCAAGCTGCTCGCGGAGAAGCCGGAACTCTCTGGCGGGAATTTCCAGGACTTGCGCGAACAACTGGCCACGACGGAGCGATCACGAAAACAGAAAACCTTGAGTCGCGATGAGCTTCGGAAATTGTGGGAAGCGCAGTTGAGCGAGGCTGAACGAATTGTGTTGGGTCAGCTTTCGGATTCTCAGGATAACAACGTAAGGGCGCAAAATCGCGTCACGGTCAGCGAGGCCGTTCAATGGGCGGAGGAACATTTGTTCGACCGCACCTCGGTCGTGCTGGAATGTCAGGTGTGGCAGGAAGCGTTGGGTCGTGCGCGCGGCGAAGGCTTTTCCATTTCTGAACTCAAGGATTTTACGCGGCAACGCGGCTACATCCGTGATGAGGAACATCCGGGCACGGTCACGTTGCGCGAAGTTCTGCTGCGCGAGTGGGAAATCGTTCAGACCGCGAAGGAAGGCGTCGGTGATTCCTGGCCGTTGGTCGCGAACCCGCGTCCAGCAAATCCAAAGCTCGACGATGAGCAACGCAAGGCACTCGATGGTTTGCTCGGTTCAACGAATATCGTTTCGCTTTTTCGAGGCGGCGCGGGCACGGGCAAGAGCTTTGTCCTGCACGAGCTGGCCGAACAACTTCGGGAGTCAGGCCGGCGCGTGGTCGTTCTCGCGCCGCAGCGTCAGCAAGTCGTGGAAATGGAGAAGGCGGGATTTCCGTCGCCGTCCACGCTCGCAAGCTTTCTGCTCAAGCGGGAGCTTCTCGCGGGCGCGGTCGTCGTCGTGGATGAAGCCGGTCAGATTGGTGGACGCCAGATGCTTGAACTCATTCGGCTGGTCCGCGAGCGAAATGCCCGGCTGATCCTTTCCGGCGACACACGGCAGCACGGAGCGGTTGAGGCTTCGGATGCGCTGCTCGCCATAGAATGTCACTCCGGCGTCAGGCCGGTGGAACTGCACAAGATTCGACGGCAAGACCCGGCTCTCGCCAAAGACGAAGATGAACGCACACGAATCAAGCAGTATCGGAAAGCAGTTGAATCAGCGGCGGCGGGCAAAATGGGCGATTCATTTGAACGCCTCGACAAGATGGGGGCAGTCGTGGCGTGCGGTTTGGGCGACCAAGCTGACAAACTCGCCGATGAATATCTCCGTCTCGCGGAGCAAAACGCCTCGGCGGTCGTCGTCTCGCAGACGTGGGGGGAAGTGCATCGTGTCAACTCGCGCGTGCGCGACGCACTGAAATCAAAAGGGCTGCTCGGTGCAAACGACACGACGGTTCAGGTGCTGGACCGGCTTGACCTGACGAACGCACAGAAACGGGATGAACGGTTTTACCCGCAAGACGCCGTGGTGATCTTCAATCAGAAAGTGCGCGAGGCTGAACCTGGTGCAAAGGGAAAGCTTGCGGGCATTTTGAAATCGAGCGTGCTGGTCGAAGTTGGCGGAAAGTTCGTCACCGTTTCAAACAAGATGCTCGGCCATGTAACCGTCTGCCAACCGCGCGAACTTTCGATTGCGACCGGCGACCGTCTGCACCTAAAAGCAAATCGCAAACTTGCTTCGGGCGGGCGCGTCACGAATGGAGAGCTTGTCACCGCGAAGTTGGTTCGTCCCGATGGCGGAGTTGAGCTCACCGATGGTCGGGTTTTGGACGCGAGCTTTCGCGAGTTCCTTCCCGGCTATGCCATCACGTCCTACGGCTCGCAAGGCAAGACCGTGGATTACGTCCTGTTCTCTGATTCGACCGTCAAGGCCGCGACGAACGCGCAGCAATGGTATGTGACTATTTCGCGCGGGCGGCGCGGCATCCGCATCTTCACGCCGGACAAGGAGCAACTGCGCGAGAACGTGGCTCGCTCTGGTCACAGGCCGTTGGCGATGGAACTGGCGGCCGGATTTGTCCCCCAGCGTGACATCCGCCTTTGGGATCGTTTACACAGCCATCTCCTCCGATTTGGACAACGCGCCGCCGACACCTTTTGCCGGCTGAAACTGGCGCGTCGTCGTCACTCACAAACCACACAAAAACATGAACACAAAAACACCCGAATGTTGGTCCAGCGACCCGAACGCACACGGCGTCAGAATCGAACTGTCGTCTGAAGGGAGTCTGTTGCTGCCGTTTGACCAGTTCGCTTTTGCTGAACTCAAGAGCGAAGGGAAACGGCAACACCTCCGATTGGTCTTCGCTACGCACGAGGTTTCGATTCGCGGCAATGCCTTGCGCCGAATCGAGACGACCATGCAGCGGATGGAGTTATCATTTCTCGCTGCGTTGCCAAGTAGTCAACGGAGTCTCATTACGGAGGGTCAGCCGGTGATACACGAAATCATTGTCACAGAGGTCCAAAATCCCGACAAGCGGGCAAAAGATTCCGAGGAATAGCGAATCACTCTGGCAAGAGGTTTAGAAGATGGGTTTTGATATAACTGCCAGCGGTCTGTGGGTCGTAAATGATTCCGTTGCGAAGCAATGGTTCCATGTCTGAACAAAA
>JBDSYB010000225.1:0-6503 GCA_039925885.1 Verrucomicrobiota bacterium
AAGTTCTGCTGCGCCGTCCCCGTGACGAGCTTCGTAATCTGCGACCTGAATTCGCGTCCGTTCAGCCAAAGGCGCAAGAACCGAAGGTCAGACACGCCATCGATGGCTTTGAAGCGAATCGTGCTGGTGTTCAGACAAAGTGGCAGATGCTCGTCGCGGACGAATGCGCCCCGTGTGCGAAGCAGCCCATCGTCATCGAACGAGATTCCCGAACTGGCGATGACAAGGTCACCGGAATCAACGAGGAAGTGAGAGTATTTCTTTTCAACCTCGGATTCATCGAGATGACGGTCGGTCTTTTCCAGATTCAGCGTCCCGCCCTTTTCGATGTTCGCGACGTTGAGCAGTTTGATTCCCGACGTGGTGAACTGCCAATTGCGCACACCCGGACCTTCCTGAAACCAAAAGACCTCAGTCAGCGGCAACGAAGGCCATTTGGCAGCCGCCTTCACTTCAGCATCCCCTCCAGTTCCTTCATGCCCTGCTGAATCTCCGTTTCCAGCTTGGCGAGGCTTTGCAGGATTTCGCCCGGCGGGCGGTGGGCGACTTCGGCGTGGACGACTTCCTTGTAGCGGTTGAGCGAGAGGTCGTAGCCCTGCGCGACGAGGTCGGCCTTGGGCACGCAGAAGCTTTGCGCGGTGCGCGGGCGCACGAGTTCAGGGTTCGGAGTCCCGGCTTTAGCCGGTGGGGTATGCGATTGAGTGGCGGGTTCGGAAGATTTTGACGCGCGTTGAGAACTTGACGTCTCTCCGGCTGAAGCCGGGACTCCAAACGAACGCCAGCGCGCCAAAATATCCGGTAAATTATTCTTCGCGTGGTCGTCGGCGGTGAGCGCAACCTGGGGCACCGGGCCGAGCTTTTCCGGCGGGAGGAGCTCGGTGCGTTTGTCGTCGAGCGACATGCCGTCGGCGTCCACGTCGTAGAACCAGACGTGGTCCGTACCGCCGGAGTTGGTCTTGGTGAAGAGGAGGATGGCGGTGGAGACGCCGGCGTAGGGCTTGAACACGCCGCCGGGCAGCGAGATCACGGCGTCGAGTTTCTGTTCCTCGACCAGGATTTTGCGCAGGGTCTTGTGTGCGTTGGATGAGCCGAAGAGGACGCCGTCGGGCACGATGACGGCGGCGCGTCCGCCGGGCTTAAGAAGGCGCAGGAAGAGGGCGAGGAAGAGCAGCTCGGTCTTCTTGGTCTTGACGATTTGCTGGAGATCCTTGGCGCAGTTCTCGTAGTCGAGCGACCCGGCGAAAGGCGGATTGGCGAGGACGAGGGTGTATTTTTCCTCCTCGCCCGCGTGATCCTGGGCCAACGAGTCACGGTAGCGGATGTCGGGATTTTCCACGCCGTGCAGGAGCATGTTCATGCTGCCGATGCGGAGCATGGTGTTATCGAAGTCGAAGCCGTGGAACGCGTGTTCGTGGAAATGTTTCTTTAAGCTCCGGTCGCGGAGGATTTCCGGGTGATGGTCGCGGAGGTATTCGCCCGCCGCCACGAGGAAGCCGCCGGTGCCGCACGCGGGATCGCAGATAACATCCTTCGCCGTGGGCGCGGTGAGTTCGACCATGAGCTGGATGATGTGGCGCGGGGTGCGGAACTGGCCGTTCTGCCCGGCGCTGGCGATCTTGCCGAGCATGTATTCGTAGAGGTCGCCCTTGGTGTCGCGGTCCTCCATCGGCACCTGGTCGATCATGTCCACGACGTTCGCCAGAAGGGACACTTTCGGAATCGTGAAACGCGCGTCTTTCATGTGATGCGCGTAGGTGGAAGTGTCGCCGCCCAATGTGCGAAGAAATGGAAACACATGTTGATCCACGACATCGAACATGTCCTTCGCTTCAAAATGTTTGAAGCGCGACCAACGAAGGTCGTCGTAGGAGCGGCCTTTCGCGTCCTTGCCAGCCGGAAAGACACGACGCTCCATCGGCTTCTTCAGCGTGCGCGATTTATTTTCCTCGAGCGTGTGCAAATCATCGAGACGCTTGATGAAGAGCAGATAAGTAATTTGTTCGATGACTTCGAGCGGATTGGAGATGCCGCCGGTCCAGAACGTATTCCAGAGAGCGTCGATTTTACTGCGGATTTCGCCGGTGAGCATGTTTGTGCGAAGGACTTTAGAGAAGGGATTGCTTTGGGCAACGGAGAAATGATCGTTCCGAAATCTGCGCAGATTGTTGTCGAGTTTAACTCGGAGCAACGTTGTCAGTGCATTTCAATGGCGCAGGAACCGAGTCCGCCGCGATAGTAGTTGAACTGCACGTTCGGATGATCGGCGAGTAACGACATCGGCACTGAGGAATCGGGAATCTTTTTAGAAATCATAAACGCGGTGAGACGTTGGCCGAATGGATTGTCGTGGGTGCCGGCTTGCCAGATGGAAACTTTTTCTGACTTCCACGTTTCAACCGGGCCGACGGTGATGGCTTTCGTCGGAACGAGCGTGACGTTTCCACCGCCGGAGGTGCGCGCGTTTTGCGCGATGGTGATGGGATGTAAATCCACCACTCGTGTGGTGAGTTTTCGATATTCTGCGGGCGACGGCGGATTATTTTTGTATTTGCCTTCACGCTTCAATGGATCGTTGAACGCCCAATGTTTAATATCGCCTTGGCCGCCTTGCATCACGGCGCAGCGAACGCCGTCCCAGCTTTTGCGATATGCAGCGGAGTTGGCTTTTGGGAAATGCAAATTTGTGTCCGGCATGACCAACTCTTTGCGAATCTTGTTGAAGCACATTTCACGGTCGGCCTTCTCGAACGAGAGGGGGTGACTCGGCAGCATTTCTTTTCCATCGAGAAACCATTCGTCCATTCCCCAGAAATGGCCGGAGTGAAGTTTTAAACCGAGCGTGTTTACCATGCGCGCGACGAGCGGGAGTTGTTCAGTCGGTCCAATCGGCCCACAAATTCCCACCGGATTATCGGACGTGGAGTGTTTCCAGGCAGAAATATATTCCAGCGCTTCGGCGCAATAAAAATCTTCGAGCGTATCGTAGAAAACAACTTTGAAACCGGGTCGCGAAAGTTTAAGCAATTTCTCCGGTGTGAGTTTGGCGGCTTCTTTGATGATGTCGCTTTCGAGCGTGGTGTAATCCCACCAATCGGGGGCGATGGAGCTGAGTTTTCGTGGCATGGTTTTATTTTGTAGGAGCCAACGTAAGGAGGCTCATTTTAATCAGAGTTTATTTACCACGACTTCTACGATTTAAATGTTTCGTTCGTAGGCGCGATTCACTAGATAATTTTTTCCCAAATCCTTCAATGGGTCGGTGTCTTCTCCGCAGAATCCGTAATGCAAATGCCGCCGCCAACCTTCGGCGTGTTTAAATTTTTTGGACAACTTGCCGACGCGCAAAGAAATGTCTTCGCACGTTTGCAGATAGGAGTTCAATTTCTGGCTCGCGTCCAACCAGTGCTGCTGACTTTGGTGCGCTTTCAATGCTTTCAACTTTATCGCGTGGACGGAGGCGGTGTTCACAAACGAGCCAGGGATGATTCGACGACGAAGATTGTCGGTCAAACTGTGCGGCAAGCCGTGATAAATGGTGCAGTCATAACTTTCGGTCGGACGCGAAGGGGTGGATTTAAAGTTTGGCATCCCCCGAGCAAACGCGGCGGTGATGGCGAGTCGGCTGGTGTTCATGTGATCTTCCATGTAGTCGGCGGGCGAGTGCGTCAAAACGATTGTCGGCTTCACTTCGCGAACCACCGCCGCGAGTCGGCGCAGCGTTTTCAATTCGTAAAGAATCTCAAGATCGTTGCAGATGGGCAGATGAAAATGTGCGCCGAGAATTTCCGCCGCGCACTTTCCTTCCTTCAGACGAATCTTCGCGGTCGTCGCAGAATCCGTTTCGATACTCCCGCAATTTCCCCGCGAGAGATTCATGTAATGGATTTCGTAACCCGATTCCTTCAAAAGCAACAACGTTCCCGCCATCATGAACTCGATGTCGTCGGGATGCGCAGCGATGGCGAGGGCGGATTTCACCTTTCCTTTATCTTCCTACGAACTTCATCGTGATCGCCTAGGAAGGTGACGAATAAATCCGACGAGCGATCATAAAATAAAAAACGCAGTTTCAAGTTGCCTCGGCACTCAAAAACTCCGTTCGTCAGTTTCCGAATGCTCAAACCGCTATGGATGTGGGGATGGCCAAAGGTCTGAACCAACTCACAGAGGGCCAGCAGACATTCGCTGCGTTGGTCTTTGGGTAATTCGACTAATCGAACCAGAACTTCAGGCTTAATCAGGAGTGATTTTTTCAAGCATTTTCCTTAAATCTTTTTCTGTGTAAGCCTTGAATTTCCCGGAACGTTTGAGGCTTTGATATTCTCTCTCCATCCGTTTTTCCAGTCGCTCCAAATCTTCCGGAGTAGCGCCATATTCGCGGAACGCATAATCCGTAGATTCTACTTCCACTTTGCGTAACGCGATAACATCTGCGCCGGAAATAATTCCAATATCCTCGCCGCGTGCGGCAGCCAAGAGCCATTGGCCAAGATTTTTCTTCGCGGAGGTGATGGTTAAAGTTTTCATAAAGACTTTATAGAATCTTTAATAGATTTTGTCAAAAGGCTCATTTATAATTTCACGGCTTTCCCCGTCGCCGCCGATTTATCTGCCGCGAACATGACCTCATGCGATTTCATCGCGTCCGCAAGACTCGTCAGCGCCATTTCTTTTCCAGCGTCCATCGCGTCGAAGAACGCCTGAAATTGCGTGGTGTAGGGATGATCCGAGACATCGCCCGAATCGAGCATCTTCATCGAGAGGGCACTCCACGCATTTTTGTTCGCGCCGAGTTTCATGGAGTGAAATTTATTGTCGAGCAAGCTGCCCTCGCTTCCGCAAAGATGCGTGTGGAAATAATACGGTTGCAGACAATCCACAATCGCTGCGCACTTGCCGATTTTGCCGCCTTTGAATTTCAAAATTGTGACGCTGCTCGTCGTGTATTCGTAGGGCTTGAAAATTTTACTTTTCGATTTCGTGTCATAACTCGTGACTTCTTCTACGTCGTTTCCCATGCACATGAGCAAGGCATCCAGCGCGTGGCAACCGGCGGTGAGCAACGAACTTCCGCCCGCATCCTTCCGTGTGTTCCAGCGGAACTGTCCATACCACGGCCCGATACCGTGATAATAATCCACTTCGCCGTAATGCAATTCACCAAGCAATCCTTGATCGATCACCGACTTGGTGACTGTGAACTGACTGGAATATCGGCACTCAAAACAGACGCACGTTTTGACTTTATTTTTTTTCACCGCCGCCTCGATGGCCAAACAATCTTTCCACGAAAGCGCGAGAGGTTTTTCGATGATGAGATTTTTTCCCGCGTTGGCAGCCGCGACGGCGTGTTCGCGATGTTGATACGGATAGCTGCACACTGAAACGGTATCCATCCCGGGATGTTTCAACATTTCACCAAGGTTCGTGTAGCTCTTGATCGGTGAACCCCACTTGGCGCTCAACTCCGCGTCATCGAGCTTACGCGACGAGTAAACGGCGGTGACTCGTCCTTGGTTTGTGGCGTTGATTGCGCCGATGTGCGCGGTGGCCACCCACCCATAACCGATGATTCCGACATTATATTTTTTCACAATAATTCTTCTTTTGAGATGGTGCGTGTAACCGAGAACGCCGCAGATGGCACAGAATATTTGCCACGATGTCAAAAGAAATTCTGTCGCCTGCCGTAGTTTTGCTACCGTCAAACCGCGCATTGACGACTCGCAAACCCGCCGTAAACTCTCCCGCTCGTGGCCGCGAATCAAAACCGATTCTTCGCCTTCGAGAAATTTATTCCATGCTGACCATTCGTGATTTGAAAATGACTTTGGGCGGACGTGTTCTCTTTGAGAATGCGAAGCTTCAGATCAATGCTGGCGACCGTGTCGCGCTCGTAGGACCGAACGGCGCGGGCAAATCAACTTTATTCTCCATCGTCCTCCGTCAGAAAGAACCCGATACCGGCGTGGTCGAACGCGACATCTGGACAAGCGTCGGCTATCTCCCGCAGGAAGCAGAAGCGCACGGTGACGAAACGGTTTTGGATGTGGCGACGGGACGCGTCGAAGAATTGCCGCGTTTAGAAAAATTGCTGCGCGAACTCGAAGCCGCCGGTGACGTTTCCAGCGCCGCGTATTTTGAAGCACACGCCAAGCACGACGCGTTGGCCGATCACGACGTCGAAACGAAAGCGAAGAAAATGTTGCGCGGCCTCGGTTATCGCGACGCGGATTTTAATCGTCCCGCGCGCGACATGAGTGGCGGTTGGATTATGCGCGCGCGTCTCGCGAAGTTGCTCGTCATGGAACCGGACCTTCTGCTGCTCGACGAACCGACGAATCACCTCGATCTTCTCTCGTTGCTTTGGCTCCAGAAATATTTGCGCAATTATTCCGGCGCGCTGCTTCTCATTTCACACGACCGCCAGTTCATGGATGAAATCGTGACCGAAGTTTACGACATCAATGAAAAGAAATTGATCGCCTATACGGGCAATTACA
>JBDSYB010000226.1:0-14736 GCA_039925885.1 Verrucomicrobiota bacterium
TTGCAGGGTGGTACACATAAACCGACCGGTGAGGAACCGATTCGGACGTGCCTCAGCAACGCCACTCCTTCCACTCTGCTCATCAGAAAAACTAAAACAAGTTTGAAAAAATGTGGGTAATGACAAGCGTTGAAACGTCGGGCTATTGTCGTTCGTCCCTCCGGGACGTGGAACTCGTTGGCGAGAAATTCTGCCGCCCTCCAAAATCATCGAAACTCCTGCCACTCCGGCTCGTTCGCGAAAACCCAGCGGTAATAATCTATGCCTTGCAATTTCGTTGCCGCCGATTCGTCCACGATGACGGTGCAGCGGCGATGAAGTTGCAACGCCGTTGCGGAAATCATCGAGGTAATTGGGCCTTCCACAGCTTTGGCGATAATATCGGCTTTTTCCGCGCCGGTCGCGAGCAGGATGCAGCGGCGCGCATCGAGAATCGTTCCAACGCCCATGGTGATGGCGCGCCGCGGCATTTGTTCGGGTCGCTCGAACAAACCGGAGTTTTGCTCAATCGTCGCGGGCGAGAGCGGCTTGACCCGCGTGCGCGAGAGCAGAGCAGAAAGCGGTTCGTTGAAACCAATGTGACCGGAGCGGCCGATGCCCAAAAGTTGCAGATCAATTCCGCCAAGCTCGCGGATTTTTTCTTCGTAGAGAGCGCATTCGGCATCCAAATACTGCGCAGTTCCGTCCGGCAAAAAAGTATTCGCCAGATTGATGTTCACACGCTTGAACAACTGATAATTCATGTAATAGCGATAGGAATGCAGATCGGTCGCGGCGAGGCCGACGTATTCGTCGAGGTTAAAACTTTTTGCGCGCGAAAAATTAAGTTCTTCGTCGCGATGCATTTGCGCGAGCAACGCGTAAACGGCTTCCATCGTGCGGCCGGTGGCGAGGCCAAGGACGAGTTCGGGATTGGCGCGCAAATCTTTGGCTACAATTTTTGCGACCAATATCGAGGCGGCTTCCTGGTTGGGTTGGATGATGACTTCCATTCTCGCACAAGATTAGCAATCAGAGAATTTGAGACAAGTTTTCTTCACCACCAACGAAACCATTCGAGGAATTTTTCCCAGAAACCGTCGAGGAAAAAGGCGGCGAGGAAACCAATCAGCAACGCGCCGGCGACAATGAAGACCGTTATGAATTGCCATGAATTATTCTCGGAAAACTGAAATGAGAGATAAAAGCCCAGTCCGGCGCCGACAAGCGCGCCGCAAAAGAAGTGAACCCAAGTTTCTTCCCAATCGCGTTTTGGTGCGTCGTTCATGAGTAAAGCGGCCTGTCCTGGCGCGGACGAACAATGATGTAATTTGGAACTCTCAAACTCCTTCTCAGAAATCAAAGCGACGCGGTTCTTCGAATAGATAACAGGGATAAACGCCTACATTTTATGCCGCGCCATTTGCCAGATGATGCGCACGCCGTGGAGAATGGCGATGGCAATAAGACCGACGCCGGAAAAATGTTCCAGTCGTAGCAAGGTTTTTTCGGTGAACGTTTGTTTTCGTTTGGAAACGGCGAAGCTTAATCCCAAAAACCAAACGCCTGCGCCTACACCAACTCCAAAGACGCAGGAAAATTTAGCGGGTCCTGCGGCATCCACCCAATCACGTGAAATAAAATTGGCGGCCAGAACGATCCAGAGAAGAAGGATGCCGGGGTTGCCCATGACGCGCACCAGACCAATCATGTAGGCTGAGTGGGGATGAAGTTTTTCCTCGATGCGCTCCTCGATTTTTGGCGCGGCAGGAATGTTTTTTGCGTTTAAAAATTTGACTCCCAAATAGAGCAAAAAAACAAAACTGGAAAGTTCCATCGCGGATTTGACGAGGCCTTTTTCAAAAAAAGAAGCGAATCCGGTGAAGGCAATCGCGCAATAGGCAACGTCCATTGTCACTGCGCCCAACGCGATCATCAGCGCCCATCTCAAGCCGCGCCGCGCTCCTTCGTTGATGATGGTGAGATTGACGGGACCCACCGGGACGGAGAGGAGAAGTCCACTGATAAAACCAGTGATCGCGGCGAGGACGTTTGGGTGTTGCTCCAACATTCCTAGACAACAGTGGAAGAGGTTTCATCTTCATCCTCGTCTTCAATGTCGCGCCGCATTTTTCGGGAAATGCGAGGACGAATAAAGCCATAGAGAAGATAGGCAGTGAAAAGAATCGGCAAAACAACTTGGAGAATTTTATCCCATAGCAACACGAAAAAGCCGATGAGCAACACAATCCAAATCATTTTTGTGAAGGTGCGTGTGGCGCGAAAATCCAGCGTTTTGAAGGTGGGATATTTCACTTCGCTGACCATCATCATCGAAAGAAAAATCATGATGACGGGAATGACGAAACGCCAATTACTGGTGGAAAAATTACTTTTATTTTCCAACCACATAATGAAAAGCGTGAGCGAAGCCACCAGGCCAGCCGCAGCGGGAATAGGAAATCCGAGGAACTCGCTGCCGCCACCGCCGCCAGCCATGGTGGCAAGGCAATTGAAACGGGCTAGGCGGAACGCGCCGCAAATCAAATAGACGGAGGCGATGAACCAGCCAATCTGCGGATAATTAAAAACGCCGTTGAGCAAAATCCGGTGCACGAGGAAAGCGGGGGCCGCGCCGAAGGAAATGATGTCCGCCAACGAATCGAACTCGCGACCGAATGGACTTTCGCTGCCACCGAGGCGGGCGACCCGGCCATCGAGCAAATCAAAAATACAGGCGAGCAAAATGTAGAAAAGAGCGTGGCGAATAATGGTGTTGAAATCGGCGCGACTGGGATCTGCTTCCACGATTTTTGTCATGGCCAGAAACCCGCAAAAAAGATTTCCCGCCGTCATGAGATTGGGCAGGAAATAGATTTTCAGTTTGTCCTGGGGCGCGTCTGTTCGAATGGGTGGGGAAGTGTCCATAGTTATTCCTTGGATGCCATGATGGTTTCGCCGCCGACAACTTTGTCACCAATTTTGGCGCGAACGGTGTAGTGAAGCGGCAAATATAAATCCACGCGGGAACCAAATTGAATGAGGCTGATTCGTTCGCCGGGGGCAATTACATCATTCACTACGACCCACGGAATAATGCGACGCGCAATCAACCCGGCGATGAGGCGGACGCCGATTTTTTCGGGAGAATTTTCGGCGAGGTCAATCCCGATTAAAACATTTTCGTTGTGTAACGCAGAATCGGCCTTCATTGCATTTATGAAAAGACCAGAAGTATGTTTGAGGAAGGTGACCTTGCCAGCGATGGGCGATTGCTGGGTGTGGACATTGAAGACATTCAGAAAAATGGAAATGCGTTTGCATCGGCCGCCCATGAATTCGTTCTCAGACGTTTCATCAATGACGTCGATTGTTCCATGCGCCGGCGAGACAACAAGGTTCTTTCCACTCGGCACATTGGGTGTGGGATCGCGGAAAAAATAGAGGGTAAAGAGAACAAACAAAACCCAAACGAAGATTAGAAAAGAAGCCAGACCTATGATGAAGCCTCCGACGAATTTCGCGAGCAGCCCCGCCGCCAGCAGCGCGGCGACGAGGACAAAGGATGCTATGATCAAATTGCGCGCCGCTTGTGATGCTTTTCCAGAGTGCTTCATAAATTTAGGTTAAGGTTCACGGAACAAAGTTCAAAGGCAAAGTTCACCCAAGACGATTAATGGCAGCGCGCAATTTTCGTTCGATTCTTTTCAGGCGATCGGGATTGGTCAGTTTGCTGCCGTCAGGTTCGGCGACATAGAAACTATCGATGGCGGCACCTTTTTCCGTGGAAATTTTCGCGACGTAAATATCCAGTTCCAAATCATTAAGAATCTGTGAAATGGTGTAGAGCAAACCGATTTTATCTTCTGTTTCAATTTGAAGAATAGTGCGCGTTCCCGAGGTCTCGTTATCAAATTCTATTGCCGTGATGATTCGTTCTCCTTCAAAAAATTTGTAGGGGCCAATAGTTTTAAGCGGCGCGATGAGCGCTTCCAAATTCACTTCTCCGCCTAACAAAATTTGGTCGAGAAGCGTTTCAAATTTTTCCCGCCTTTCCCGCCGCGCGACCAGACCTGTTTCCGCGTCTGTCACAAAAAAATTATCAAGGATGATTCCGTCGCCACGCGTAATGATTTCCGCGCCAAGAATGTTCAAGCCAGCGGCCGTCAGCGAGCCGGTGATTTTGCTGAACAAGCCGGTGCGATCCCAAGTGCAAACGTGCAGCGATGAATAACTGCGGTCGGGTTCGTTATGCCAAAGAATAACAGGCGAGAGAGCCTCTTCCTTTTCCGATAATTGTTTCTGCATGAAACGGTGGGCCTGAGTGATGTCGGTGAGAATCTCGCGCGCATTGTTGATTTGAAAATAACGCGAAGGCAAATTTGCGAAGTGGGCGTTGACCTCTTCATGGGTAAAACTGGCTGGCATGAGACGTTGGACTTCATCGGCCAACAATTCTCGTTGCGCATCCTCGGCTCGGAAAAAGTCTGTCCCGCCACTCAATTGCTCGCGGGTTTTTTGGAATAAAGACCAAAGAAGTGTGTCTTTAAATCCATTCCAAAGCTGATCGCTCGTGCCCATGGAATCGGCAAAGGTGTGCAGGGTGAGCATGATTAAATTTTCTGTGGATTGAATTTGACGGGCAAAGTTTTGAATGACGGACGGGTCGTCCAGATCGCGGCGTTGAGAGATTTGCGCCATGGTCAAATGATGTTCAATCAACAGGCTGAGCGAATGAGTGGTCGCGCCGTCAAGTCCGAGACGAATGGCGACTCGTTGCGCAAGTTGACTCCCGAGCACTTCATGTTTGCCGGAGCGGGCAGCTTTGCCGGAATCATGGAGGAGCAGGGCGAGGTAAAGAACGAAGGGGCGCTCCACGTTTTGAAAAATTTCGGAATAAGTTTCGTAAGGAGAAACTTTTGCGTTCCAAACGCGGTCCAGCTTTTCGATACAAAACAGGGTGTGTTCGTCAGCGGTGTATTGATGATAAAATTCGTGTTGCACGAGGCAGGTCAGATGACCGAACTCAGGAAGAAATTTTCCGAGAAAACCGACTTCGTGCATGGAGCGGAGGATGGGTGCGACGCTGCCGCGCTGATCGAGAATTTCCAGGAAACTTTCGCGTACGTGGGTGTCGCGCCGGAACTCATTGTTGACGAGATGAAGCTGGTTCCGAATGAGCTGCGCCAGGTCAGGATGGATTTTTAGCCGACGTTGCTGCGCGTAAAGAAAAACACGCATCAACCTTTTGGGGCGGTCGCGAAAAACATTGGGCGTCAAAGGATGGATTTCTCCGTTGAGAATTTTGAAACCATCAATGACTTGTTGGCGGATGCGCTCGGTTTGCGATTGCAACATTCGCCGAAAGGCCGGGAGCAAACTTTGTTGCGGCACCAGAGCCAGACGCTGTTCCACGGTGCGTGTAATTAAATCGATGTTGCGGGTGTGCTTGTAGAAATCGCCCATGAAATCTTCGATTCGCTGGCTGGCCGAACGGTCTTTATAGCCGAGTTGATTGGCGACGGAGGGTTGAAGGCTTTTGCCCAGAATATCCACGGGACGATCCACCAAATAATGAACTTCGTTGCGCACGCGGAGTAAAAAATCGTAAGCCGCTGTCAGTTGCTTGCGTTCGCTTTCGCTGACCATTTCCTTTTGTTGCAGTTCGCGAAGAGAGCGGGTGCGATATTTGAAAAACGTCATCCAGACGAGATTTTGATAATCGCGCAAACCGCCGCAGCCATTTTTAAGATGCGGCTCCTGCATGAAAGCGGAGTTGCCAAATTTTTCGCGCCGTGCCGCCTGGTCCAGCAACCGCGCGTTGATGTAGGCGGTTTCGTGGCCCGAAACGCATTTGGCCAGAACTGTTTTTTGGAATTTTTGAAATAATTCTTCGCTGCCGGTGATGAGGCGCGCTTCGATCAAAGACGTCTTGGATTGCATGTCGCTGTTCGCCACTTTCACGCAGTCGTCGATACTGCGAACGGAATGACCGACCTTCAGGCCGATGTCCCACAGCGTGTAGAGAACGCCGTCGGTCAGGGCGGAAAGCGTCGGATGCACTTTGCCGCGCGCGGTCAACTCGGCGTCGAGCAAAAACATGATGTCAATGTCGCTGTGCGGATTTAATTCGGCCCGCCCATAACCTCCTAACGCCACCAGAGCGAATGCGGGAAATTTTGCAGGGCCAACAGGTAAGTTATTTTTTACCGCTTCGAGGATGTATTTGAGGATGACATCGAGAATAGCAGCGCGCGCCCGGCAAACCTCGCGACCGCTGCCTCCGCCGCGATGGAGAATTTTTAAGCGATGCGTTTCGACTTTGAGAAAATTTTTGTAGCGATCCAACTCTTCCGCAGGCTTGCGGCCTTCCGGTAAAACTAACCGGTTGACGGCGTTGGTTTCGATTTTCTCCTGCAAAGTCGGCATTTTCTGCCGGAGAAATTAGCGGTTGTTGTAAATTGAAGCAAGTAGTGCGAGCCGTCTTTTCCTGATCGTGATCCGCTCCAAATATGTGGTCAGGTCAAGATTTAGATTAAGAGAAAGATCAGGATTTAAGAAACGTCCGCAACCTTGTGGCAGTTTCGGTTTTGACTAGAGTAGTTCTAAATGGCGACTGAATTCGAACCGGATACGGCGTTGATGCTTTGCGTCAAGGGCGGCGATATGCACGCGTTCGAAGAGCTGGTGGAAAAATACAAGCAACCTGTAATCAACGTCATTTCCCGCACCTTGCGCGACGAAACTGAAGCTGAAGATTTGGCGCAAAATGTTTTTGTCCAGGTTTTCAAATCGGCCCATCGCTATCAGGCGACGGCGAAGTTTTCGACCTGGCTTTTCACGATCGCGCGAAATCTTTGCCTCAATGAAATCCGGCGTCGTTCACGTCACCCAGCCGATTCTATCGAGGCGTCGCAGATTGAAAACGACGACCGTCCCGCCCGACAGTATGAGGATGTAAAAAATTTTTCTCCCACCGAACAGACTTTGCAGAGCGAACTGGAACATAAGGTGGCGGAGGCTCTGGCGGATTTACCGGAAAACCAGCGCACCGCCATTTTGTTGTGTCGCGAGGAAGAACTTTCCTACGAAGAAATCTCGGGAGTGTTGGGATGTTCGCTGTCGGCCACGAAATCATTGATCCATCGGGGTCGCGAAACACTACGGGAAAAACTCAAACCTTATTTGAAAACGGGCGCGTGGAAAGAAAACCAGAGTTAAAAAGAAACTTTGTGGAGCGGATGGTTTTTAACAGGAATAATTTATGAACGATTTGGAATTTAAACAGTTAGTCGAAGAAAGCTGGCGGCGATCCCTCACGATGGAGGAGGAATCGACATTGGCGGTGTATTTGGCCGGGCGTGACGCGGCGCTATTTCAGTGGGAGGAAGAAATGGCCGTAAACCGTTTGTTGAGTCAATTAGCGGATGCACCCGTTTCCACAAACTTCACCGCCCGGGTTTTGCACGCGGTGCAAAAACAAGAGGTGCCCGCCACATTTTTCCGTTGGTTCCCTTCGAATTGGCTGCCGCGCATTGGGATAATCGGTGCGTTGGTTGGCGCCGCACTTTTATCTATCGGACAATACCGTGCCTCGCAACGCGCTCAAGTGGCACACGACATCGCCGCCGTCAGCCGCTCCGTCGTGCCGCAGGAATGGTTGCAAGACTTTGAAGCCATCAACCGCTTAAGCCAGCCGCCGGTGGATGAAAAACTTTTGGCGGCATTGCGCTAGAAAAATATGCACTCAAGAAAAGTTCGCCTTCCAGTTTTAGCCTGCTGTTTGTGCGGATTACTTCTCACGCTGTCTTTTCCTGTTAATGCACAAGAACGGAAAAACCTGCCTGCCCGTCAGAGCGTAGTGCCTCCTCCGCTGCCGGTGATCAAAGCGCCCATTGAATTTTTTCGAGCGTTGTTGACTATGGACGACGCAGAGCGAGAACGCGCGCTGGCGGAACGGAGTCCCGAACAAAAAAAAGTTTTGCAGGCGAAATTAAAAGAATATAGCGCCATGAGCGTGGAGGATCGGGAGACGCGTTTGGTCGTTACTGAATTGCGATGGTATTTATTGCCTCTGATGAAATCCGCACTGCCGGAACGTCTGCAATTTCTTCGGGCCATTCCGGAAGAGAAACGCTCTTTAATTGAAGACAGACTTCGGCAATGGGATGCTCTTTCGGCAACCCAGCAAAAAGAGTTTTTGGAAAATGAAATGACAATTCATTATTTTTTACGAGTCCAACCCACTCTTCCTCCGATGCCGCCGGGAATCGCTGGGATACCTTCGGCGAATAACCGCAAAAACGACGAATCGGAAAAGTGGCGCTCGATGTCAACGGAACAGCGAGACCGGATGTTCAAGCGGTTTCAGCAGTTTTTTGAGATGAATGCAGACGAAAAACAAAAGACGCTCCAGGCGCTTTCAAATAGCGAGCGGTTGGAAATGGAAAAATCTTTGCAAAAGTTTCAGCAACTTGCGCCCGCGCAACGGCGACACTGTATTGAATCATTCAGCAAATTATCCACGATGAATGCAATGGAACGGAAACAGTTTTTACGAAAGGCGGAAGTTTGGCAAAATATGTCGGCGGCGGATCGCAAAGCGTGGCGGGAACTTGTCGCTAAACTTCCGCAAATGCCACCCTTGCCACCCGGGCTGAAAATTGTCTCGACCCCGCCGGTGCCACTGGTTGCGACCAATTTTCCGCGATAACCACGCAAGTTCAAAAGGTGAATCCATGCTTGGCAGGAGGACGGGGCTTTTTACAATGTGGCTGTGATTGGATTTCTAAGATTTGCAGGGTTCCTTAATATTGCCATCTGGTTGGGAGCAGTTGTTTCCTTTACCTTCGCGCTTGGCCCGGCTTTTTTTTCTGAGGAAATGAAGGCTCTTTTTCTCCATCAAACCTATTACACCGGTGGCGCCGCGCAAATTGTGATCAAACGGTATTTTGTTCTTCTTCAGGTTTGTGGCGGAGTTGCACTGCTCCATCTTTTTCTGGAAAAGCTTTACCTGGGCAAAAGGGTCGAGCGCCTTTCATTGCTGATTCTCGCTTTAGCGGTTTCATTGTCGTTGCTCGGTGGCATCTGGCTTCAACCCAAATTAAAAAACCTACGTCTCAGGAAATACGACACCCATTCGTCGATAGAATTGCGTCAAAGCGCGGGCCAATCCTTTAAAAAATGGCACGGACTTTCGCAGGTGATGAATCTGGTTCTACTTGGAAGTCTCCTCGTTTATTTCACTCGTGTTTCCAAGTCTTCCACCCCTTCACGCTTCAGCGGCTCTCAGAAATTCATCGGTTGACAAAACACCGTCACGGGCGAACTAGTAATTAGTTAAAATGTTTCCCCTCAACCAAGGAAAATATGATCTCAAATGAACGTCCGTCTCCATACGGCAACCCGCGTCCTTATGGCTCAAGCTATAACTCGGGACCTCCCAAGCCGCCCCTCAACGAGGACACTTTAAAAACCGACCGGGTTCAGATCGAAAGAAAAACTTTCATCTTCACTTTGAAGGAAAATCCACGAGGACGGTTTCTGCGGATCACCGAAGATGTCAACGGCCGTCGTGACAATGTGATTATTCCCGCAACGGGTTTGGATGAGTTTAAGAAAATTCTCGACGACATGGTGAAGGCCAGCGCGGAAATTCCTCTTAAGGAAAATCCAGGAAATTAAAACGTCTTTTGTTTTTTGGGGCGCGCTTTAGCTCTGACCTTGGGCGCGTCGCCCCAGAGCGTTTCCAAATCATATTTTTCCCGCACATCATCGCGCATGATGTGAACAATCACGTCGAAGAAATCGAGCACCTGCCAGGCAGTCTGTAAATTGCCGTCAATTGCGCGGGGGCGAAGATCATATTCGTCCCGCAAAGTAGCGGTAATTTCGTTCATGATCGCGCGAAGATGTGGCTCGCTGGAGCCGGTCGCAATGACGAAATAATCGGTGACAGAGGAGATTTTTGAAACGTCGAGGATGACGATATTTTCCGCCTTTTTGTTGTCCGCCAGATCCCGGCAGAGCAACGCCAATTTCTTTGAATCCATTAGCGGAAAAATAGCCCAACGACCTCAAAGATAAAGGTGATTATTTCGGATCGCTTCGGCCACGGTTGGCGGCACCAGCTGTTCGACGGACAAACCGGCTTTGACACGCGCACGAATTTGCGACGACGAAACACCCAGTGGAAAACCACTCAAAAATTCTCCGCGAAACGGCGCGGGGATTTGCACTTGCGGTTCGCCGGGGCGGGGGATGATTAAAAATTCCGCGAGCGTTGCCAGTTCGTTTCCTTCGCGCCATTTCGGCAGGAGCGCAACGTTGTCCGCGCCGATGAGATAAAATAATTTCACCTGCGGGAATCGCCGCGCATAATCGCGCACCGTATCAATCGTGTAGGAAATTCCGCCGCGTTTGATTTCCTGATCATCCACTTCCGCGCGTGAATTTCCAGCTAGCGCGAGCCTCAGCAATTTCAATCGCTCTGCTGCAGATGTCGGTTTTGTCTCTGGTTTGAACGGCGATTGCGCGGCGGGGACAAAAAAAATTCTATCCAGTTTCAATTCCTCCTGCGCCGCCTGCGCCACGAGCAAATGCCCGAGATGCACCGGGTCAAACGAGCCGCCAAATAAGCCAATGCGTTCCATATTTTTTGGTTTTGAGCGTGGCTGTGTTCGTGAGAACGCGGCTAAATTTTTGACCAGGCCGCCGTATTCCAGTCAGCCGCGTTCTCGCGAACGCAGCCACGTCGCCTAACTTAGCAACAACGATTCACGCTGCCATTAAATCGCCGTTCTGTTTCCTGAACATAAATTTTTTCCGTGGATTTTGTTGCAGCATCTGACTCGCAATGTTTTTCAGTGCAGCAATTTGTTTCAACAACTTGCGCACGTTCCAATGCGGCTTCGCCCGAAAGTTCTTTGGCGAGCGCGAACGCCAGCGCAATAACTGAAAGAACGTGTATCGGTTTCGCTTCGGCAATCGCGTAATCCGGCAGCCAAACCGGATCGCTTTCCCGCAGAGTCGCCAGACGTTTCCTCGCCAGCAACAAAATCCATTCACGCAAACTCAGCGCGACAATCAGAATCACCATTGAAAGAAATATTCCAGTGACCACCGCATCGAGCAACAAATTGAATCGTAATGTGCGATTATCTTTTACGGCTTTTTCCGCTTTCTGCATCTTTCCGGAATCGAGTAACGGTTTTCCGTCAAGAACCGCTTGCCGCAGTTGCGGTAATTTTGAGTCAAGAGCTTTTGCCGCCGACAAAAAACCAATTCGCGGATCGGAATGAAAAATCTTTTGGACGCCCGCCGTCATCGTCACCGACAGCAGCCACACCAGCGGGACCAAAGTAATCAGCGCAAACACAGGACGCCCAACTTTGGGCTTTGGACTTTGAAATTTGGTATCACCCCCGAGGTGCATTTTTAAAATGACCGTTGTGGCGAGGCAAAGCCCAATAGCCGCGAGGAGTTGGTTGGCAATTCCGAAAAGCGGCCAAAGCGAATTGATTCCGCCGAGCGGATCTTTCACGCCTTGAATTAAAAAATATCCCCACGCACCGACCAGTAAAATACTCGCGGCGAAATTTGCGAAGTGACTGCGAATGTTGCCCATCGGTTTCCAGATGTGGCCCAGCATGTCCTGCAGAAGATAGCGGCCCACGCGCGTCCCTGCGTCAATCGTTGTCAAAATGAAGAGCGCCTCGAACATGATGGCGAAGTGATACCAAAGCTTCAGGCCTTTCCCGCTGAACACATTTGAAAAAATATTCGCCATTCCTACTGCCAGAGTCGCGGCTCCTCCCGCGCGCCCGAATAAAGTTTTTTCACCAATACTTTCAGCCAGATGATCCATTTTCTGGATGGAAATGGGGAAACCCACCGCTGAAACTTTCGCGACCGTTTCGACGGGTGGGCCTTTTACATTCATGCTGAAATAAACGCCCGGTTCCAGTGTGCAGGCGGCGATGAGCGCCATGATGGCGACGAGGGATTCCAAACACATCGCGCCGTAACCGACAGAGCGGGCGTAACTTTCGCGCGTGATAATTTTCGGCGTCGTGCCGCTGGCGATGAGTGTGTGAAAACCCGAAATCGCACCGCAGGCAATCGTGATGAAACAGAAAGGGAATAATTTTCCGGCGACGACCAATCCCGAGCCATCAATAAATTTGCTGACCGCGGGCATTTGCAATTTTGGCAGAACCAGAAAAATTCCCAGCGCCAGCGCGAAGATGGTTCCCAGCTTCATGAAAGTGCTGAGGTAATCGCGCGGCGCGAGCAACAACCAGACGGGCAGAACGCTGGCGGCCAATCCATAAATAATGAGAGACCAGGCCAGCGTGAGCGGGCCAAGTGTCAGAATTTTTCCGAGCGCGGGGTTCTCCTGAAAAAATTGGCCGCCCCAGACTCCGAGCAAAAGCAATATCACCCCGATGGCCGACGCTTCCATGACTTTTCCCACTCGCCAAAAACGAAGGTAGTTTCCCATGAACATTGCGATGGGAATCGTCGCGCCGACGGTGAAGACGCCCCACGGACTTTCGGCAAGGACGTTCACGACGACGAGTGCGAGAACCGCGAGGAGAATTATCATGATCGCCAGAATCGCCAGCATCGCGACATAACCCGCAGGATTGTTCAATTCTTCCTTGACCATTTGGCCGAGCGATTTTCCGTTGCGCCGCATGGAGCAAAATAAAATTACGAAATCCTGCACCGCGCCGCCGAGAACGACGCCGATCAAAATCCAGAGTGTGCTGGGTAGATAACCGAATTGCGCGGCGAGCACTGGGCCGACGAGCGGACCGGGGCCGGAAATCGCGGCGAAGTGATGGCCGAAGACAATCCATTTGTTGGTTTTGACGAAATCTTTGCCGTCGTCGTGGACTTCGCACGGTGTCGCGCGACGGTCATTTAATGTCAGAACATTGGCGGCAATCCATTTGGAATAAAAACGGTATCCGACCGCATAAGTGCAAAGCGCGGCGGTGAGGATGTAAATGGAGTTGAGTTGCTCGCCGCGTGTGAAAGCAAGAACCGCGTAAGCCCACGCGCCGAGCGCGGCGATTACGAACCAGAGAATTGGTGCGAAAGTTTTTTTCATCAGGTTCGGCAAATCATACGAATGGAGTTTTCGGATTCAACTCCTAAGGCTGGTAGCGCACGCGTCTCGCGTGTCGAATCCGGCGTCGCGCCGGATTCTCGTTTGTCTAATTTAAGTTCGAGGAACGATGTCCGATGCGGGGACGCATTCGGACAGCACGCCAGAGGCGATGCGCTCCCTGAGACAAAGATTGCCCCGTCGTTTCTCGTTTGTTACATCATGGCGACCCATGAAAAATTCAGCGGCGGAAAAACCGGATATTCACAGCGAAAGTTTCTTGCACACGCTGATGCGGCGGCAATTGAAACTCTCCATTGCCTGCGCCGCCACGTTTATGATTGTTTTGCTCGGCATGCCGCTGGCGAATTATTTTTTTCCTGAAGCGATGGCGACGCGCGTTTTCGGTTTCACACTGACGTGGTTTATTCTCGGCGTCGCGTTCTTCCCCTTCGTTTGGATTATTTCTTACGTTTTTATCAGACGTTCGATTGCGCTGGAGGAGAGTGAGGTGACGGAAGTTAGAAAGGGGGAAAGGGAGCAGGGGGGAAAGGGAGAAAAGGAGATTACGAATTTATGAAATCGTCGCAAAAGATTACGCATCATTGGCAATTGGATGTTTATCAACTTTCGATTGAAGCGGGAATGCGCCTGTTCGAAATCACGAAAAAATTTCCGCGTGAAGAAATGTATTCGCTCACCGATCAGGTGCGCCGTTCGTCACGCTCTGTTTCCAGCCATGTTTCCGAAGGATGGAGACGCCGACGTTATCAGGCTGCCTTTTGTGACAAACTCAATAACGCCGAAGCAGAAGCCGCCGAAACTCAGACGTGGATACAATATTCGGTTCGCTGCGCCTATCTGAGCCAGAAGGAGGGCCGCGAACTTCATCGCGAATACGACAAAATCATGGGGAAACTTGTGAACATGCAGAACAATTCAACGCCGTGGTTATTGAATCAACCCAACGCTCGAAAGTGATTTCTCCCTTTCTCCCCAGCTCCCTTTCACCCTTTCAAAAACCATGAACATCGACCCCTGGATTCTCAGCTTCAGCGCCGTCACCGTCATCGCCACGATCTTCATGGGCTTCTGGTCGGCGCGACGATCTAAAACCGCTTCAGACTTTTTCGTCGCGGGCCGTTCCGTCTCGGTCGGTTGGAATGCCTCCGCGATTTCCGGCGAATACTTGAGCGCGGCGTCGTTCATGGGCGTCGCGGGAATGGTGATGAGTTCCGGTTACGACGCGCTTTGGTATCCGGTTTGTTATGCGTGCGGTTATTTATTTTTGCTGCTGTTCATCGCGGGGCCGCTGCGACGCTTCGGCGCTTACACGATTCCTGATTTCGCCGAGGGCCGATACGACTCGCCGCTCTTCCGCAAGATCGCCGTCATCTTCGTGATGTTCATAGGATTTTTTTACACCATGCCGCAGATGAAAGGCGCGGGCGTGACGCTCGCCTATGTTTTTCCGGGCTTGCCGTATTGGGTGGGCGTGGCGGTGGTCGGCGCGGTCATCACGCTCAACGTCGCGCTCGGCGGCATGAAAGGCATCACGCTGGTGCAAGCCTTTCAATACTGGATCAAACTCTTCGCCATCTCCGTGCCGATTTTTGTGCTGATGAGTGTGTATGGGCATTATG
>JBDSYB010000227.1:0-5224 GCA_039925885.1 Verrucomicrobiota bacterium
TCCGGCAGCGTGCCGGCGACGGCGAGGTTGTAAAGGGCGGGCAGGAGCTTCCGCTTCGTCAAATCGCCCGACGCGCCGAAGATAACAAAGGCACAAGACCCGGCAGGACTTGTGACGGGAGCGGAAAGAAATTTCTGACGGCAATCCTCGCTGCAAAAATAAAACGTCTGATTGTTGCGCTCCGTATGGAGAGCGGATTCTGGCTCAACGGTCATTCCGCAAATGGGGTCTTTGGTCATAGATCAGTCGTTTTTTCAGATGAGTTTCAAAATGCGCGTCAGCACATTCTGAATCCGCATCACTTTGTTGCGCCCCACTGCCAATTCCGAATCTCCGGCAGGTCTTCGCCGTGCTTCGCGATGTATTGTTTGTGCTCGATCAACTTGTCGCGGATGGCTTGCTTGACGTAAGCCGCGCGCGGGCCGAGTTGGGGCACGCGGTCAATCACGTCGGCCACGAGATGAAAGCGGTCCAGGTCGTTCCTCACCACCATGTCGAAGGGAGTCGAGGTTGTGCCTTCTTCCTTGTAGCCGCGCACATGAAGGTTCGGGTGGTTGGTGCGGCGATACGTGAGCCGGTGAATCAGCCACGGATAACCGTGATAGGCGAAGATGATCGGTTTGTCTTTGGTGAACAGGACATCGAAGTCGTTATCGCTCAAACCATGCGGGTGTTCGCTCTGCGGCTGGAGCTTCATCAAGTCCACCACGTTGATCACGCGGACTTTCAATTTGGAGAAATGCTTCCGCAAGAATTCCACGGCTGCCAGGGTTTCGAGCGTCGGCACATCACCCGCGCAAGCCATCACAACATCTGGTTCTTCGCCCTTGTCGTTGCTGGCCCATTCCCAAATGCCGATGCCGGCGGTGCAATGTTTGATGGCCGCATCCATGCCGAGCCATTGCGGTGCGGGTTGCTTGCCGGCCACAATGACGTTCACGTAATTGCGGCTGCGCAGGCAGTGATCCGTCACGGAGAGCAGCGTGTTTGCGTCAGGCGGCAGATAGACGCGGATGATCGCCGCCTTTTTGTTCATCACGAGGTCAATAAAGCCGGGGTCTTGATGGCTGAAACCGTTGTGGTCCTGTCGCCAGACATGCGAAGTGAGCAGATAATTGAGCGATGCTATCGGACGCCGCCACGGAATCTCGCGCGTCACCTTGAGCCACTTGGCGTGCTGGTTAAACATCGAATCAATGATGTGAATGAACGCCTCGTAGCAGGAGAAAAAGCCGTGACGCCCCGTCAGCAGATAGCCTTCGAGCCAGCCTTCGCATTGGTGCTCGCTCAACATTTCCATCACGCGACCATCGGGCGCGATATGGTCGTCGCCGGGAATTATTTCCGCAGTCGAACAACGGTTCGTCACCTCGAACACTGCACTCCAGCGGTTCGAGTTGGTTTCGTCCGGGCTGAAGACGCGGAAGTTGTCGGGGTTTAGTTTGATCACGTCGCGGATGAACTCGCCCTGGACGCGTGTAGCTTCGCCGTTCGCAGCGCCGTGTTTGGAAACCTTGACGGCGTAATCGCGGAAGTCCGGTAGGCGCAGGTCGCGCAACAGGAGGCCGCCGTTGGCGTGCGGGTTGGCGCTCATGCGGCGCTCGCCCTTTGGGGCAAGTTCGGCCAGTTCCGAACGGAGCTTCCCGGTTTTGTCGAACAACTCCTGCGGGCGATAGCTTCGCAGCCACTTCTCCAAAATCTTCACATGCCCCGGATGGCTCATGTCGCCCATCGGCACTTGGTGCGAGCGGAACGTTCCCTCGGTCGGTTTGCCATCCACGACTTTCGGGCCGGTCCAGCCTTTCGGTGAGAGCAGAATGATCATGGGCCAGCGCGGACGCTCCTTGAACCCCTTGGCGCGGGCGTCGCGTTGGATGCGCCGGATGTCAGTGACGACGGCATCGAGCGTCCCAGCCATGACTTGGTGCATCTTCATCGGATCGTCGCCCTCGACAAAATGCGGCGTGTAACCGTAGCCGGTGAAGAGCGCCTCCAATTCTTTGCGGGGAATACGCGCCAGCACAGTCGGCCCGGCGATTTTGTAGCCATTCAAATGCAGGATGGGCAGCACCGCGCCGTCGAGAATCGGGTTGAGAAACTTATTCGAGTGCCAACTCGTGGCGAGTGGGCCGGTCTCCGCTTCGCCATCGCCGACGACACAAGCGACCAGCAGGTCAGGATTGTCGAACGCCGCGCCGAATGCGTGCGACAGCGAATAACCCAACTCGCCGCCTTCGTGGATCGAGCCGGGCGTCTCCGGTGCGACGTGGCTGGGAATTCCACCGGGAAACGAGAACTGCTTGAACAGCCGCTGCATCCCGGCTTCATCCTGCGAGATGTTCGGATAAACCTCGCTGTAAGTCCCCTCCAAATACGCATTCGCCACAAGCCCCGGCCCGCCGTGTCCCGGCCCGGTGATGTTGATGACGTTCAGGTCATGTTCCTTGATGACGCGGTTCAGGTGCGCGTAAATAAAGTTCAACCCCGGCGTCGTGCCCCAATGACCGAGCAAGCGCGGCTTGATATGCGCCAGAGTGAGCGGCTTTTTCAGCAGCGGATTGTCGTAAAGATAAATCTGTCCGACAGACAGGTAGTTCGCCGCACGCCAATAGGCATCCAGCTTTCGCAGCAATTCTGGACTCAGTGTTTTTGACTTCGTTTTCATTGTTTAACTTTTTTCTGTGTGCCAAGGCCGAAAACGCTCTCCATCTGTGCAGAATATTTGCCTTGCACGGCGAAGCCGTTGCAGTGGGCGCGGTGGAGAAGGGCCGCTTGCGCCGCCGCGACATTGCTGGCAATTCCTTTCCAGATGTTGAGCGCTGGCGCTTGCAGCGCGCGTCCGAAGGAGAAACTCAATTTCCAAGGAACGTCGTCCGCCCGGCAAATCGCGTTCAATCGTTCCGTGGCCGCTTCGTCACTTTGCCCGCCCGAAAGAAAAACAATTCCCGGCACGGCGGCGGGCACAGTTCGACGCAAACAACGCCGGGTCGTCTCGGCCACTTCCGCAACGTCGGCTTGCTGTGGACAATCCGCGCCAGACAAGATCATACCCGTCTTCAGAAGCATCTGCTCCAGCACGACTCGGTGCTCAAAGAGCGCGTCGAACACACTTTTCAACGTCGCGCTGGTGACTTCTTCGCAGCGTGCAATGGTGTGGTTGCCGTTCATCAGAACCTCCGGTTCGACAATCGGCACTAATCCGGCTTCCTGACTCAACGTCGCAAAGAGAGCCAGCATTCGGGCGTTCGTTTCAATGCAAGTGCGGGTGGGAGCGTGGTCGCCAATCGTAATCACCGCGCGCCATTTGGTGAAACGCGCGCCGAGTTCTCCATACTCGATGAGCCGGTCGCGCAGACCGTCCAGACCTTGAGTGATTTTTTCGCCGGCGAAGTTGGTTAAAGCGGTTGTTCCCATATCCACCTTGATGCCTGGAATAATGTTTTGCTTCGCAAGAAATTCTGAAAACGGAACGCCGTCGCTGGTCTTTTGACGGATGGTTTCATCAAACAGGATTGCCCCGCTGATGAATTCGTTCAGTCCGGGAGTCGTGAACAGCGTCTCGCGATAGGCGCGGCGATTTTCCTCAGTGGACGAAATGTTGAGCGCCTTGAATCGCTTTTCGATGGTCGGAAAGCTTTCATCCGCCGCCAGGATGCCTTTCCCGAAAGCGAGGAGTGCCGCAACTGTTGTGTCTGTTTTCATCGTTTAATTGTTTTTGGGTTTGAGGACGCGGGTGACTGACCTTGCGATCACGAGTTCTTCATCCGTTCGGATGACGCGAACCGTGGCCCGGCTCTTGTCTGTGGAAATCACCGCCGCATTCCTTGCGTTGCGCGTCTCGCTTAATTTGATGCCGAGGAAGCCGAGTCCTTCGCAAATGCGGGCGCGAACGGGCGGCGCGTTTTCGCCGATGCCTCCGGCGAAGACCAGCGTGTCGAGTCCGCCGAGCGCAGCGGCATAAGCTCCAATCCACTTCTTCGCCTGATAGCAAAACAGCGCCACGGCTTCCGCCGCCCGGACATCTTTGGTTTCCCGCGCGAGCAAGTCCCGCATGTCGGAACTGGTTTCGGATACTCCAAGCAGCCCCGACTCGTGGTTGACCATTTTATCGAATTGCGAGGCGGTCATCTTTTCGCTGCGCGCGAGGAACGCAACGAGTCCAGGATCGAGGTCGCCGGAACGGGTGCTCATCACCAGACCCGCAGCGGGTGTGAACGCCATCGTCGTATCCAAGCTGCGTCCGTCACGCACGGCGGCCATGCTTGCGCCGTTGCCTAGATGAGCGAGGATGACGCGCCCGTTCGCCGCCTTCGCGCCTGCAACACGTTCGAGTTCTTGCATCAAATAGGCGTAAGACAATCCGTGAAAGCCGTAGCGTTGAACGCCCTTCGCTTCATAACGTCGCGGAATCGGAATCAACTTTGCCACGCGCGGCATGGTGCTGTGAAACGCGGTGTCGAAGCAGGCGACTTGTGGCACATTGGGAAACTTCGCGGCCAAGACTTCCATCAGCGCTATTTCCGCCGGAAGATGTTCCGGGTCGAAGGAACGGATGCGTCGCAAGTCCGCGAGCATCGCACGGTCAACCTTCTGCGGATCGCGATAGTGCGGCCCGCCGTGAACCACGCGATGGCCGACCGCGCCGAAGCCAGCCGCTCCGGTTGTTTCGACGAGACGCTTGAGCAGATAGTTCAAGCCGCCGACATGATTCGGCGCAGAAATTCCAATCCGTTCCGTCTGCTGGCCTTCTTTTCCTTTGAGCGTGAAGGTCGCTTTGGGCGACCCGATGCGGTCAATGACTCCGGAAAGAATCCGAACCAGCGGCGAGCCGCCGTCAAAGAGGGCGAACTTCAGGCTCGAAGAACCGGCATTGAGAACGAGCAAGAGTTTTTCAGTGCGCCTTGTCCGACTGGCATCGGCGAGTGCTGTGGCGGTTTCGTTGATGACTTGTTTGTTGGTCTTCTTAGTCATTTCAAACCTCCCGGCTTCAACAATTGCGCCAAGTCGTATTGCAGCAAGTCGCCAATGCACCCGACGCTGAGGTCGGCTGCCGGATAGTTTGCCAGAATCTTCGAGTCAGCGGCGTAATGGCCCTGCCGCACAAAGACGGTGGTGACACGCGTGCTCCAGATTTTCTTCACGGCGGTCAGGAGGCGCAGCTTGTCGTCCACCAGCACGTAATGTTCGGCGGGGTAGCGTTGCTCCACATCTTCAAGTTCCATTT
>JBDSYB010000228.1:0-16088 GCA_039925885.1 Verrucomicrobiota bacterium
CGCAGCACTTTGGCTCCGTTTGATCCGCGCAGAGAAAAATATGGCGTTGATATTTTTCCAGACCCAATGTTTCAACCGCTTTATTCAAGTCGTCGTTCATCAACGTTCGCGATTAAAGACCGCGCTCTGACGGTGCCCAGGTGATGCCGGGCAAACTTTCCGCGTGTTCGTCGCGTTTGGGCGTATGATGAATGGATTTCTCGGCGCGCTCCAGTAAAGCCAGCAGCGCATCCGCCACCGCTTGCGGCGATTCCAAAGGCGAGGCGTGTCCAATTCCGGGCAATTCAACAAAGTTTTCTTGCGGAACGGTTTGAGCGAGTTGGCGCGCGCGCTCCGCCGGAATAATTTTATCGTCGGTTCCGTGGAGAATGAGAACTGGCACCGACAAAGTTTTGAGAAGTGAAGTTCGGTCTGGACGCCGCGCCATGGCCTCCAACGCCCAACAAATTCCTTCCACACCTGCCTTGCTGGCTCCATCCGTGAGATACCGCGAGAAGGTAGGATTACTTTCTTTTCCACTAGAAAATAGTTTTGGCTGAAGCGCTTCGACGGCAGGTTGAACTCCTTCACGGCGAACTTTGGCAATTAAATTTCGCCGCGCCTCTTTCGTCTCATTGCTATCAGCGCCCGCTTGAGTGCTGACTAAACCCAAGCCAGACAGTCGTTCCGGATGAAGCTGCGCAAAGGCCAGAGCAACATATCCGCCCAGGGACATTCCCGCCACCACCGCACGCCGGATGTTGTGGAACTCAAATAACTTCGCAACATCTTCGGCCATTGCATCAATCGAAGGTTCTGCCAGTGCCACCGGGTTATCACCGAATCCGGGGAGATCCGGCACAATCACTTTTGTTTTTTCACCGAGAATAGACACGACTGGTTTCCACATCGTGTGGTCGAGAGGATATCCGTGAATTAAAATTAAAGGAGGCAATGACATAATCTTTTTCGCTATTGAATTTTATTTTTGCGCGGTGTCAGTTTGCGAACGGATTCCACCAAACCTTTGTTCCACGCTTCCGCATCGCGCGGCGAGGAATCAAACGGATCCAGCAAATGCAGCGAATCACTTCCTTCGACGCCGATGATTTCCCAATCGATGTAATATTCGCTGGCTTGTTTGGGAAGAAATTGCATGGCGCACGAGCGAACTTGGGCGCGGGTGTTTTTCGGCGGAAACAAAGTCGCATGGAAAATCTCCGCTGCCGAAATTTTCCAGGGCGCGGGAGTTTGATCCAGGGCCAACCCAAGGCTGCGCTCAGGATCGATGTTGTGGAATTCCAAATCCTGGGATTTCAACCACGCATCGCCCCAATCAATTTTTTCCTGTTCTTTAAATTGATTCAACAACCAATGTTTTGTGATCCAATCCACTTTGCCGATCAATTCCTCGGGATTGTTGGCCAGGGAATCAAGCGTTTCGCCCCAGATTTTTATGAGGTCATCGGTTTCCTTGTCGCGCCCGCTCAATTCACGTTTTGCTGCCTCTTGGAATTGTTGCAACAACCCAATTGCTTCCACGCACCGGCCATCACTCAACGGGACCAACCACGGGCCGGATAACTGATGAGCAAGACTGCGAAAAGTCATGACCGCATCCGCCAGCATAATTTTCGGAAGACAATCCATTTCGAGAAGGTCGAGAACCAGCGACGTTGTTCCGACTTTCAAAAGGAGCGTGGCGGGCAATACGTTTGTGTCCCCGTGCAACAAATGTAAACGCCGATATTTTCGAGCGTCAGCCAACGGCTCGTCGCGCGTATTGATAATGGCTCGATTGAATTGCACCCACTCAAAGAGATCGTTGTTGATGTAATCAGCGCGCTGGCTGATTTGAAAAACATTGTCGGCACCGGGTTTGGTAAATTCCCCGCGCGATTCAGCCGCGAGCGTGGCACCCACCCGTCCCGCGCTGACGTAAAGCATTCGCAACGTCAGAAAGGCGAGCAGCGAATGGACGTTACTTTCAGTCAGAGGCGCGGAACGACGCACAAGATAATTTTCATGGCAACCAAAAGTTGCGCCGGAATAATGATCAATATTGTTGCGAATAAAACTCACCTGCCGGTCGAGCCTTAAATCGTTCAGCGCCTGCAACAAAATCGCGTCACCGGCCTGATCGTAACGCAAGACATCGACGAGCGACATACATTCAGGCGTGCAATATTCCAGATGCCCCATGTCGATGTAGGCCCGTCCTCCGTTGAAAAGAAAACCTCCGTTGCCCGCTGGCTCGTCCCAATCCCGTTGATGAACGTCAATCAATCCGAAGCGTTGTTCGCGAAAAATCCAATCGCGAACCCGCGTGACGGCGCTAGGTGGGCCGGGCAAATCATTGATCAGGCAACCATATTCTGTTTCGAGGCCAACAACGCGATTCATAACCTCCTTTGGTCTGACAAAATCCTCTACAACTCCAATTGTGCAAGCGTCAGTGGCTCGTAACGGGCCGGACGCGAGGTGTGTCGAGCAAGCCAGCCGATTTCCACGACTTTGTCTTTGACCGACTCGCGCCACCCACGCCGCCGATCTTCCTCTGACAACGTCGATTCAAACGTTTTATTTTCCGTCAAGCACCACCACGCTTGCAAAAAAAGATCCGCCATTTCGCCTCGCGAAGTTTTGCCCTGACCAGATTCTTTGAGCCACTTTTGCGTGGCCGGTTCCGCTTCGGTTTGGCTCGCGACGACAGAAATTCCTCCGTTTTGAGTTTGAAAAGAACCATCGAAATGCAAACGAAAAAATAAATCCTGCTCGGGTGAATTGCCGATTTCTGCCAGAAGCAATTCCACCAAAAAAGGCGCGCTAAAAATCTGCTCGAAATTAGTTTTTAATTGCGGGCTTAAACCGAAGCTGACCAGGCGTCGCAAGCTGACATCTTCAGGGGCGCGGGTGAAGGCTTCCATGTGCGCAGCGTCTATGGCGGCCTGGCGAATTTTTTCGAGATCGGCGGGGTGGCCAAGACCGGCGAGCGCGTGGCGATCAAATAATTCAAAAACTTTTGACTGACCTCCGCCCACGCCCAACAAAAGTATTCCATCGGCCAAACTCGCGGCAAAAACTGGAGACCCGCCTTTGAGTTGTTCGCGTACGTATTCCCGGCGATTTCCCACGGCTTCAAGCCAGCGATACGGTTCTTCAGTCATGTTGTTTTCCGCTTTTACTCTCAACCCTGATCTTACGCTCAGAAGATTAGGATTATGATAACGAGTAAGATTAAGATTTTAAAAATTCGCGTTGCTGTTGTTCCGTGATTGTTTCGACTCCAGTTGGGCGCAAAAGTTTTATGGTGGCAAATGTTTCCGTCGCCGGATTTACGCCGCCAGTGGCCGAGTCAAATTCCGACGCGGTCATGAGCAAACGCAAGGCGAACTGAATTGCCTGGCCGAGATTCATTTCCGAGGGACGGGGTTTGCCGTGATTTTCCTGAAAACTTAATATGCTGCGGATTGTTCCCGAGCCGGAGCCGGACGCCGCATACCCAACGGCTTGAAATTGCGCGCCGAGCGGATCGTAAAAATAAACCTGCGGTTTGGGTGGAGAACACGCTTGATCCAATCCAGCGAAAAGCGGGACGACAATCCCAACTCCTTGCATGGTCATCGGCAAGTTGTCTCGCAGCAATCGCGCCAATGCCCGAACTTTTGCGGGTAGGCTGAGCGGTTGCAATTGGCTGCGACGATAATATTCAAACGAAGTCTGAAGCACTCGCGCCATTTCAAAAGCAGTCGCGGGCACTCCCGCAATGGCCAGCAACGATGTGGCGTCAATCTCGATGACTTTATCCACGCGATCAGTGACGATGACGTTTCCTGCGGTGGCGCGTCGGTCGCCCGCCATCAAAATACCCTCGGCAAAATGAAAGGCAAAAACCGTCGTGGCCTGGGTTTCGATGGGCGCGGCGTTCGCGTTTTCCGGGCGAAAAGGCGGACGTTTGTGCTCCGAGAGCAGCGATAAAAAATCCCCGGCGATCAAGGCTGGCTGACTCATTGGCCAGTGCGTTGGCGATAACGTTTCGCCTGGTCCGGATCGACTTTGCGCATTCGCTTTAAAAGTTCTTCGGTGTTGGGTTTATCGACTTTCGGAGCGCTCGGTCCTTCGCCGCCGCCGCTCGGCCCCGGAGTCATCGGTCGGTTTTTTTGAGCTTGGTCAGGCATAAAATTTGATTTAACGTTGACCGTATTCTTAAATCCAAATTCGCAGAAAAATTTGATCTGACAAGGGCTGTTTGCCAGAAGTTTGAAAATATGAATGCCGGGCCAAACGACGAACCTCGGAAAATCTCGCAAGCTCTTTTGCCCTCGTCCTGAATGACGCTTGAATTTGGAAAAGATATTTTAGAAATGCACGAATGAACGACAACTACACAATTTTATTGGTGGAGGATGACCCGAACGACGTCGTTTTGTTGCAAAGGGCTTTGCGCAAAAATCAAATTGATAATCCTGTTGTGGCCTTGCCCGACGGCGACGAGGCGATTGCGTATCTGAGCGGTGAGGGAAAATATTCCGATCGGCAGGTTCATCCATTTCCGAAAGTGATCATGCTGGATTTGAAGATGCCGCGCCGAGGCGGATTGGAGGTTCTCGAATGGCTTGGGGAACATCCGCAATACAAAGTCATTCCCACTATTGTTCTCACTTCGTCAAAAATAAATGAGGATGTAATGAAGGCCTACGGGTTGGGTGCAAATTCCTACATGGTGAAGCCGGCCAATTTTGAAGAGCTACAGCGCATGATCAAATCGGCGCATGAATACTGGTCGTATTGCCTGAAACCGGAACCGGCGCAAGGCGACCCAACTCCAAAAAGCATTTGACGGTTATTCGTTCAATTCTTCGACCGAAGAAATTTTGGTTTCAATGGCTTTTGTAACGGGAGCAGCGCGAGCCAGGACGTTGCTTTCCGTCTGGCCCGGAAAAGGTTTCATAATTACGCGCACGGCAGCGATCACGTCCCCATTGCGATCTTTCAACGGCATGATTATCGACACCTGATCTTTGTCTTTCGCGTAGTAGGGAATGCCTTTGGCAATGACTTGTTCCTCTGCTTTCGCACCTGCTTCGCCGATTTGTTTTTCATCATTGCTGGCGATGACCTTGACCTCTTCGGACGCTTCTTTGCGGAAAATTTTTAAGCCAAGGAGCCGAGGGTAATTCTCCATCATTTCTGCAATCACGCGCCGGGTTCTTTTGATTCGCGGAACAAAATTTATTTTTGTATCGGCGAAATAGCTGACGGAATCCGACTTGGTCCAAAAGGCAATTTTGCCGGAAGAAAACGAATTATCTTCGAGCAGCGGAATCAACTCTTTCCCATTCAACGAACAGCGAATCTGGTTTCCTTTGCAATGCACCGACATCTCATGCCAGACACCGACGGTTATGGGAGTTTGCGGACCGATCGGCGCGGATCTTTCGCCATTGACCACTTTGTAAAACCGAAAGGAATTTCCCAATGCGCTGGCGCGGAGAACATAATAATTGTTGGCGTCCTGCAAGCGAAATGCAATTCCCGCCATTTGTTCCGCCGCGCCGCTGACGCATTTGAAACGAGTCGTGAGCGTAAAATCCCCAAAAATTTCGTTCGTATAAATCAGCAACGGGAAACGTTCATCCGCTGGGTCCTTGGACAATTGGGCCAGCACAAAATGTTTTGCGGTCTTGGGCGCGCTGGGAGAAAGCGGTTCCAAAGCTAGTGGAACTTCGTCGGCCAATATTTTCCAATCGCCCGACTTTCCTGCGCCCGTCAGAGAACTTGCGAAACCTGCGGGAGATTCCCCCAGTGGAAACTGGCTGAAATCAAAGTTTATTTCTGCTGCAAAAGTTGAACCGGCCAGAAAAACTGCAGCGATCAAGGGAATGAATTTGAACATGCGGCTGAAACCGTAACAGAAAAGTTTTTTTCGACAAGACGGCAAGGATTGCCTAACAGGGCTGACGCATTCCTCTCATTAACACCGTGGCTTTAAGCTCTGTTGGTTTTTACATGCTTCTTCAGAAGATGGTAGATACGAGAAGGTTATGTCGATTTCATTGTCACCGATCACGATCTTTTCCACAAGGCTTTCGGCGATTTTGCGCTTATCCCCAAGCGGCAGAGATGGCCAGCGGGCGTGAAGCGTGTTGGCTTCGTGCAGGATGTCCTCGGCTGAGAGCGTATTCACTTTCAGGAAATCGACCTCGGCTTGCAGCTTTGGCAGTTCGGAATTGAGTTGGTTCAACCGTTCTTCGGCGGGTTTATAGAACTCGCCAAATCCCTGGGGCGTAATTTGGTCATCCAAATACAGCCGGTGTGTGCGCGTCATTTCATCGCGGACTTTTTGAACTTCCCGCTCATGGGTCGCGAGCAATGTTTCTTTTTCAGAAAGATTTTTGACAGCGTTTTTCAGATGTTCTTCGATGCGTTCCGGCTGGGCAAAGAATACTTTCAATTCTTGATGAAAAATATCTTCCAAATCCAGAATGGGAATTTTGTTGTGGCATTTTCGGCAAATGTATTTTGAGGCACCGGCTTGGACATACATTTTGTCGCCGCAGGCGCAATGGGCCAAACTGCCAAAAAGTTGAACGGGCAGCTTGCCGCGGCGCTTGGTGCTTTTTAACTGTTCCTCAATAATCTGGTTGGCCTGCTGCCAGAGCGTTTCAGAAACAATCGGTTCGCAGGGAACTTTGCCCCATTGATCTTCCGGTTTGGCTTCGTATTTCCATGCGCCGAGGCAGCGGAAGCGGTTGAAATAATAAATGCCTTTGGCGCTCGTATCGACCAGTGCTCGATGAATCTGCATGTCGCGCCACGGAACGCCAGTGCGAGTGCGGTATCCGGCTACATTCAGAAGTTTGGCAACCACCCCTTTGCGGCGGTGTTGCACAAAAAGCTCAAACATCTTGCGGCGAATGGGTGCTTGTTCGGGATGAAGGATGAGCTTGCGATCTTTCCATTGATAACCATACGGAGTGCTCCCATTGATCGGTTTTCCGAGTTTGGCGCGTATCAAAACCGATGCATTCACCCGCTCTACAATTTCTTCGCGCTCCCATTGGGCAAAGACACCAAGAAGATGAAAAAACATCCGGCCCCCTGCGGTGCTGGTATCAATCGCTTCGCTCAAAGAAATCAAATCGGCTTTGTGTTTGTTAAAAAAATCTGAGAAATCCTCCAATTCGCGCCGGTTGCGTGAAAGGCGGGCGAGTTTGGAGAAAACAAGCCCGGTGATGTGGCCGCGCTCAATGTCTTTCATCATGCGTTTGGCATTGGGATTGCCGACAACGCCTTTTCCAGTTTGACCGCTCAAGTCATATACCTCTCTGACATTCCAGCCTTTGCTCTTGACATAACTGCGGGCGCGTTCGAGGTGGTGTTCGGGGCTGTCGCCCTGAGCTTGATCTTCGGTCGAAACTCGAATCCAAATGCCGACGTTTTTTGAGGATTCTGTCAGAGGAAGCAGAGTTTTCATAAAACGGAGTGTAACTACATCGGTTACGATTTCAACAAAAAAGTCGTAAATTTCTCCCGATTTTATAGTCTCAAGAAATGAAGGAAGGCGAAATGGTTGATGATGCAAAGCTTGCTGCATTGGCAAAGAAATGCAGAGAGTCTACCGGGAAAAACCGCGCTCAAGTGGCCCGAGAGCTCAAGGTTTCTCGTCCAGCCATATTTTATGCTGAAGAACAGCCCCAAAAAAGCCTTTTCGAACTGCGAAAAAAGATTATTGAAAGTTATTCTAATTTTGTCGTCCTTGGACCGGAATATAGAATCAAAACTCGCGATCAGCGGCTGCATTGAGCTCGATGTTTTTCTTCGGCATTCGCTTAAATACTCGTGTAAGTTCCTGATGACAAAGATTCCCATTTGGAATCTAATCTCCTGATGGAAAATAGTCGGAACATGTTAGTCGGAATTGCTGGTGGATCGTGTTCGGGAAAAGAGCAAATCAGAAAAGCGTTAGTTCGCGTGCTCGACCGAAATCCATACACCGTAGATGGATTTACCATGGACAACTATTACGTCTGTGCTTCTGCACGGGATCTCCCAAAAGGCGAGTGGAACTTTGATTGTCTAAAGGCATTTGATCTTGATTTGCTTGAGAAACATTTGGTGCTAGTCAAAGAAGGACAAAACGTGGAAATACCAATTTACTCTAAGGACCCGAGTGATCGCATAGGAGACTTTAAGTATTACCCCTCACAGATAAATCTTGTTGACGGCATACTGCTTTTGGCCACGAAAACCATTCGCAATCTATTCGATTTTACTGTCTTCGTTGACGTTTCCGAAAAAACCTTACGAGTGCGCAGAATAATCCGCGATTCTGACTTAGAAGGCAGGACTGAAGAATCGATAGATGCACACTTGATTGCCACGGTGCTACCAGCGCATCGAGCTTTGGTTTTGCCTACTAAGGATTTTGCCCATGAAAAAGTCGAAAACAATATGCACTGGGATCAAGCCTTGCCCTTTGAAGAGTCGGAAGCGGGTAGATCAATCATACACTTTTTGAAGCAGAAAATTATTGAAGCGGCGGACGCTTTTTTCAAAGGGCGTTAATCCATGCCTCATCCTTCAAACAATTGACTTTTGTAACGAATTTAGTTACAACTACATTAGGTTTCCCACGATCTTCTTTCTCGCTTAGTTTCCAGCTTAAAGGTGGTTCTCTACTCCTATCTTTAAGCTGGACGCTAAGTAGCTCTCTGGCAGCACATTCACAAAATGCTTCTACATGAAGCCATTCACACAAGGAATTATTATGCTTACATTATCCGCAGCTGAGGCAGCTTCTCAGATCATCTCGATTACAGTAGACTACTCTCAAAGCCTTCACAAAATGATTCGAACGAGCGGGTTCAACATACCAGTCGGCATTAAATCTTTCACTCAGAAACGTTTTCCTGTTGTCGGGAAAGGGATTGTTGAATTCGAAGCGAAATTATTTCACTTCAATCGTGATTTAACCAGCGAAGAAGCATGTGAATTAATTGTTTCTTCAGAACCGGATAATCCCTGGGAACTTCCAGGAACTGAACATGTGATGGCATTCGGAGCCAGTTTCCCTCAAGGAAAGTTGGAGTTCTCCATCCTCTGCCTGCTTAAAAACACCGACAAAAATGATCCTGACACTCTGGGTCTCTGGTATGAGTTTGAGGACACAAAGTTTCTGGTTATTCTTGGAACTAAAACAAGAATCGGATCAAAATGGGCTGCAAACTACCGGTTTCTGGCTTCTCGAAAAAAGAGGACTCCATCGACTACATCCCCGAATTGAAAATTTACATTTGCCGCCCAAGCTTTGATTTGGGCGGCTTTTTTTGCATTAACCCAGTGTGATTGAAAAGTAAAAAGCTTGAGATTTTTTCGGCAGCGGTGGCTTTGAATTTCGCTGATTATAATTTTTGCAAGCGGCACGGCAGCTTGCGCATGACTCCTGCGGCCCTTCGTCAATAATAAAAATAAGAAAATTTTCTGCGTGCAGACGCATGTAGAGGAAAAACAAAAGAAACGTATGAAAAAAATCAAAAAAGCAGTCGAGCAACAAAATGAAATTTATTCCGGGTCTAGTTCGTAATATTTTCTGACGTCCGCTTCTAGTTTATTGAGCAATTTTTCATCTTCTGGCAAATTCCTGTCGTTCAATTTTGCTGCTTTCAGCAGTTCTCCAACTGTCTGAAATTCTTGCGCTATCATCTCATCTCGATCAAAGATTTTATCCATGCGTTCCAACCCTTCATAGCCTTGAAAAATCCGAGTCCATTCCTCTTGTTCTTCTTTAAGGCCGGAGACAATGGTTTCCCACCTGAAATTTGGAAGTACGGTCGCCAATAAAAATGCGCAAAGGCCAGCCATTATTGCCCCGGCAACTCTAAAATTGTCTGTTCCGGCCATTAAAGCCCCGATGATAGAAATCAATCCAAGTAAAGATTTTAGCCAATAATCAATTCGCTTATATTTCCGCGCCCGGCACGTGTAATACCGATGATGCCAGTCAGAGTAACATATCTGCTCTTTGAGCTTGGCGCGGAATTCTTCGTGGTTCATGTTTGCGATCATATGAGCAAAGAAAAAAATATCAAATCTGATTCAACTTCCATTAAAGGGATTAATAAAACCGCTTTTGGCGATGGGGTAAAAGGCAGTTCCCACACGCCAAAGCAAACCTTCACAACGAAGCCGGTTAAGAAAAAATAACACCAGATTTTCGCTCCGTTCATGCACTGAATATTTTTCTCATTCTCGGCGATCCGCTGCCTCTTTTTTGCCAAGATGATAACCGCTGCCGAAAGATTGGATTCGGACTAGGATTAAATTTTTACGAGGGAAATTTATGGGAGCACTTGAACATGTAAAAGAAATCGCACTTCTGGTTAAGAAATACCAAGACCAAGACCTTTATCAAAAAATTGTCGATCTTCGCGACGAGATTTTTGCCATCCGGGAAGAAAACTTGGACCTGAAGGAAAAATTTAAACAACTGAACGAAGCGGCTGATATTTCAACACAGCTTATCAGAAAAGGAAATTTTTATAATCGCAAAACTCCAGAAGGTGTGGAATCTGGCCCGTATTGTCTAGCCTGTTGGGATGGCGCACGAAAACTGGTAAATGTTCAACTGTTCGGGCACGGCCAATATCAGTGCGGAGTTTGTGCACCAAACAAATTCAACCGTTCAAATTAGGACACTACCGGAATCAGTTAATGCTCCTTCCCAATCCAGTCGCAAACAACAACGTATTAACCGACTTACCTCTTCTTGCGCATCGTCTCGGCAATCATCCCAAATGCAGCTTCTTCACGCGCTTTGATTTCGTCCTGAGTCAGATTCACGACGCTGTTTTTGACTTTGTATTTGCCGTATTGCTTTTCTTTCGGTTCGAGAACGGTCGTTTGTGCGCTGTCTTGAATTGCCAAATCTTGAAGATGAGTAATGAAGTTATCGGGACGAAAAAATGCGACACGCGCAGCTTCTTCGCGCGAAACGGAACCGCGCACGGCACCGGCAATTTTCTCTAACCTATCAGCGCTCGGTGAAATGACGGCGATGTGCTGAAAACCGGCATTAAGGCATTTCGACACGTTTCCAACTTCGTGATCAATCGTCGTTGTGATGGCGATTTCACAGGCAATGGCTCGCTGTGGCTTTTCGAGGACAATATCAATTTTCCCTCCCTTGCCGGTGGGGTCTTCGCGCGATGTGGAATATCCAAGCTGTCGAGCGGCAAGTTCAATTCGCTCACGAATAAGATTGTGCTGATGTCCGCCAATTCCTTTGTCCTGAAGTATTGGAGTTGTTTTTGGTTCCTCTGCGATTGTTTCTTGCGGTGGGAAAATCCCTTTTTCCGCCACCGGCATTTGGGCTGGTTCGGTGGGTGGCTTAATAGCAATGACGGGCGAAATTGGCTCGGTTGCCACGGCCTTGGGTAACGGTTTCGCGGATTTCTTTTGTGTCGGCTCCGCTTCCTCATTGAGCAGCGCGGCAATTTGCTCGACTTCAATCTGCTTGCGCGACACTGCATACTTTTCTCTCGAAGCAGTAATGACCCGGTTCCGAATTTCCGCCGCTTCCGCTTCATCTGGCTCTGGTAGATAGGGAATTGACAAATTGAAATCGCAATCCGCACGTTCAACCCGGCAAATGGCTTGGAAGTTGGGAATATTCTGAAGGTCTTTGCTGTCGAAAAAAGAAAAACCGTCTCCTAATTTCCGGGCGTCATCATCGCCGACACGAAAACAAATGCGCGTGTAGGGATTTGCAAGAACCGCGCTCGAAACTTCTGTGTCGCGTTGCAACTGCCGCAATTCATGGTGCGCCAAAACCAAACCCAAACGATATTTCCGCGCGCCATTAAGAATCTGCGCCATTGAGGGCGTGATGAAGTTGTGAAATTCATCGCAATAGAGCCAAAAATCTTTTCGCGTTGCCGCTGCCTGCGCCTGTCGGCTCATCGCCAACTGCTGAAATTTAGAAACTAGAAAGCTGCCTAACAAATACGCATTTTCATTTCCAATCTGTCCCTGAGAAAGTTTTGCCAGAAATATTTTCCGACCGTCCATGATCTTCGCAAAGTCCAGCTTGTTTTCCTTTTGCGTCACCATGTAGCGGACTGGTTTCCGATCCAGGAATCCGCTCAAACGCGTCAGGACGGGTCCGATGGATTTGTTGCCGGTCAGTTGTGGAAAGGCTTTCTTCCAATAGTAAAGCACCTGCGAGTCCTGAACGGTCTTTAGAAATTCATTTCGGAACGCCGGTTCAATCAAAAATCGTTGCAAATCTGCGAGCGTCCCGCCTTTGCTGCTTTCGAGAAATGCCAGAATCGCATTATTCAATACGCTGCCCATTTGATCGCCCCAGGAAGTCGAGAGCCGCTGGAACACGGAAACCAAGTCAGATGCCAAAAGATTTTTCTCCAAATCCGAATGAGCGGAGAGAATGTTGAAACCGATCGAGTATTCTTCATCGGAGGGGTCAACTAAAACCACATCATCAATTCGATTTTCAGGAATACAGCCCAAAATTTTGTCAATTAAATCCCCGTGCGGATCGAAGACGGCAATTCCCTGACCGTCCTCAATGTCCTGCCGAATCATATTGAAAAGCAGCGTCGATTTTCCGGTGCCGCTGGTGCCAATGATGTATGTGTGCCGAACGCGCTGCTCAGAATTTAAGCGAACTTCTTTCGTGATTCCTGCGTATGTGTTGGTTCCCAAAAGCAAGCCGCTTGGATTCAAAGCAAGTTGCGGTGCGGCTTTTGTTTTCTGAACTTCACGTTTGAGCTTGGGCGCTCGGACGGATGAGGAAGGCAAATGGACGAGCGAAACCAATTCGTCGCTGTTTAAAATCATGCCGCTGCGTCGAGATTGCCGACGCAACAAATCTTCTTTGTGGTCTATGAAATCATAGTCGCTGTTTGCAAGCGGAATAAATTCGTTGCCTCCCGGATTGGAGAAAACTGTCAACGCTCCGGCCAAATCTTTGGCAATGTCGAGCATCCGGTCATCGCTTTTGATGGCGATCCGAACCACGGCGGCAAAGAGTGGTTTAGAAATTTTCTTTTTTGCTTCGCCGGATAATTCAGGGCGATTGACGAAAAAATCTTTACCGCTGCCGTCTGTGACCAAGCGCAAAATGCTTTCATTCCAGGGATGACGCACCGGCTCAAAGATGACTTGGAAAAGTGCTAGTTCGTTTTCGCGAAGATTGGAAAGCGCGGCGACAAGCCCGATATACGGATCAACGTTAAAGTTGCGCGCGACCGCAATTTGAAACATGAATTCTTGCGAGAGGCCGAATTCAAAAATGACTGCCTCGGTTCCCTCTGCTTCATTCCATTTGGTTTCCAGAAATGAAATTTGTTTGGTGAAAATGGCTTCGGGGAAATGCGCTTCAAGCTGGTGGCGGACAAGATCAATGTCGGAGTCCGCTGCGACCAACTGCACAGTGATGCTCTCCTTCGTCCCAATCAGTTCAAAGGCAATCGGCTCTCGGCAATTGGCGAGGCTCAAAACGAATTGCTCAAATACTTCTTTGGAAACGTTGGCGGTAGGTGGAAGCGAAGCGTGTAATTCAACGAGATCGCTGCGCTCCAAAAAATCAGGCTCCAGTTCTTTCTTAGCCTCTGGAATAATTGGTGGCGGTTCGGATTGCCCGCTTAATTTGCGAAAAAGTGAACTGAGAATTGTTGGCCTGCGTCCGTCGTCAATCGCTGGCGTGGCAGGCAAATAGTGACCGTGAACGGGAACAAAGGGCGGTTCAGGAAACACCGGTTCGTTGAACATCTGCCAGCCACGACCGCGAATTTCCCACTCGTGAAATTGTTGCGACAGTTGTTCGTGGACCGTCGGCATAGTTACTCCGCGTCTAAAACTTTGCGAGGTGAGACACGTTTGTAGAGTTCGCCAAGAATCGGTGCCCGTTCGTATTGCTCCAACAACTTTGCGCCCTTTTGCGCGGTAACTTCTTCCGCAATTTCCTTGATGAGCGCGGGAATCCGCTGGAGGTAAATAATTCGCGTGTCATCTCGCCAATACGTTTCGGCGCGAAACCAGTCTTCATAAATCGTAGCGATCACCGGAATTTTAAGTAAGAGAGAATCAATATCACCAAAGGAAGACGTGGCCGCATTTCGCAACACTCCCGCCAGCGCGAACATGAGAGCAACCATCGCGACTGCGGCGAATACAATTCCAAGCGGTTTTATCAAAATCCAACCGATTGCCCCGAAAAAAAGAATTGTCGCAACGATGTGCCAGAGCCGCACCAAAGCCGGGACATACACGGTGCGGCAGGAAAAGAAATAGCCGGAACCAAACGGGGCGGCACAGGTATGCAAAGCAAGCCGTTCGCGAAATAGTTGTAAATAAATTCGTTTGTCCGAGAGCATTCCGCCCTCGCTGAATTCTTGGCGGGAAATTGAGAGGCCGGGAATTTTTCGGTCAAGCAATTCCTTTTCGATGATCTCATAGAATTCTTTTGGCGAAAAACTCAGGCTGTCGTGAAAAGCTATCCAGTGATCGAGTATGTCGCCCCTGTTGTTTTCAAAACCGAAAACAAATTCAACAATCGAGCGCAAAACATTCCTCTTTACAGGCGTAAAAGATGGCGTTGTCATATTGTCTTCCAGATTAAGACTGCTCTTTTTCACGGAGTAATTCTCCGGCGGTCACGCCTAAGACACTTGATAGCGCCATAATTTCTTTTCGTCCCGCCAGCGTTCCGGTTCGTTCCCAATGCGCAATTGTTCGCTGGGGAATTCCGGTTTTTTTGGAGAGTTGCTGCTGAGTAAGGTTTTTTTCCTTTCGCAGATAATACAGCCAAGCACCGTAAGAATCGCGGCGTGTTTTTGGTTTTCTGCCCATCAACCGTGAATCATAAAGGGAATAAAGAAAGCTATTGCTTTTTAGCAATACATTGCTAAATATCGGCAGCAATGAATCGAGCGTGGTGCCCGATTTTACCTCAATGAACCCTAAACAATGGATGCCTAACGGCAGCGGCAGAAAGGTCTAAACTATGATTCTCGGCGTTATCTTCATTCCTCCTCTCTATTTCCTGACTCGAAAGAAATGGGGGCACTTCGTCATCAACTCGTTCTTTTACGGTTGTGCGTGCCTCTGCATCATTGTTTTTGCGCTCATTTTTATGGCACCATTCTTTTGGTTAATCGCGTTTGCTCACGCCGTTTGGAACTACAAAAAGGAAATGGCCAACAAACAGGCAGAATATCTGGCAACGAAAATGGCGGAAAAGATGCGCGAGTCCGCTTCATCGGGTCTTCCTCCACGTTCCTGAACCCAACCAATTTAATCTAATGAAATCCATAATCCAATTCACCTCAATATCTATTGCGTCCCTGTTTGTTATCACCGGTTGCCAAACTGGTCAGGGGCCGACGACACCGCAAACGACCATGATCAGTTGTCAGGTTCCGACACTTGCCGCTGTCGAAGGAACAAAGGAAGCGCAGGAAAAAGGCGGCGTGGAAATTTCTATTGTGCCTGCCCTTTACAAGGGCGTGCAAAAGGAAAAGAAAACAGTGGAACAGGTTAAACCGCCGTTCGCCGCCCTGATTCTTGTGCCGTCTGAAACTCAAAACTCACAGGTGTATGTTCGGGAAAGCACGATCCCGTATATGGAAACTGAACCAAGCCGGCTTCAGTTTACCGTCAGAGTGAACAACAAACTCTCGCGTGTGTTTCGCGGGCAAGGCTCGGTCGTTCAATTCAATGTCGGCGGAAAGCTCATTCCATTCGACAAAGTCGATTACAAAGAATTCCTCAATGGAATTGTCCCGCCGCGCAACGAAACCGAATTCACCATCTACGGTCCGACGCTCGACCTCGTTCAAAACAAAGGCACCGTCGGAATCTTTCTTTACGATGTGGTTACGGCGACGGACGTGGCCGGAAATGTCACCGAAAAGCAAAATTATGAATGGTATTTTTCATATACCACGCAATTAGCCCAACAACAGGCCGAGCCAAAACGGAAAGAAGGTTTCATCGACAGCGACGCATATCACCGCGCGGTGATGCGACCGAGTTTGCAGACGACACATTGACCCTGGCTTCACCAATAATATGAAAACATTTTACCG
>JBDSYB010000229.1:0-13579 GCA_039925885.1 Verrucomicrobiota bacterium
CAATTTAAAATATCTTCACCACATCCATCGTCTCGACGCGGAGACCACCGGTATTTTGTTGTTTGGGAAAAGTATTGGCGCGGTGAAAACCTACGGAGAATTGTTCGAGTCGCGTCGCATGGAGAAAATTTATCTGGCGGCGGTTGAAGGAAATCCTAAAAGCGCGGAGTGGAGTTGTAATCTAAGCCTTGCTCCTGATCCCGGGGAAATTGGAAAAATGAAAGTGGATGCGCGCAATGGCAAGGAAGCCGAAACATTTTTCAAGGTGGTGGAAACGCGTGAGAATAAAACTTTGGTGGAAGCGCATCCGGTCAGCGGGCGGACCCACCAGATTCGGGTGCATCTGGCGGAAACGGGCCATCCGGTTCTAGGCGATCCACTTTACGGTTCGCCGCTCGCTCCATTGGAAAAAAAACGCCAGGCGAATTTGAAATTCCCGATCGGTTTGCGCGCCGTCGCGCTGGCCTTTCACGATCCGTTCGAGCGACGACGTGTTCAAATCCGCGCGTCAGCGGAAAACTTTGTGCGTGAGTTCGGCTTCAAAACGTGGCATGTTTCGTCGGTCAACCCAACGTTATGAAACGATTTCTTTTTCTCGCAATGAGTGCCTGCTTCATTTGCGGTGGTAATGCGCAATCTTTCGGCTGGACGCAGATGTCCAATTCTCCGACCCCGACTCTTCGCATGGACGACATTCATTTCATTGACGAAACCAATGGATGGGCGGCTGGCGGCGGCGCTGGAACGATTTACCGAACCACGAATGGAGGCACGACATGGAATTTAAAATTGAATAAAGGCACGGGGACACATTTTCGCTCGATTGGATTCGCTTCTGCGACGCGAGGCTTTGCGGGAAATCTAGGCGCAGGTTCTTACGATGGCTCCACCACCGACACAAATGTTTTGTATCAAACTTTCGATGGCGGAGATAATTGGGCGGTGGTGCCGGGCTTGGGCGAGCAGGGCATGAAAGGTTTTTGCGCATTTCACGTCTTGGATTCGCAACATATTTACGGTGCAGGTCGCGTGCGTGGCCCGGCCATTTTTGTAAAATCCGAGAACGCGGGAACAAACTGGACAGTGGTGGACTTGACGGCGGCGGGTGTGATGAACGGACTTATGGATGTTTATTTCAAAGATGCGACGAATGGTTTTGTCGTCGGCATGGACACAAACAGTTACGCTTCCGGTCTTTATCATGGCAGCATCGCACGGACGACCAACGGGGGTTTGACGTGGGCAGTGGTCGCGTCAACAACCCAGCCAACCTGCTATTTCTGGAAGATGTCCTGGCCTACACCAGAGGTGGGCTACGTCTCCTTGCAACAGAATGGACCAATGACAAATCACATTTTTTACAAAACGACGGACGGTGGAAATTCCTGGGTTTCAAATGGAATTCCGTTCACGCAAATTCAGGGAACCACCACCTTTTATTCGCAAGGCATCGGTTTCGTGAACGCGAACGATGGATGGGTCGGCGGCTCTTCTTCGACGTCTCCTTACGCAATCAACTTTCTCCAGACGACCAACGGAGGGCTGACTTGGGCCACCAATGGATATAATAACAGCCGAAGCATCAATCGAATCCGCTTTTTGTCACCGGTCTTTGGTTACGCCTCGGGTTCGCGCCTGCATGTCTTCCGCGCTCCTTTGGGCATCGCCCGCCAGCCGCAAAATCAATGGGTGACAAAATCGGCCAATGCAACGCTGTCGATTGATGCGGTCGGAAACAACCCGATCACCTATCAATGGCGCAAAAGTGGAGTGGCCATTTTTAATGCGACGAATGCCACGCTTATTTTAACCAATGTTGCGCGCACCAATTCGGGAAGTTACTCAGTCTTGATCAGCAATTCTTTCACGAACCTCGTCAGCAGCAACGCCGTTTTGCGCGTGCTTTTTCCGCAGAAATTGCAAACGCCGGTCAATCTTACTGACAAGGTTAAATTGCTTTTTGGCGATTCCGACGGCGCGCTGCTGACTACGAATGAACTGGGAAATTTTGAAGTGCAGGCCAGCACCAACTTGAATGACTGGTCGCCTTTGACCAATGTGCTTTCCTTAACGAATGGGTTCATGCTTCTCGAAGATACCAAAGATGCCGACTACAAGTTTTATCGTGTTCTGGAACGTTGATTCGATCCACCCCATTGGGGAAGGTTTCCGCAGAATAAAGTGATTTCCATTATTGAACATCAACCCGGCGGACCCACGTCCGATTTGGTCAAACGCGTTGAAGAAATTTTTTCTCCAACCGGAATTTTGTCCAAGGCGAAAAATTTTGAATATCGTCCTGAACAGCAGCAAATGGCGGTCGCGGTCGCGCGGTCGCTAAAGGAAACAAAACATCTCGTGGTTGAAGCGGGCACGGGCGTTGGAAAAAGTCTGGCCTACTTAATTCCCGCCATTTTATTTGCGGTGGCGAACGGAAAAAAAGCGGTCATCTCTACGCACACCATCAATCTTCAGGAGCAGCTTGTGGAAAAAGATTTGCCGATGTTGGAGCAGGTATTGGCGCAACTTCCCACGCCGGTCAAATTCAGTTTCACGATGATGAAGGGTCGGCAAAATTATCTTTGCACGCGCCGATTGCACAAAGCGATACAGCAAGCGGACAGTTTATTTACCTCTCCAGAAATTCAGGAATTGCAGCGCATTTACGAATGGTCGAAAGGAACGGAGGACGGAAGTTTGTCGGACTTCGAGATCGAGCCGGACCCGAAAGTCTGGTCGCAAGTTTGTTCCGAACGCGGGCTCTGCACGCCGAAACTTTGCGGGAACCAATCGGATTTTGGGAAGTCGGGCGCGCCTTGTTTTTTTCAACGTATGCGCAGCCGCATTCTTTCCAGCGATGTGCTGGTGCTGAACCACACTTTGTTCTTTATGAACCTTGGCGGCGTGGATGAAGAAGTGGAAGGGGGCGTCCTTTTCAAAAATGATTTCGTGATTTTCGATGAGGCGCACCAGGTGGAGAACGTCGCATCGCGGCACATCGGCTTGAGTGTATCCAGCGGCCAAATGCGTTACTCGCTGCAACGCCTCTGGAATCCTCGCACTGAAAAAGGATTGCTCGCCACGCTGCGACAAGGCGCGGCAGTGAAGTTGGTGGCGAGTTTGATAGGCGAAATTGACCAATTCTTTTTTTCTGTCGAGGAGGCTTGCGAGAAGCTGGTTACGGCGCAGAAAGAATTTCAAAGCGAGACGGGATTTCGTTCGGCTGCCAGAGAGCGCAGTTGGACAGAACTTCGCATTCGCGAGCATGATTTGGTGAAGGACAATGTGACCCTGCCAATCCAACGGTTGCGCGAAGCTGTCAGCGAATTGATTAAAACGAGCGAGGACAAAGACACCGGCCAGGAGTTGATGGAGTGCAATCGGCGTCTCGCGGAGTTGCGCAACGAGGTCGCCACTTTTCTCAGCCAAAGCGAAGAAGATCACGTTTATTGGGTCGAACGTTCCGGCAAATCGCAAAAAAATCTGGCGCTCAATGCCGCGCCCGTAAATGTCGCGGAGTTTTTGCGGCAACGACTTTTTGGCTCGGACACATCGGTCATCATGACCAGCGCGACGCTGGCAGTGGCCAATGAAGTCGAAAGTCCAAAGTCCAAAGACCAAAGCGCGACCGATGAGAACCAAACTCGCAAACGACAAGCCGGAAATCGCAAATCAGGTTTGAGTTATTTCGCCAAACAAGTCGGCGCTGAAGAAGCGCCGCTGCTCCAGGTCGGCTCGCCCTTTGATTACGAACGTCAGATGAAATTATTTGTAGCGGCGAAGATGCCTGACCCGCGCGAGTCTGGTTATGAATCGGCACTGGTTCATTGGATCGAACATTTTTTACGCATGACCCACGGCAAAGCCTTCGTGCTTTTTACAAATTTCAAATTGCTGCAAAACATCGCCGAACGCATGCAGCCTTTTTTTGCTGAATTGCAATTGGAATGTTTCGTGCAAGGAACCGGCACGCCGCGTTCACTCATGCTGGAGAAATTCAAAGCGAATGTTGATTCAGTTTTATTCGGCACGGATAGTTTTTGGCAGGGCGTGGATGTCCCGGGTGAAGCGCTTTCCAACGTCATCATCACGCGCTTGCCGTTCGCTGTTCCTGACCATCCCTTGATCGAGGCAAAAATCGAAAATATCGAAGCGCATGGCGGGAATTCGTTCATGGATTTTTCTTTGCCGGAAGCAATTCTGAAATTTCGGCAGGGAGTGGGACGTTTGATTCGGACCAAAAACGACAAGGGCATCGTGGTGGTTTTGGACAACCGCGTTCTGGCCAAGAAATATGGTCAGGCATTTTTGGACGCGCTGCCGAGATGCCCGGTGGAAATCGTGTAAGCGTGGGGCGAACTTCCACCAAAGGGTCATCGTCCACCTGACTTGAATATCGGCAGCTCGCCACTTGCGGCAGGCGTGGCTTTACTTCACCTTCAGCGGCATGGGAGAAATTGTTAAATTTGTTCATAACGGGGCTGGGAAAATTACCCCCAAAACTTTGAAAAATCTTCATGGGAAATTGCCCATGCTCAAACTGGAGTTCGCCGACATCCAGGATAAAAAATATCCGCACTTGACTGATCAATTGGATTTTTTGGCAAACGTCGTCGAAGACTTCGTGGAAGGATTGGCCCAGGATTTGCCCTACGTGACGGCGGCCAGCGCGGCGTTTGCGCTGGTTTATGCGCATCGCCAGTTCGACTTGATTCCCGACAGCGTTCCCGAATTTGGCCATGCCGATGACTCCGCCGTGGTGCGGGCGGTCTTGATCGAACACGAAAAATTTCTGGCTGAATACGCGCAAAAAAATGGCAAGTCCGGTGCAATGGTTACGCTTGATCCATAAATTCCCCGGTGCTTCTTGGGAAGCATTCTGCTCGGCCCGGTTGACGCTTGCTCGCTCAACCGCTATTGCTCAACCGTGACGAAAAAACCAACTGCCTCTGCGTGCCGACTCGTTTGGGCGATCACTTCTCTTTGCGTTTGCCTATTTTTTTCCTGCGCAACATTTTCGCCTAGCGATTTGGTGGATGTAAAAAAGGCGGTTCCCGGCATCGTCCTCGATATTCGCTACGCCACCACGAACAATTTTACCGGCAAAAAACTTTACGACAGTGACCGCACTCTGCTGCGCCGCGCCGCCGCTTACAAACTACGCAATGCGCAAAAAGAGTTTAACGAATTGGGGCTTGGCCTGAAAATTTATGATGCCTACCGGCCCGTCGCTGTGCAGAAAAAAATGTGGGAAGTTTTCCCGCAGGAAGGTTATGTCGCAAATCCCGCGAAAGGTTCGCGCCACAATCGCGGTGCGGCAGTGGATGTGACGCTCATCAACTTGCGCGACAAAAAAGAAGTGTTGATGCCGTCGGGTTACGATGAGTTCACCGAAAAAGCGCACCGCAATTTTAAGAACGCGCCCGCCGAAGCAATTCAGAATCGAGAGTTGCTGGAACGCGTCATGCACAAAAACGGCTTCATCGGTTTGCCGACGGAATGGTGGCACTTCGACGACGTGAATTGGAAAAGCTACGAGCTGCTCGACATCGATTCTTCGCGAATCAAATTTTGAGATGACCTACGCAGAAGCAGTTCAATTTCTATACGACCTTCAAATGTTCGGTGCGAAGTTTGGGCTGGAAAATACTTTCAAACTGGCCGCGCTCGCAGGAAATCCGCAGGAGAAACTTCGTTTCATCCACGTCGCGGGCACGAATGGCAAAGGCTCCACTTGCGCGATGTTGGAAAGTATTTATCGCGCGGCTGGTTTGCGCGTCGGACTTTTCACGTCGCCGCATCTGGTTTCATTTGCCGAACGAATTCAAGTCGATCGGCAGCTTGTCAGTGAGGGCGATGTGGCCCGCCTTGTCTGTGAATTGAGGGAAAAAGTGTTGAAGGTAGAGCGCGTCAGTCCCCTGCGCGCCGCTTCGGAAATATTGAGCCACGGCGCGCACGGAGTGACGCGCCCTACCGCTGATGTTTCATTTCAACCAACGTTTTTTGAATTCGTCACCGTGATGGCGCTGAAATATTTCGCTGAACAAAAGTGCGAGTTGGTGATATGGGAAACCGGCATGGGCGGACGGCTCGACGCCACAAACATCGTCACGCCACTCGCCAGCGTGATTACAAATGTGGAATTCGATCACGAAAAATGGCTCGGCAGCACTCTCTCGCAAATCGCCTTTGAGAAAGCGGGTATCATCAAACACGGTGTTCCGATCATTACCGCAGCAAACGAACCTGAAGCGCTAAATGTCATCGCCAAAACCGCGCGCGAAAAAAATTCTCGTTTGACGCAAATTGGTTTTGCTGAAACGAAAACTCCGCCGCTCGATAAAATTGCTGTTCCACTGCTCGGTGTGCATCAAAGGCTCAACGCTGCTCTGGCGATTGCCACAGCGCGAATTCTTGGCTCAACAATTCCGATTTCTGAAAACGCTATCCGCGATGGCCTGTCGCGATTGCAATGGCCCGGACGCCTTCAGCAGATTAAAACGAAATCTGGCCAAACAATATTGTTGGATGGCGCGCATAATCCGTCGGGCGCGATGGCTTTGCGGGCGGCGATTGCGAAATATTTTCCCGGAAACAAACCGACCCTCATCATCGGTATTTTACAGGACAAAGAATGGTCTTCGATTTGCGAAATCCTCATGCCGCTTGCCGAAAAAATATTTGTCGTTCCCGTCAGCAGCGAACGAACGACTGCGCCGGAAGAATTGGAACGCGCTGTTCGCAAAACAATTCCCGACGCGAAAATCGTGGCATTGAATTCCTTGGCGCAAGCTTTTGAAACAACGGCGCAGGATTCTTTGGTCGTTGTCACCGGCTCGCTTTATTTAGTCGGCGAAGCGCTGGAACTGTTGCAAGAAAACGCCGCGCTGAATGAGCGCGGGTTGAACGAGTGGATTCCCAAAGTTTGATTGGTAGGGCGCGTCACTCCGTGCGCGCCGTTGGTTGGCAAGACTCGAAACGGCGCGCACGGAGTGACGCGCCCTACTCGAAACGGCGCGCACGGTGTGACGCGCCCTACCACCCATCGATTGTTTCGATCTGCTGATGAGAAACCGGCCTGAATATCAGCATCGGCGGAAAATAAGAAAACAAGGTCAATCACGGGCGAGTCGTACCGAGGATGCGTTGTTGGATCGCTTCCCATGAAATGCCGCCAGTGCCTGCGTCTGACAAAATTTCGAGGTTCTGCGATCCGCCACCGGGGCCAACGAGCATCACTTCGTAGTCGCCTTGAAACGCGTGAGTCATGCCGAACAATGTCACCGTGATCTTCGTCACCGTGCCGGACAGTCCCGAAACAATAATCGGTGAGGGATAAAGCGAAGCCTTTCCAGATGCTCCACTGCAAATGGCGTCCGCAATAGTCATGGTCGTGGCGTTTGTGAAAGAGGCGGCCAAAGCGGCAATTCCGCAATGAACGAGGACGACGAATGTAAATACTATTTTGAGAAAATTAAGCGCGAGTTTCATGGATTTTTTTCCTTTATAAGACGTTGGCAAAAATAAATTAAGTCGCCGAACTTGTCCCGATCAAATTTCGCTCAACGCTTTGGCGTTTCCGTGGCCGAGCGCGCGCCTCACAGCAGAGAGTCGATCAGGGAACTTTACCGCGATAGAATCGCGTCGGGACAGCCGAGGTCTCACTGAAAAAAAACCTTCCGTTGCTATTCGCCAGAAAAGAGCCGGCAAAGTTCGTCCAAAAATCAGCGGCTTGCAGCGTGTTCCGATATTGCACCTGGTAAGTGTGACTGGCCACGCCCTCGAATTGAAGGGAAACGATGTTCGTTGCTTTGGTGATGGAAAGAATTTTCAAAAATTCCACGTTGACCGTGCTGTTGGAAGAATTGCAGGGCCTTGTCGCGCTAAAATTGTTGGCGTCGCCGCTGTAACTGACTTCCCACCTGTAAAGTCCGGTGGCCGAAGGTGTGTAGGAAGCGGAGGACGTCGTTCCGCCTGGGCTCACTGGTTTCTGTGAGGTGAAGAGGGGCGCGCCCTGACAGATACCGTTGGTGATTCCGTACAAATTGAAGGTGATGGTGCCGGTGGGATTGGCTCCGCCGGAGAGGGTGGCAACATTTGAAACGCTGCCGCCCAAAAGAATGGTCGCCGGTGTCGCGACGGCGTTGAACGTGGGTGAAGCTTTCGCAACCGTCACGGAAGTATTCGCTTTGGTTCGGATGGTTTGAGCGTCCTTGCTGCCAAACGCGCTGGGTGTGCTCCAGGTTTGGACGCCAGGTATCCCGGGTTGCGTATCGATGGTCGGAGATTTGAGGACGTTAAATGTGAAGTCAATAATGCCCGTGTCGTTGCCTGAGCCGGGCGCGCCGAGCATCGGAGTAAAACTGGGAGTCAATTGGACCTCGCCCGTGGTCGGATCGGGCGAAGAGAAAGTGAAGGTGATGCCCGCGAAAGGAGTGCCGAGCCGGCCGGTTGCGGTGGCGCTGTAGGAAAAAACTCCGGCGTCGGAAGTGGGACAATCAAACGCGCTTGATCCGCAGCCGGTCGTTATTTCGATGCCGGAAACAGTGATGGCTCCCGTATTGTTGGGAGGCGTCGAAGTGTGGACAATGGTGATCGACGCGGGCTGGTTGGACGGGCCAATTGTGACCTGGGAAGGGAATGTCTGGGACATGCTAAGCGAAACCGTGCCGAAGGCCGAAAAAGAAACAGAGAAGAGGCTGGTTAGGGCAAAGAGTATTTGTTTTCCCATAATATTTTCCAAGTTACATCGCGTTGGCTGAATGGAAAACAGTTCTTTTCAGCAACGGACGCTCAACGCAATAAAGAGAGGATTTTTTCAGCCCATCAGCGTGGGACGGGATTTCATAATCAAATTCAGTAAATTTTATTAATTCTATCCAACCAGCGCTTTCAATAAAGCATTCAACTGCTTTTTCGTGTGCTCGCTGGAAATGGCGAAGCGGAAATATCCATTCTTCGGCCCGCCGTGATATTTGATGAATGAGGGAAAAACTTCGTTCGCCAGACAACGCGCTTTCAGTTTTTCCGCCTCGCCCGAGGTCTTTGGAAAAACTGCGACGATCGGACTCGGCGGTGGGGAAATTTCCAAACCGGCTTTGCGCAATTCATTTTTTGCGTAACTCACATTCTGAACAAGTCGGAGTCGCAAAGTTTTGTGCGTTTGTAAAATTTGAACCGCAGTCAAAGCAGCGTTCGCCAGCGGCAATGGCAATGGCGTGCTGCCGCCAAACATTTTGCTTTTTGCCAAAATCCTTTCACGCAAATCGCGTGAACCCAAAATTGCGCCGCCGTAAACGCCGAAGGCTTTGCTCAAGGTGATGGTTTGAATGACGCGACTTCGTGGGATGCCTTCGAGTTCAATTGTCCCTTTTCCGGTTTTGCCGAGCGTGCCCGCACCGTGCGCATCGTCCACCAGCAACATGGAATTGCACGGCAGAATTTTCAGATACAATTTCAGCGGAGCGAGCGAGCCGTCGTTGGAAAACATTCCATCACTCAGCAAAATCGGTTTTGTGTTCTTTCCGATTCGCGAAATAACGCGGGACAAATCTTCGGTATCGCGATGTTTGAATTGCAAAATCGGGGAATCAAAGAATTGCGCGGCGTCGAGGAGCGATGGATGCGTTTTCTCGTCCATGAGGACGTGCGAAAAATTTCCAGCTAATGCTTGCGCGACAATCAAGTTGGTCACGTAGCCGCTGGAAACGAGGACGGCGTTTTCGCTTCCGAAAAATTGAGCCAAAGATTTTTCCAGTTTTCCGTAGAGTTCGTGGTTGCCCGTGGTCTTACGCGATGCGGCCACGTTCAATCCATATTTTTTCAATCCCTCGGTCAGCGCTCGCAAAACTTGGGGATGACTGGAGAGACGGAAATAATCGCACCCGGCGAAATAACTCAGCCTGCGTTTGCCAACGCGAACATAAGTGCGGTCAATTTGCTGGAGTGTGTCTGGCTCGGTCATGAGACTGTTGTATGCGAGGGAAAAACAGAGAGCACGCAGATTTTGGAAAATCGCCTGATTGACGTTTGTTTAAAGGTGGACGCATAGTTCTGCCACCGATGAAAGGTGCTGCTCAATGGCCTCCAAAAGCATTTGCTTTCGGGAGTAGCCTGAGCCAAAACCATAACCAACAGGAAACTAATGAGAACGATATTGAGTGAGTGGGCGTTGGTCGCGGCGTTCACGTTAACCGTCCACCATTCCGGGAGGGCAGAACCAGCCATCGACGGCAGCATTCAAGATTTGCGCTTTTACGCGGGCCTAACTGCCGTGGGCGCACCTGGAGTGAGTTACGAGTTGCAATACACGACCAATCTGCAAAGCCCCGATGCCTGGACGACACTGACAAATGTGGTTCTGGACACGAATCGGCTTTTCTTTGTGGACTTGGATTCACCCACCAGTGCCGTGCGATTTTATCGTCTTCGCCCCGTTGCGACCAACGAAAGTTCCACGCCTGAAATCAGTCCTGCAAATCCCCAACCGATTACAGCCCGTTCGACTGATATTTCTAAACCGGCTTTGGTGCCCAAGCCAAGACTACTCAAACCAATTGTCGTCAAGGACGGTTGGAATAATGTCGTTGACCCCGATCACGATTGTCAGGTGCGAACGAAGGATGACACGATCCATATTGATGTGCCGGGGACTGCGCATGACTTCGCCGCCGAACTGCAACGCTGGAACGCTCCACGTGTTCTGGCGCAAGTGGATGGAGATTTTGTTTTGGAAGTAAAGATTCATGGAGCATTTCAACCGGCTGAACCCAGCACTATCGAAGGACGTCGGCCCTATCACGGCGCGGGTCTGCTCCTGGTGCAGGACAAACAGAACCATTTGAGCCTGCAACGCGGAGCCGTGCTGTTGGGAAAAAAGCTGCGACACTACGCGAATTTTGAGTGGCGTCATGGACCGGACGCTAAAGTGTCAAACTATGAATTTGAGATAGAAGACCGCGACATTTCTCTGCGCGTGGCGCGGCGGGGCAACCGCATTTTGGCGATGGCGAGTCAGGACGGCGTGAACTGGCGCGCCTTTAATCCCATTGAAGTCGATTTTCCTCAAAATCTATCCGTCGGTGTCGAAGCGATTAATTCTTCAAAGAAACCGTTTTCCTGTTCGTTCCATGGACTGTCGCTCTATCGGGAGTGAGCGACCCTGCTCAGTGGATTCGAAGAAGCGGCGAAACCGGGAGGCAGGTTCATGCCAATCGCTTTTCAATAAAGCAGATATTTTTTCCGTTTCTTGCGGAACTCATCTTCACCTGATTTCCACGACTTCACGATTTCTGAAGCGGGCGTTCCGGCTTGCAATGCTTTGCGCGGCGCGTCGGTTCCGTTGACTTTATCGAACATATCGAAAGCAGTCGGCGGTTTCACGGGCGTTTTGGACGGCTCCTCTTTTTTCGGCTCCTTGCCTTCGGCTTTATCTTTGGCGGCTTTTTCGGCGGCAGCTTTCGCTTTTTTCTCCTGGGCTTCTTCAAAAGTTTTGTTCGCGTCGGAAAATAAATCGCGTCCTGAAATTTTTTGCACGGCTTCCAGGATGTAAAAATTCAACGCGGTCAACGGCGCTCGGCGCGGATCGAGAATGTAAAGTTGCGCGCCGGATATTATATTCGTGGTGAACGGCCCGTAATAAGGTTTGTAAGTCAGCGGTTTGAATTTCACTCCCGGAATTTTGTAATTGTTCAGCGCCTCGGCAGTTTTCCACATGTCCATTCCCGGCAGACCGATGCAATGAAATGGCGCAGGATAACCGACGCCAATGTTCGCGCTGCCCAGTTCGCCGATGATGCCGCTCGCGGCCATATACATAGGCGAATCTTTTTCTGGAACGTGCGGTGAAGTTGGAATCCATTGCAGACCTGTGTCCGCCCATAGCATCGAACGTTTCCAGCCGCGCATCGGCACGACGGTAAGCTTGCATTGGTTGGTGACCCATCGCTCGGTGTTAATCATTTGCGCCAATTCGCCAATCGTCATTCCGTGAATGTAAGGAATATCGTATTGGCTGACGAACGAGCGAAATTCCTCAGTGACAATCGGACCTTCGATGCGTTCGCCGCCGAGCGGATTAGGGCGGTCGAGGACAATGAATTCAATTCCCGCTTCGCCACACGCCTGCATCGCGAGTCCCATCGTGCTGATGAACGTGTAGGAACGAACGCCCGCGTCTTGAACATCCATCACGAGCGCATCGAGTCCCTTCAACATTTCAGGCGTAGGTTTGCGCGTTTTATCGTAGAGCGAATGAACGGGCAGACCGCTGCGGACATCAACGCGATTTGTCACTTTATCGCCCGCCGCAATGTCGCCGTAGATTCCATGCTCTGGACCAAAAAGCGCGATCAGTTTCACTTCAGGCGCATTGCGCAAAATATCAATCGTGGAATCAAGTCGCGAATTAACACTTGAGGGATTTGCGATCAACCCGATGCGTTTTCCCAGCAGGGGTTGAAACTTTTTTTCAACGAGGACTTCGTTGCCGAGTTTGACGGCCGCAGGCGAGGGCGACGTCAGCGCGATCAGAAAAAATAGCCATGCAAAAATTTTCACGGGGCAAAGCTAAAGAATTCCCACCGGAAACGAAAAGAAAAGTTTTGCGGAAGCTGATGTCCCCCGATCAAGGCCACTCAATTTCTGGGATGCCGTTCCACGATTTCCTGGGCAGCGATGTTTTTAACAATCATGTTGGCGGGCAAAATACTGCGCCAATTCGTGTTGGGATAAATAATCGACTTGCGCCCCACAATGCTGCCGGGATTCAAAACCGAGTTGCAGCCGATTTCCGCAAAATCTCCGAGCAGCGCGCCAAATTTTTTCAATCCGGTGTCAAAGGGAACGCCCTCGATTTCTACAAACACATTTCCGGGAACCAATTTCACGTTGGAAATTTTCACACCCGCGCCGAGGTGCGCTTTGTGACCGAGAATCGAATCGCCTACATAATTAAAATGGGGAACCTGGCAACCGTTAAATAAAATCGAATGTTTGATCTCGCTCGAATTTCCCACCACGCAATTGTCGCCGATGATGACGTGATCGCGGATGTAGGCGCTGTGCCGGATTTCGCAATTTTTCCCGATGATGGCGGGTCCTTTGATCATCGCGCCGTCTTCCACGATTGTTCCTTCGCCGATAAAAACGTCGTGACCGATAAAAACTTTTCCCTCGCAGCGGTTGTGCAATTCGCATCGCAGATTGGCGGAAAAATAAGTTTTTAAAATCTTCAGCGCGTCCCAGGCGTTTTCGCACCCGTCGAAAATTTTGGAATGCTCACTTTGGCTGAGGTCAAACAAATCGGCTGGGTTAAACATGCCGACAGAATTAACAGAACTAAAAAAATTCCCAAAAGAATTCAGGTTCGGTTTCGGAATAATTTATAAATGTTGTAATTGCACTTCTTCAATTCCGCGCTCGACAATCGAAATTCAACAATCGAAATTCCTAACATGGCTTTAACACCTTCCAGCATGTTGCCGCTTGGCACGAGCGCCCCGGATTTTCAGTTGCCCGATACGAATGGCAAAATTGTTTCGCTCGCAGATTTTAAAAATTCAGCAGCGTTGCTCGTCCT